>JAADHW010000151.1 GCA_013151695.1 Gammaproteobacteria bacterium
ATCTTGGTTGGTTTTGAGACTGACGCCTACACGGGTTACCAAACTGCGGTGGCAAATCTGATCTCCCGACACCAACCCGACATGATCGTCGGTTCGGTTCACCACATCCACGACCTCTTATTTGATGGCACGCTGGAGGACTACAGACGAGCAGTGGAGATATCAGGCAGCATCGAAGCTCTTTATTGTGACTACTTTGACAAACAGTTGGAATTAATCGAGCATTTCGAACCAGCGGTGGTAGGACATTTTGACCTGATACGCATTCACGATCCGGATTACCTGCAACGTTGGGAGGTCGTGGCAGTGCGCGACAGGGCTATCCGCAATCTTAGTCGAATCAAAGACCTCGGCCTTATCCTTGATTTAAACGTCCGTGCATTAAGCAAGGGCGCTTCGGAACCCTATCTCTCTGCACCTTTGATGAAATATGCAATAGATGAAGGGGTTTTAATGTCACCAGGAGATGACGCCCACAGCGTCGGTGATGTTGGCGCTAAGCTGATTGAGGGCGCAAAAATATTGGCGACGCGCGGTGGTACGACGCGGTGGTCGAAACCAGCGGTCGGGCGGCACGTTGCATAATTTGTCAGGCTGATCGATAGAAAGCTGGCGCGGCCAGATTCTACTTTGCGTAGTCTATCGCCAGGTAAGCTCGAAATTCCGTAACAAACGATGCGGCTAACACAAGTACGACAAACAAACCGCCGACAACCGAAAAAATAATAGATACTCGTTGATCAACTGCATCGATCAGAACGCCTGAGAGCCCTTGTGCGAAAGGGATCATTCCGAGCACAACGGTTCCCAACACACCCATCACCCGCCCCCGCACTTCTGCTGGCGTGGTGCCTTGCAACAAACTGATAATATTGACATTGATCAGCGGCAGTAGAAAACCAAAAACCGCCAAGAATGGCAGCGTAAGTAGCGGCGTGGTAATAAACCCTAACGCCATTACCACAAATCCGCAGAGAACCATGCTGGTGAGCACCAGACTCGGGCGCCATCGAGGCGGAATCTTTACAATTCCAGAGAAGACAAAACCACCTATACCGCCTGCAGCCTGGCAAGCACCCATGATGCCGAGAAACTCAGGACCGCGTTGGAGAACGTCACGAACAAGTATTGGCAGAGCGATACTCGTGGGTACGATCACAAAATTAATTAACCCCAGCATTCCCACCAATGTGCGCAAACCGCGGCGATTCCATACGTAAGCCAATCCTTCTACCGTTTCTTGCCGGAGTTTTCGTAAGGCATTGTGGCGCGTGATCCGCTCGCTTGGGAAAACCTGATGAATAGTGATAAAACATTCCGTAAAGGCTGAGACTAGATAACTGATGCCATTGACCATGAACAACCATGGCGCACCGAACGCGGCATAAAGAAAGCCGCCTAAACCAAAGCTCGCTGTGGTCGTGAGCGCATTGGTACCTTGTAACAACGAATTGGCTGTTGGTAACTTTTCCTTAGGTACTAGTTCCGGGAGGCTCGCATTCACCGAGGGTGTGAAGACAGCCCCACAGATCCCGAAAACAACCTGAGCGAGAAACAGCAACGGTAACGCCCAACTTGTCTTGCCATACCATAATACCAGCACGAAGCCTATGCCAACCAACCCTCGAACAACGTCTGCCCAGACGATAAGGAGCTTGCGACTGAGGTTGTCCGCCAGGGTTCCTGCAATCGGGCCAAGCAATGCTCCCGGCAAGGTGGCAGCCATCAAAACGAGCCCCATAATGGTGGCAGAGCCGGTTGTTTCGAGTATCCAATAGAGTAACGCCAAACTAAACAGTTGCGTGCCAATCTGGCTAACAAACAAGCCCTGCCACAGCAGTAAGAAGTTTCGATTCCACATGCCACCACGTTCCACCTCAAGAGGGGCACGCACCCTAGCAACGAACTTCGGTGGATGGCAGACTTAAAATCCCGTTTAAGTTATAATCTCATTACCACATCTATGTGGAGCCTTCGCCTATTTCTTAATCGTCAACCGAGCCATCAGTTGATAACGCAAATGCTTCGCGGTGTTGATGACCCGAATCCCCAATTTCATCCCACTTGGCTTTCGAGTCAACCCATATGTGGTGCTTCACTGCCAAAGACTCATCTGCTCCTGAAATCAAGCCTGCAGGGATAAACATTCGCGACTCATCATTATCGCCAGGCAACGGAGAACCACACGCTCGACAAAACCATATCTGCCAATCCGTATCGGGCTTACGCCATGAAACTTTTCACCGCGTGTCCAACGGAAATCACCACGATCGACAACCACTACTGCGATCCCGTTGCTGCCTGTGGCGCGTCGGCAAATCGATAGTGGCATTTCGAGCAACCATGCCAAGATTGGGTAATTGCCGACAATTAGCATTTTGCGTAGAGTCACTCTTTAGCATCGTTGGTGTAAAGAGTGACAAGTGAATTTGGCGTGCGCGCCTATCTACCTGAAGATGAATCCGCGTTAGTTGAGCTTTGGGAGATTTGCTTTCCCAATGAACCCGCAAGGAATAATCCTGCTGACGTTATTCGCCGTAAGCTCTCAGTACAGCCCGAGTTATTGATGGTTTGTATTGTGGACGGTCGTCTGGTCGGTTCCGCGCTCGCCGGGTATGACGGGTTTCGAGGTTGGGTAAATAAGGTAGCCGTGCATCCTGAATATCAGCGCAAAGGCATTGCATCTTTGTTGATGGATACCGCAGAAAGCGCATTGGCAGCCCTCGGTTGTCCGAAATTAAACATTCAGGTTCGCGCAGACAACGCTGCAGTTGTTGAATTCTACGAAAATGCCGGGTTCTCGATTGAGGATCGAATTAGTATGAGTAAGCAACTTCAGCCTAACTAATTGTTTCAGCGTCCCATGGGCAAGTTTTACGAACTCAGATGCGCCAGGATGCTCTGAGTTCACCGACCAGAAAAATGTCGCTATCCTCAATAGCTGGTCGAATCACTACTTTACCAGTTTCTCCTGGCTCTACCCTGCCCGCCTCATTGCTGACAACATTGGGTATGCACACCAGCCGAGCTCAGAACACCGAGCGCTAGCGCCTGATGTGATAGCCGAATCTATCGGGTACCGCGCAGTATTGGTGGGTATTTGTCGACTATCAGTTTTCTCATGATACTCAAGAGCAACAAATTGCGATCTCGTAAGAGAGTGTATTACACTTACTTCCGTGAATAAGCGGTCGGCCTGAACATCCGCCCAGGCCGACTAACGCATAACAAATATGTCAACGAACTGACATAAGGAGCCGCAAATGCAATGGGACTACATCGTCGTAGGCGCCGGCAGTGCCGGTTGTGTTCTCGCAAACCGCTTGTCAGCAGACGGCAAGTCCAACGTTTTGTTACTCGAAGCGGGAGGAACCGATCGGAACCCACTGCAAAGGGTGCCAATACTGGGGTCGTTCCTCAATTACTGCCACCCAAAAAGAGATTGGCGATACATGACCAGTCCTGACCCCAGCCGTAACAACAGAACCGAATGCTGGCCCAGAGGTAAGATTCTCGGCGGCAGTAGTAGTGTTAACGGCATGATCTACGTGCGCGGGCACAGAGATGACTTTGACCACTGGGCTCAACTCGGCAATAGCGGTTGGAGCTACGAAGATGTTCTGCCGCATTTTCGTAACATTGAGAACCATGAGTTTGAGGACTCAGATTACTATGGTAACGATGGTGATTTAGGCGTCAAACAAATTAAAGGCGAACATTTCCTGTCAACGGCTTTTGTCGACGCCTGCAAACAACAGGGTATTGTGACCAACCCCCACTATAACGCTGAGCAGCAGGAAGGAGCCGCCGTTCTGTGCGTAACGCAGTCGAAACGCTTCCGACAAAGTTCATCCCAGGCTTTTTTGCAACCAGCGCGACATCGCCGAAATTTGAAGATTATGACCAATGCGTTGGTTACCAGGATACTATTCGACGGGAAAAAAGCCGTTGGCGTTGAAGTCTCATGCAATGGGGAAAAGGTCACAGAAAAAGCGCACCGCGAGATTATATTGTCCGGCGGTTCGATCAATTCTCCACAGTTATTAATGCTCTCAGGTGTCGGTCCGGCGCAGCATCTAAATAATATGGGTATCGAGGTAGTGCACGATCTGCCTGGTGTTGGTCAGAATCTTCAAGAGCATCCGTGCATTCCAATGCAGGCACGCATGAAAGTAAAAACTGTCAATCAGCAACTAAACAACCCGTTGTCCATTGTCCGTCACGGGTTTGATTGGTTGGTTTCCGGAAAAGGTCCGCTAACCTCAGTGGCCTTTCAAGCGTTAGCCTTCGCCAAGACGGACCCCGCTCTAAGCTATCCAGACGTGCAGATTCATTTTGCTCCTATGGGTTTTACAGGCGATGAGAACGGTATCTATCTGCTTGATTATCCCGCAATCACTTTACAGCCAAATGTGAATAGAAGCCGTAGCCGGGGAGAGTTACGATTAAGAACAAACTCACCCTTCGATCCACCGGATATACAACCTAATCTGCTGGGTGATGAGTACGACAGGTCAGTGTTGATTGAATCGGGCAAGCTATCTCGGCGCATCATTAAAAGCGAAGCATTTGCTGCCTATCTTGATCACGAAACATTGCCAGGACCAGAGGTGACAACGAACGACGAATGGGAGAGCTATATTCGAGAAATGACCGGACCGGTGTACCACCCCGTTGGAACTTGCAAGATGGGTGTTGATGCCATGGCTGTGGTGAACCCGGATTTGTGTGTGCATGGCATTGACAATTTACGTATCGCTGACGGATCTATTTTCCCTGCAATCGTCAGCGGTAATACCAACGCAGCCTGCTTAATGATTGGCGAGAAGGGTGCGGCAAAAATACTCGGCCGGGATATACCAGCGACCGAGCAGTCTTAGCATTTTCCACCTATAAATAGTGAAATGGTTGGAAAGTTGTCTCCCGGCACGAGCAATCGCTGTTATGGGTCTCCCGCAAGACGGCGAACAACATTCGCGGTAATTCGGGAAACGTCATTGTCACCTCCGTTTATTGGCAACGCCTGTCCCCAAGCGATCGAACCGGTTGAAAGGACGCTGCCGCCGTTAACACCGACAAAATAAGTCAGGTCCGCGCGCACTTGAGGATCTTGGCTGCCACCCATGCCTGGAAAGTTGAAGCCAATTTCTTCGCTCACGTGCGGATAGTTGTCTGAATGGCCTTCAGAACTGGCTAACAGCCACGTGTTTGGTGGGGTACCGAGCGACAAATCATAGCGATCTATTTCAATGCCTGCGGCACCGTCGAGGGCAAGCCCGGAATCACCAAAGAGATCGTTTTCAACTCCGGCAAAAATCCAGGAAACCTCCTCTTGAAAGCTATCCGGCATACGGCGGTAGGGTTTTGACTCATCCATGCCTTCGGAGGTAAAGCCGACACCCAACAGCTTTTGCGGTAAGCGACCGCGCGCGCGCCACAATCCGCCTTTGCGCCCGTTAGTTGCCATGTAAAATTCTCCTGGCTCCGCCTGCCAAGCGCGAGTACCGGTATCAAGTTTACGGATTTCCATACAGGTTGGATCGTCATCGCGAAACGCGACCACCCAATAATAACCATTACCACCGCTATAGAAAAGGTGCCCCCCATCATCGAGATACTGCTCGGTGGCGTCCATCATCTCCTCTGAATAATATTCTGAGTGAGTGCCATTAATAATTAATTTATACGAACTTAAGCAATCGACGCCTTCGCGGTGTAAATCTTCATCGGTAATAACATCGTACTCAATATTTTGATTTTCGAGCCACCATATAATCGAAAGGTCTGCAGGAAATTGCCAAGGCACGCCGGTGGCTGCCATGCGATGTTTTGGTCTCATCCCCATAATAGGACGCAGATAAGAGGTATAACAAACCCCTGCACCGTCTACGTGGTGGTCGTAACTAGACAATCCCCACTCTGGGTGTTGACTCAAAGCATAATCACGGTCACTGAGAATCAAGGGGTGGGCGGTTACAGCCTCGACCGCAGGACCATGCAGAACAAAGTGCTCGTTAGCATAGGCAAGGTAACTAGCCGTTGGCATTAACATCGCCACTTTTGCCTGTGGCTTGGTTGGCCGTACAAAAAATACGATGTGATCTTCAACCTCTTCAGTGTGTATCCAGGCAGCATATACACCGCTCTTTAGATTTTCGGGAATTGTCCAGGAAAAGGTGGGAACCCAAGCGCAATCAGTGATGGCGTCCGCGTGAAAATGGATGCCACCAAACTGAGACGGATTCAGGCGATAACAATCAACTTCACCATTCCAATTGTAACCAGTCATGCCGCGGACAGGACGATTGTACCCAATACCATTGAGCCCATGAGGTCCGGTATCTATCACCAAGTCGCCAATCCCTTGGTCTGTATAACCAAGCGTAGTGTCCCAGTTGGCAACCAACCCGCTGCCACCGGGTTCGACCCCACGACTGATCTCAGTGAGTTCTTTGTTACCAACAACCTGCGAATGAATAGCAACTCTATCAATCTTGCCGTTATAAAATCCTGAAATGGATTTTTCTGTGTCGCTGCCATGGTAACCACCCCATATCAAACTCACATTGGCCGAAATAGGTTGTACCTGGCTAGCTTGTGTATGGCTTTTTGGCTCTCGATCGACAACAAGTGGGCTCAAATGGCTATTGTATGAGTTGACTACAGGTAGTTGAAAAAGCGTAACCTGACTTGTCTCAACGTCGTAACTGGCAGCAATAAAGTACCAAATACGTGCCATCAGGGGTGATTTGGCAACGGTAACCGCGCTATTTTTCCCATCTCCTAGGCGCAAACAAAGACAGCCATTGGTGTCAATTTCGAAAGCGAAACCCTTCTGTTGGGCTTCGCTCCATTGGGTCACCAAACCCTGTCGACCAGCCGCCGGTGTCGTTGGCCAGATGAAAGCGTGAACACTAAAGCTCCCCTGCGGGAACAATTGTGCATCAACATCAACTACCTCAACAAAGTTTCCTGCAGGCGCTGTGTTTTGTTCGGTTACTGCAATCATGCCGTTACACACAGCTTCTACTGGTTCATCAACGTAACCCGGACCTTGGGCACTCTCATCCCCATGAATCAGGCGGACTATGTTAACTTCAGCCGTTGTACAACCTTGGGCACTGACCATAAAATTGAGAGCGTCCACGGGTTGCACACTTAAGTTGCAATAACCTGTTAGCATTTTTTTTGTTTTTGTTGTCATCACTCTGACCCCTCTTGAAGTTCGTGCACATGTTTCAAGAATACAGCGTGTATTGCTTGGTTTTTCTCAGTGAAAATCTGCTCGTCCAGAGGCTCAGGTCCCGCCCCCGGGGTAACTGGTAGTGCGATGATCTGGTACTCAAACGTGTTTTGCGAATACAGTCCAAATTTGGGTGGCCGACGAAAATAATTTAGCACCCGATCCAGTTGATCGCTGTGCTGGCCAAGCGGTTTCAGCCGATGTTCCTCAATGAGTTCAGGCGTGATCAGTGAGCGAACATACGCCCGAATGCGCGCATCAAATTGGCCCATATAAATAAGTTGCTGGTCCTCCCGAGCATTTACATTCGCTGCCATGGTTCGTCTCCTCGCCTATAATTCTGAGAATACTCCACGCGCAAAAGGGTGCGGGTCAAGTATTAATACGAAGATATTGTTTAATTCGAAACCCCTCAAGACCCTAACTGGTTAATTTTGCGGATCAAAAACCACCATTGAAATGGCGCAAAAACTTGCCCACTAGGAGGTTTTCTAACTTACAATGCAGTCTGCACATGGTGTGGTGCCTTGGGTCAGTTCATTTGGGGGAAATGGGTGCAAAAATCGAATCCAAAAGCGAAACCGCTTTCAGCGGTATCAGCGGCATTCGTTGAAAACAACACCTCGCTCAAGAAATTCCTGACACGATTCTTTTCCAGTAGACAAGATATTGAAGACACCGTGCAAGAAACCTACCTGCGCGCTTATGTTGCAGAGCAAAAGAAAGACATCGAGCAACCGAAGGCTTTTTTGTTTCGCATCGCCAAAAATGTTGCCCTCACTGAACTAACAAAAAAATCCCGACAAATTACAGATTATCTTGAGGACTCGTCGAGTTCAGTAGTTTTAGAGACCGTGGCATCTGTTGATCGCGAAGTAGAGGCGCGCGAACAGCTGGGGATCTATTGTGAAGCCGTGGCAGCGCTGCCGGACAAATGTCGGGAGGTATTTCTACTGCGTAAAGTACATGGTCTGGCCCATAAAGAAATTGCCACTCGTATGGCGCTGTCTGTGAGCTCGGTAGAAAAGTATTTGCGGCAAGGTATTCTGGCGTGTCATGCGTTTGTTGCGAAAAGCAACGAAGCGACGGTAGGAAAAGTTCAGGTGAAGCAAGCGAATGCCAAGCAAAGCGCCAGGAATAAACATCTATGAAAAAAATTGTTCAATTTAGTGGGAGAAAAGCAGTAGAAGATATTGCCGCCGCTTGGTTGATCAAGCTAGATGGCGATTCGGTGCTATCACAGGAGGAGCATGCGCAACTCAGGCAATGGCTCGACGAAAGCCCACTCCATCGCGAACAACTTGAGGGTTTGGCTGAATTCTGGAACAAGATGAACCTGCTGACAGAGCTTGCCGTGCCCCTGGAAAAGCCAAAAATACAGGAGCACGCTCCTCGTCGTCGGTTCTTGTTGTTCCGACCTTTTGCCACAGTGGCTGCGACGGTGGCTCTCAGTATTGCTATCGGTACAGGTGTCTGGTTCAACACCAATCCACTCATGGACTATAACGGTGTCTACGCCACCAGCGTTGGTGAGCAACAGTCGACAGTCCTGTCAGATGGATCCGTGGTATTACTGAATACCAACAGCCAATTGAAAATAGACTATTCGGAACATTTTCGCGACATCTACTTGTTACGAGGTGAAGCCCACTTTACCGTAGCAGAAAATCCCCAAGTGCCTTTTCGAGTGTTTGCCGGAATTGGCCGCATTCAAGCCTTGGGCACTGTTTTCTCTGTTTACAAAAATGGTGACTCGATTGACATAACCGTGACCGAGGGACGGGTTGCTCTAGCTTCTATTCCCCCACCCCAATTGATCCATGCGTTGGCGGCAGATAACCCGGCGATTATTGCCAACCGATACACTCCCCTCACCAGTCTAAAAACCCTGGGTGCAGGCCAAATAGCAACCATCAGCAAGCGGAGGGTGGAGAATGTTCCGCTCGTTAGTACTCTTTCCAACTTGCGTAGTATTAAACACCAGGACCTGTCAAAGCGGATGGCTTGGACCGAGGGGGTACTGATTTTCTCCGGCGAACCGCTTGAGCAGGTGGTTAAAGAAATTGGTCGCTATACCACAGTTTCTATCGAATTCTCTGATCCCTCGGTAAAGGCAATTCGTATTGGCGGACGTTTCCCGGTTGGAGAAACTGAGTCAATGTTTGATGCTCTGGAATCGAATTTTGGACTGCAAGTGACCCATCTGGACCAGAATCATGTATTGGTATCCGCCGGCAACTCGCCTTAGTTGCGCTCGTTTGGCCCGCCACCCATTATCAGCGAACAAACAAAAAAACTCCCATTCACATTGCGGGTTTGAGCCCCCCGCTGGTTATCTAATGGACAAGGTCGCTACGAGAGAGCAAGTAGTCGCAACGGGTAGCACGCATGCCGATGGGGGGAGACAACGGAATAACTTAGACACTAAGCAAGTATTAGTAGCTGTTTTTGTATTTATCTTTTGCAGTGTAGGCACTAATGCCAGCGAACCCGTCTATGAACTTGATATTCCGTCACAGAACGCTGCCACAGCGTTGCATGTACTGGCTGAACAAACCGGTGCAATAACCCTTTTCCCTTTTGACATGGCGCAAGCCCATCAGGCAAACGCTGTAGTTGGGAGCCTTACACTACAACAGGCCCTCGACGTATTACTTGCAAACACGGGACTAACTGGCGGCCTTTCGGAAAAACGCGTAATCAGCCTTACAGAGGTTGCAACCGCCCCGCGACAAACTAAGGGAGAGCCGATGGGTATCAAGAAAACAGGTTTAGCCACATTACTGGCGGCGATATTGAGTGCTGCGCCAAGTGTGGCCGAAGAGGGTCAACAAGAAAACCGACTGGAAGAGATTGTGGTCACTGCGCAAAAACGCGAACAATCGCTACAGGACGTAGGTTTGGCTATCACCGCGTTTGATGAGCAAAGTGTGGCTGATAGATGGCTAGATGAGCCTTATCAATTAGCCGACACGGTCCCCAATTTACAGGCCTTTGATAACGCTGTGGGTCAAACTCACTTTCGTATTCGCGGCCTCGGCCTGAATGAGTTCCAGGTGAGCTTTGATTCGCCAGTTGCGATTAATGTTGATGAAGTCATTCTTAGTAAGCCGTTTATGGCCTCTATGGGATTTTACGACGTACAACGTATTGAAGTTTTGAAAGGTCCTCAAGGTACTATATTCGGGCGCAACACTACCGGCGGCGCGGTGAACTATTACAACAACACCCCAACCAGAGAATTCGAAGCCGGGGCGAGAGGCACGTACAACGTTGAATATGAGCGTTACGAATTAGACGTGTTTGCCAGCGGGCCGCTGACTGACAATTTGTCTGCCAGATTGTCGGTTTCTGGTGCTTATGCAAACGATGACGCCGGTCCTTATCTCAATTTGTTCGATGGCAAACAAATAGGCACAAAAGATAATAAAAAACAGGTTCGAGGCCAATTGTTGTGGGAAAACGACACCACCCGCGTTCTCGGTAGCGTGCACTTCGGAACTCAGAAAGGCGATTCAATTCCTTACGACAATTTGTTCCAAGATATTCCCGGGGGTGCCCAAGCGGGTGGCGTGACCGACCCCACTGCGGTGATTCGTAATCCTATAGGCCGGTTTGTGGTTAATCAGGATTTCGCCCCAAAAAAGGATTTTGAATCCCGCGGTGCCAGCCTTCGCATCGACCACAATTTTGGTGAGTTCACCTTTACCTCTCTAACCGGGTACGAATTTTTCGAACGCGATGCCCGCGAAGACAGCGATAATACGCCGGTGGACACAGTGAACATCGATTGGTATTCAGACATTGATCAGTTTTCTCAGGAATTTCGCTTAGCGGGGGATTTTGGGGAGTGGAACTTCCTTTTTGGGGCTTACTACGAAACCGATGAAATGAGTTCTGTTAATACCATTTCCATAACTTCACTGGGTTTAGGACTGAACACAGGCGGCAGTGACTATGCCCAGGACACCGACACTTGGGCTTTGTTCACCAATCACGAGTACGCTTTCACTGAACAACTGAGTTTGATAGCCGGGTTGCGTTACACCGAAGAAAAGAATCAATTCACCGGTCTGTCTTTTGCAGCCTTTGGTTTTGCTGGGCCCGGTCCCAAAAATCGAGTGGATCCTAGCACTTATATCCCCGGATTAGTGTCAGCCGATGTTTCCCGCACCGATACCGACCTCAATTTCAAAATTGGCCTTAACTATCAGCCCAACGACGACATACTGTTGTTCACCTCCTACTCAACTGGGTTTCGTTCGGGTGGCTTCGATGCGGGCTTATTCGCCGAAAGCTTGATCATATTTGAACCCGAAGACGTAACGGCGTTCGAAGCGGGCATCAAAACAACGCTATTAGACAGTACGCTCATTGCCAATCTTGCGGTTTTCTTTACCGAAGTTGACAACTACCAAGAAAACGCCAACCTGCCAACCGAACTTGTGCCTCGACGCAGAAATATTGGCACCCTGGAAACCAAGGGGGTGGAGGTCGATCTTAATTGGCTACCTACCGATCGCTGGTTAATCAGAGCTTCAGCCGGTTACGCCAATGCTGAAATCGTAGACAGTGACTTTGTATTTGGCACTATTGCTGCCGAGGGAAACGTTCCAGCCAATTCTCCGGAGTTTTCGACCAATTTTTATGTCAGCTATTTTGTCCCGATTACGACGGAACTGAATTTCGAAATCTCCGCAAATTGGTCCTGGGTGGATGAACGATTTCTGGAGGTGGAAAACCAACCCGATCACTTGGTGGATTCTTACTCTACAATTGACGCCAGCATTGCCATCGGTGCCGCGAGTGGTAAATGGCGCGCCAGCCTTTGGGGAAGAAACTTAGGTGATGATATTCATGTCACTTATGTCAATGATGTTCCTGGATTTGGGCTATTCCTCCCCATTAACAGTGACCCGATGACCTACGGCTTAACTTTACAAGTGAACATGTAACTTAGGTAAAGGCAAATAACATGCAGCTCTCTGAATATTGTTCCTACGATGGAATAGGGTTAGCCGAACTCGTTCGAAACGGAGAAGTTACCTCTGCTGAGCTTGTCGAACTTGCAGAGAAAGCGATTCAGGCAACGAACCCCAAACTGAATTCAGTGATGGAAACCATTCCGAATAAGCTCAGAGGAGATTACAACGCCTCTGGGACGTTTGCCGGGGTGCCTTTTTTGATCAAAGACATTCTTCTCAAAATGAAGGGTATAAGATCAGAAAATTGTAGTGAGCTGTGTGCTGGTATGGTTTCAGAGTACGACAGCCATCTAATGATGCGTTATCGGGAGGCAGGTCTAGTGGTTGTCGGACGCACCGCTACACCAGAATTTGGTTACGACGCCAATACCGAGTCTCGGTTTCATGGGTCGACTAAAAACCCCTGGGATACCTCACGAATAGCGGGCGGATCCAGTGGCGGTTCTGGAGCTTCGGTGGCCGCTGGTGTAGTGCCTATGGCACACGCGAATGACGGTGGCGGCTCCATCCGAATTCCTGCTTGTCATAATGGCCTGGTGGGTATGAAACCATCACGTGGCAGAACGCCGCTTGGTCCCGACTTTGGTGAGTACCTTAATGGTTTGGCAATAGAACATGCGGTTACACGTACAGTACGAGATAGCGCAGCGCTACTCGATTGTTGTGAGGGACCAGAGCTGGGTGACCCTTTTCAGATCCCGCGACCGTCCAAATCCTATTTAACAGAAGTTACAACGGATCCGAGCAAACTGAAAATCGCCTGGACAGATACCGCGTGGTCAAACGAAAAGGTGGATGCAGAAGTTAAAGAGGCAACCCAAGATGCGGCTACCTTGCTTCTGAGCTTGGGACACACCGTTGAAAACGATAGCCCGCAATTTGATTACTCGTCTTATTTTGATACGACCAACAAACTTTGGTCGGCAACACTCGCAGCTGGTGTTGAAGGCTCTGCCGCTCTAACCGGTCGTGAGGTAAATCTGGATACTATCGAGACCAGTGTGATGGCGTGTCGAGATTTTGGTCGGACCTTGAGTGCCACCGATCTATTAGCGTGCATAACGGTGTGTAGTCAAGTTACCCGAGCCGTTGCCCCGTTCTTTGCAGATTACGATGTATTGGTAACTCCGACAGTGGGTACGACTGTACCGAAGCTCGGCTTTCTGGAGGCGAACCGAGCAAGCGGTTGGGAAGCGATGGAATGGACACAAGAACTGTTTTCTTATATTCCTTTTACCGCTCTGTTCAATATGACCGGTCAACCCGCCTTGAGTTTGCCTCTCGGTAAGGATTCACAAGGGTTACCCATCGGTATTCAGTTTGTTGCCGCGAACGGCCGAGAGGATATCTTGTACCAACTTGCCGGTCAGCTTGAACAGGCAGCTCCTTGGAATGATCGCAGACCAGCCGTATATGCTGGGTGAATGTAAGCGCGACTTCTAGCCCATTGTATTCAGCGGCACATGAATCTGGCAATTTGTTGATCTCACATAATTCGGGCATCGCTTATGTTGCAGACATCACAACCCTCCTCACCCTCGCTGCAGCGCTACGCACGCTGAGCTTTTCTCTTCAGATACTGCCGTGCCTTGTGCCGTGAACCACAGGTCTTCATAGAGCACCATCTTCCAGACTGGTTTTTGGTGTAGTCATAAAAAGCCCAACCGCAGGTTTCAAGTTCACAGCACTTGAATCTGCTCCAACTTCCCTCGGTCAGGCTTGTATAGATAATTCCGATTAGTGTCCCTATGACCTTTGTTACCCTGCTTTCCGACACCACTAACTCAGCATTGCCGTGTTCGAAAAACTTCACCCTGAAGCCGATGCCGCTAGCAAGTTCATTCATATTTACCATATTTTCTTGGCAAGCCCCTACAAGGACAAACTTTCTCAGCGTTTTACGAAATTCTTTGAGCTCATTCATCTCAGGGACTGAAAGCCGTTTTCGTTCTTGCCATAATCCGGCCTGACTTAGCCACTGTTGCGTAGATTGGGTAGTGTGGAAATCTTCGATGCCAAGTTCATCGGACCATGTGTTAAGAAAGCCTTGAACAATAACAAGTGGCTTGGGAGCCGGTTTCCCTTCGGTTCGATATTTCATGAGAAATCCTTGGGCCTAAACTCAGCATGGAAATTCACCAGCAATTGCGCTTAGATGGTAAGTGGTGTATTTTACCATCTATCGAATTTAGACGGTATTTTCCGATGATAAATGAGTATCGCCGATGGTAGCAGTTTCAATCAGCATTGACGTGCCTGAATTAGCACAAGCCGTTGGTTTTTATACCAATGCCCTCGCTTGCACAAAGCTTCGAGACCAACCGCCTAATTCAGCCGTGGTTGCGGCGGGAAATCTTGAAATTCATTTACTCGTTAAAGAACCCGGTACAAATCCGGTATCGAATTGTCCTGCGAAGCGATCTTATGAGCGGCACTGGACGCCAATCCATCTCGATTTCTTGATTGAGGATGTGCAAGGCGCCGTTACCAAGATACTCGAGTTTGGTGGTGCTCATGAGGGCCACGAAAAAGGCGAGTGGGGAGAAATTGCTTATTGCGCAGACCCTTTTGGAAACGGGTTTTGCGTGATACGAGAGTAGTGCAGAAAAGCCCTAGCAATTAATACGCATCAGTTAGAGGTCATGCGGAAATAGAGGAGAATATCTTGCGAGTACCCATTATCACCATGTTTTTATTGTTCCCCATGTTTGCCTTCGCCCAGGCAGACCTGCAATCCATCGTCGAAACCCGATGGCTCACTGCCAACAACACACACAATGAGAATGAGCGAAACGCCCTGATCGATAGCCTTTTTGCCAGCGACTTCGAATCTTATGGCATGGGTGGCGTAGTGACTCACGGCGCGGGTGGCCTTAAGCATTATTTAACGGATATTCGGACCAAGATATCTGACTATCGGATTAGCATCGAAGACATTGCACAATCCAACAACAAAGTCTGGTTCCGCATTCACGCTACCGGTAACCATATTGGGCCCTTGTTAGGTAAAGGGGCCACCGGCAAACAAATTAGTGTGAACACATTTGTGGTTCTAGAATTTATTGGCGAGCGCATTACTCGAGAATGGCTGATCACCGATATAATCGCTTTAATGAACCAAATAGAAGTCGGGTTTACTGGTGAGGGTGACACGATACCCAATCTCGATCATTGATCTTGAAGTTGAGTATTGTGTCTCCGAAACTCTGTCCCCGTAAACCCCTTAAGGTAAGATGGCAAACGCGTTGAGCGGAAAGGCAGTTGCTCCGCGAAACCGTGGTGGATTAACAACCAATACAAACTCATAAGTTGCGTGTTTTGCTAACGCCTGTGCTAGTGCCTCCAGATTAAGGTTTTCGACGAGGTAGATGCCATTGTCGGCTATGAGTATACGATGGGCCGCAAATATCGTGCCTGCTTCGGTCACAACATCGTAGGTCAGTGTGTCACTACCGGTGAGGAATATGTCCTTCTCAGCCAGCCAATTTGCTGATGCCGCACCGATACCAGGACGCAGCCCCATGTATTTAGCTTTGTCTGTCATAAAAAGTTGGCCATACCCTGTACGAATCAACACTGAGACATCACTTGTTATCTCTACACCTTGAGCTTTGGCGGTTGCTTGCAGGTCTTCAGGCGTAATTTCATAGCCGGGATTCAACATCTCAACACCTTTGTAACGGGCGATATCAAGCAATATACCGCGGTTGACAAACTTCTTTTCCGGGTACGTCTCAATACCTAGTGCCCCCAAGCCAATGGGTGATTCAACCTCGCTGGCGGGAATGTCGCCAAAGAGTTTGCCGTTGTTTGAGACATGGCCGAGTGCATCGATTGTTGGTGCCCCATGTTGCCCACTGAAAAACATGGCATCGCTGGCGAAGGCTACGCCCCCGGGTACAAACCCTGCTGATGCTTTGTGGGTGACAGCCAAGGATTGTAGATACGGTGGTGATAAGTCAAGCAGAGGCGCATTTGCATCCCAAATGAAGTTCAGCTCAATGATCTGCGCCGCGAGCACTTTGTTGATGAACTCAGCGTTGTTGTTGGAGTTTTCTTTTGCCAGCGCTACTGCTGAGTTGAGCAAGGCGTAAAAAATGGCGATATGGATAATAAGTCGTGTTTTCATAATTTGGCAAAGCTACCTTTTAGCTGGTTGGCGGAAAAAATTAGTAGTGAGATGATGACGATGATGTAGTAAGTATTATTGCTACATTACTTTTTAAAATATACGATGTAAAGTATATCAAACATAATCCTTATTCCAAACGTGGAGAGTTTTTGAATGACACAAATTGAAAAAAACATAGCAGTCGGCCCGCAAGCCATGATGCAGCCTGTAGGTGCATACAGCCAGGCGGTATGGGAGCCGGTTGGACGGACTTTGCATATTGCAGGCCAGACTGGGGTTACGGCTGATAAACAGATACCTGGTGATGGCGGCATAGAAGCACAGACGGCGCAGATTATGGAAAATTTACAGCTGATACTCCGAACTGCTGGCGGGGACCTCTCGAACATCGTCGCGACCACCGTTTACCTCACCAACATGGACGATAAGGTTGCCTTTAATAAGGTGCGCGAAACATATTTCGAGGGTTTTGTGCCGCCAACCAGCACTTTGGTAGAAGTGTCACAACTATTTGTGAAGGCGTTATTAGTCGAAATGACTGTGGTGGCGGTCATTCCCGGCAAGTGACCCGCGGGGTTTGCGAGAAAGTAATGCTGGTTTTGAGCACGGTGCATCTAACACCGTGCATTGCACCTTGCCGCGCAACAGACCCAGGGCTATTCCAAATGCGGAACGCTACTGATACGCCCTGACGGATGCCTAAGCAGGCGTATAGCGCAACATAACCCGCGAGCCGTCGGCTAGGCTGTTCTCAAACCGGGGCCCCCAGGTGCTCCATTCGCTGGCATATTTGCGACCGAAAATTTCCAACACACGAGCATGCGCGCCGGAATCATTTTCCAGCGAAGCGTTCATCGTCTGAGCGGGCAGGTCTTTATAACGTCCGTCAGATCTTTTCCATACGCCTACATCGCCGACCCAAACTTGAGTTTTCGTGAGACCGTTTGCGACCGCACGTGCCCGCCACGCTTTATCAGCGGTCACAACAACAAAATCACTGCCCTCCCCTACATACCAAACCTCAGCTTGGCAACTGCTAAGGTCACCGTTGGATTTCATTGGTGATATGTAGATCAGACGAGACTCTGATTGCGCCCAGACTTGTTGTGACACCAGCAGGCTGGGTAGTAAGCTACTTGCTGCTACCCCTAACGTTGCGTTCCTAACGAAATTTCTACGATTCACTTTGATTCCCCTATTTACTTTAAGTCACTTTAAGGTTGATTCCACTGCCACGGTAACAGGCAGATATTAGAAACTGTTGAGCTACTTGTTCGACATTCGACGCAGCAGCACCGGTAGAATTTTACCAAGAATTTTTCCAAAAAAGCGCTTTATTAAGCTGAGGGGTGGCGTGTGAGCTGCACTTGCAAAGTTGTTTAGGCCAAGTTCATCGCGAAGTTCTGCTGTAACCATAGCCATGGGTGTATCCAATGGTATGCCAGTACTGTCAGCAATTCTGTTCATGCGTTGGAAATTGGCAATGACCGCTGCTGCATCAACCATACCATCGGTACCAATGACTCCCTCAAGCTGAACTCGCGCATCGGTAAGCGCCTGGGTGTCGTTTGCCAATGCATCCTCTGCAAATCTAAGCAACTCTTGGGCTGCTGGTATAGCGGCCGCAACGTTACCCTCACTTGCGTTACCCGAAGTCACCATTGATAAGGCAACCTCATTCCCGTCTATCTTGCTGCTTTCACGAAGCATCAATGAATGTGAAGATGTTCAGTAGAAACAATCATTCAAGGCAGAAACCCGACCGGCTAGCAGTTCCATCTGCGCACGGCTAATTTTTCGATTGCCATTTCTACTGGGATTAATGACGTCGCGGGTTTCCAGATATTGAGCAGACGACAAGGTCTTGAGCATTCGTACAGAATCTGGCACCAAGCTCATGGCAATAAGCACGTTGCCCGTTTGCTTTTGACCATCGTATAGATCCGCCTCGTCACCATCAGCGCGGCTCGCTGCAATAGTAGGTATCCAAGCACTTTCTTGTTGTGCACTTGTCGGTCGATGCTGACTTGGCTCACCCGCTAGCGGACTGGGCAATTCCTCCAGGGCAATTCCCAAACATCGGTGAAAAGCATCGATGCTGATCACTGCGACCACGATACCCAACAATTCTATGTACTGTTCGTGCGAGAGTCCGTTAGATTGACAATCAGACAACCAACTCTTCGTTAAGCGGGATGCATCCGTTGTTACGCGGTGCACTGCCTCTACTACAACCTCGGGTAGGTGAGTGTCGGTGTTATGGGCCCCCTGTACGGAAAAGGCAGATAAAGCCAACTTACGCTCTTGGCAAAAGGTACAGCTCCCGGCATTCCTAACCTCTGCTGCAATAGCCACGCGATCCTCACCTCGCCACCATGAACCTGGTGCGGCAATATTTTTCCAAATCTCAAGATGTGCCTTCGCAAGATCTGGACGGATGTTGTAACCCACCTGAGAATAGTCAAAAAATACTGCAGCATCGCTCATTTTAGTTCCTCCTGTTCGAGGGTTGGAGTCTTCAGCCAAACTAGCTCCAGCGCCAATCTAGAGCCGGTGGCCCCACCTCCGGCAATTACTATCGAAGGGTAGATTTCTTCGCTATTCATGCTCGCGGCAAAGCCACCCTACTCATCTACCACTGTCACTGGCGGTTCGCTTTGACTCATAGCTAAAACTGCTTCATCGCTTAAACCAATAAAGCCCTTATAAGCACCTTCGGGATAATTGGATAAGTGCGGTCCAGGAGAATCCGCTGCCGGCTGAGGGACCTGACCACCTTGATCTTGATAACTCGAAGAGCGTGTGTAGCGTGCCAACTCTTCCTCAGTAATGCCTGCCAGGCCCATCACTTCTGGGTCAACCCAGGCTCGCACATCGATGGGTTCTTCCGAGAATGACAACTCGAGTGTCAGGTATTCGGGCCCGGCAAAATAGATAGATTTACAAAAACCATGATCCATGGGGCCAACCACGGGGACACCTTTAGCACGCAAGCGGTCGCGCATGGCATGCAACTCAACATCGTCCTTCACCTTCAGGGCTAGGTGCTGCATGGTTCCGCGCGCACAGTGTGCGCCGGCATTACCAGAGTGGGTTTCACCCAAACGCACGGGGATATTATCAATGGCGGGATTATGTACAAAGGCAATAGAGCTCTCGTCGTTAAGCCGCAAAAAACCGTGCCAAGTATTTTCCACACCGTGCATCCAATACAGCGCCACCAACTCCATACCAAGCTTGTCGGTAAAAAATTCAATCTGAGCTTTCATGTCCGAGGTAGCAATCGCAATGTGATGCAAACCTTCAATCTTATTCATAACGCGTCTCCCGTATTTGATATCTTGTGAAACTAAATCTGCTCAAGCACCCAGTCATGGACCTCGGTTGAAAACTCGTTGGTGTGAAACAACATGAGTTGGTGGCTGGCACCCGCCAAACAAGAGAACTTAACTGGGCCCGCAATGGATTCTGCCACTTTTTGCATCAGTTCAGGTGGAAAGGTAGGGTCCTTCTCGCCACAGGCCATTAATATCGGTTTGGTATTCTCACCCACCGGGTTAGCTACTTCGTGAGTGAACATAGTAGACCACGATTCAAGGTCATAGCTCCAAGTATTCCAAGGATCAAGACGTTTTTGCTCACCCGCGCCTGCGTAGCCGTAGTCTTCGTCAAAGTTAAACAAAATTCCGCAATCCAAACGTCCAGCGCGCCCGAGCTGTTTAATGACTTGTTGCACTTCCGGAGAACGCCAGGCGGGACCGGGAACTGATAAGAATGGTCCCGAGGGAACCAGAGGCGACCCCATCAGTATCGCCCCTTGCACATCATCACTGTGCAACGAACCGTATGCGGCAGCTACACCTAAACTGGATCCCAGGGCAAAAACAGGCAGTCCGGTAAGTGATTTGACGTGTTTTGCGTAGTCTTTCGATGCCTCAATCCATTCTTCTAACGTCCATTGGCCACGAGGTCGGTTGGTTGTCGACTTGCCATGGCCAGGGGCATCAAACGCCCAGATATCTGCTCCCTTGGCAGCGTGATGTTCACAAAACACATCATAAATGCCACCATGAGAGGCAATCCCATGAGAGATGATCAGGGCGTATTGGGGGTTTTCGCCGCAATAACGATAAGCGTGAATTTCTTGCAGGACATGTTGTTCGCGGATCATGATGAATTCCTTTATATGGATTTGGTTTCCGAACGGTGCAAATTATGGTGTCATAATGTTAGGCCCGGAATCACCTCCTAACATTAATGCTCCGCAGGGCTCTAACGATTTTGCTTGCCCCATAATATGCTGACACCCAGTGATCATGTCGCGTAGGTGACGATCAAACGGGCTTTTTGCATAGACTGCAGCGCCGCCGACGGTGTCATACATAATTTGCGTGACCTTACGGGCAGCTTGAAAGGCAAACTGGCGAGACAGGAACGGGTCAACTCGCTCTTTGACGGACATCTCTTCATTTCGTTCGAGTTTGATCCATTGGGTTTCTAAGGAACTGAACACATAGGCGCGCGCAGCGCCGAGTAGGGCCTCAGCCTCGCCAATCGCGCGCTGAATGTCGGGTTTTGCTTTATATGGCACTTTTGAGATTCGGTCAGACTTTCCTTCCAATGTCGCCACTGCAGCATCGATACAGTCTCGAGCCACACCCAACGGTATGCCTACCATCTTGCGCAGCAGCGTGTCGGGGCGCTGCCATAAAACACCTTCACGCTTCGGCTCGTGGAAACTGAAGGTATGTTCTTCCGCCACAAAAAGATCGTCAGCAACATAATCGTTACTGCCCGTACCGCGTAAGCCCGTAGTATGCCAGGTATCTTCTATTGAAAAGCTGTCCCGCGGGGCGATTATTATTCGGGCTTCAGGCATACCGCTATCGCTGATGACAGGCTTGCCATTTTTTACCACCCAAACTCCACCCGCCAACCTATCGCTGTGATTGCACCCCGAACCAAAAATCCAACGGCCCGATACCCGGTAACCCCCTTGCACACGCTCAGCGTTCACGGCAGGATAAATCCACCCCGCCTGCGCCATATCAAGCTTCGGAAAGAGTTCGCGGGCGACAGCATCTTCAAGGTAACCCGAATACAGTCCTGAATCGCAATTGATGCCAGCGCACCAGCCTACCGATGCATCACTGCGCGCGAGTGTTTCCACCACCTCAACCTGTTCCATCGAGGTCATCTCTGGACCACCCCATATGGCCGGCATGTTCATGCGAAAAATACCAGCGTCCCTGAGTTGATCGACAATATCGTCTGGTAATCGGCGCGCGGAATCGATTTCTGCTGCACGCCCGCGGGCTTTGAGATTGTCAGCAAGAACTTGTGCGTTTGCTAATATTTGTGCACCAGAAAGCTGTTGTTCGATATTAGTGGTTGCAGTGTTGTTGAGAAGTGTACTTTTGTTCATTGATTTGTTCCTTTGTTTCGGGTTGCCATGTAACAAGACCCTGTGGGCTCTTACGTCCGTTGTATTGTTTGCCGGACAAGCGTATCCAAGGTGGAACACACAGCGAGAGTTAGCGAATCCAACGCAGATTTCATGTCGATGCTGCGTGACTCAATTTGTTGTGTTGCGGCCATACCGTTGATCAACGTAAGGGTCAAATTTGCAAGCTGCTCACACACATCTAATCGCGCATGTTCATCGTCCAATGCTACAAACGGGTCAAAAAACCCCATCAACTGGACAACGCCTCGGCGATAAACATCATGTGCTGTCTGAATAACCCGTGGGTCACCGTCGCGGCGTTCTAACACCAACATTAGCAAAAGCCGCAAAAATTCAGGAGTTTGCGCAAACCGTTCGAAAACGCTGCGCATTGAAGTTTCCAAATCCCAACCGGTCCGCACCACGTCTTTTGCAAAGAACTCATCACTGAGACTTTCGAGCACTGCCAGTAACAACCCTTCTTTACTTTCAAAGGCCCAGTAGATGGAATTGGGGTGAGTGGCTGAGGTTTTCGCAATTTGTGCAACACCGGTTGCCGCGTAGCCTTGGTTTGCGAAGAGTTCCGCAGCACACTGGATAACCCGCTCTCGGGTTGAAAGGCCCTTATCCTCGCTGTTATCCCCATATTTCGGATTTGGCATGATCAACTACCGTCTTGGTTGCGCTAGAAAAGTTATTGTTGAAAAAACTTTCTTGAACGTTCATTCAAGACTTGAAATACTATCTTGAACGATCAATCAAGTCAAACAAGCCTCAAAGTAGTTGTTACTTCTAAACTCGATCACCTTACCCTGACCACCTACCTCAACAATCCAGGTTGCGAAATTTTTAGGCTAGGTGCCTATATGCATACGGTGTGACATGTTTGTACATTTGCCTTAATGTGGCCCAAAACCAAACCTTAAGGTAAACCACTATGTCGTTAGCTATGTCAAAAGCAGAAAGAGAAGCGTTCTTAGCAGATGTTCACGTTGGCATAATTGCCATCGGTCGGGCGAATAAAGGCCCGCTGGCGGTGCCCATCTGGTATGACTATGAAGTGGGCGGCAAACCCTGGATGATGACTCATGGTACGTCTATTAAAGGTAAGCTGCTGGCAAAGGCAGATCGAATGAGTTTGTGTGTTCAAACAGAAGTAGCCCCCTACCAATATGTGTCTATTGAGGGGCCTTTTAAAATTTCTGAACCCAGCGCGAGCCAGTCACTGGCGATGGCTATCCGCTATCTCGGAGAAGAGCAAGGGCGGGCTTATGTTGAGAACTCAGGCGGCGGCGACAACATTCTTGTCACCATTGAGCCTGAAATTTGGTATTCGGTAGATTACCGAAAAATGTAGGGGCCAATCAAACATGAAACTATCGGCAATACTTTGGGATTTTGGTGGCGTATTCACCAGCAGCCCATTCGATGCGTTTAAAAAGTTGGAACACAGTATCGGAGCTCCACAAGACTTCATCCGCTCTATCAATGCAACCAATCCAGAAACCAACGCCTGGGCTCAATTTGAATCGAATAGCGTCAGTTTGGATGAGTTTGATCAGTTGTTCGCTGACGAGTCTGCCGCTCAGGGTTATCGAATCAATGGCAAAGACGTGATTGCGGTATTGAGCGGAGAGCTAAGGCCGCGCATGGTCGAAGTCCTACGAACCTGCAAGGAACATTTTAAAGTTGCTTGCATTACCAACAACGTGAAGGCGGGAAAAGGTCCAGGAATGAGCCGTAGCGAACGCAAAAGTAATGCCATCGCCCAGGTTATGCAACTGTTCGATCTAGTAGTTGAATCTAGCA
>JAADHW010000219.1 GCA_013151695.1 Gammaproteobacteria bacterium
AGAGGGAAACGCTACTTGCTTGTTAGCTAACAACTTTCCTGTCCCGTGTAATGCGGTCACACCGTTGCCTTTAAATAAACCAGCAATACCCTTGGTCAGCCCGTCAACCACTTCGTCCTTGCGCGCTATCATTTTAGCGACGTCGATACTCACTTCACCAACATTGACGCCAACATCAGCAAAGTGCTCTTTTGCATCTATGTACTTATGCGAAGCATCTAGCAGCGCCTTGGACGGTATGCAGCCCCAATTCAAGCACGTACCACCCAGTGTCGCCTTGCCATCCTTGCCCACAGACTTATCAATGCAGGCGGTGTTTAAGCCCAGTTGTGCACAGCGTATGGCTGCGGCATAACCTGCTGGTCCTGCACCTATGACTACAACGTCGTATTTATCACTCATCATTACAATTCCAATAATATCCGGGCTGGATCTTCAATCATGCCCTTTATAGCAACCAGAAACCGCACTGCCTCGCGCCCATCAATGAGACGATGATCATATGACAGTGCCAAATACATCATAGGTCGGATGACAATCTCACCATCCACAACCACGGGCCGCTGCTGGATGGTGTGCATACCCAACACGCCTGTCTGAGGCGCATTCAATATGGGTGTAGACATCAAAGAGCCAAACACCCCACCGTTAGAAATGGTAAAAGTACCGCCCGACATATCTTCTAGGGTTAACTTGCCATCTCTTGCTTTGCCGCCAAAATGACCAATTTGATCTTCAATTTGCGCCAGACTCAGAGCATCAGCTTCACGCACCACAGGCACCACTAAACCACGATCGGTGGAGACAGCGACACCTATATCGTAGTAACCGTGATAAATGATGTCATTGCCATCGATCGAGGCGTTCACAGCGGGAAAGCGTTTGAGGGCTTCAACGGTGGCGCGCACAAAAAAGGACATAAAACCCAATCGTGTACCGTTGTGGGTTGCTTGGAAATCTTCCTGGTACTTTTTTCTTAACGCCATTACTGGCGCCATATCAACCTCGTTAAAGGTGGTCAACATCGCCGCATTTTGTTGCGCTTCGACCAGTCGTTTAGCAACGCTGGCACGTAGCCGCGTCATGGGTACGCGACGCTCTACGCGCTCACCCATGGCGTCGATGCCAAACATCGCTTGCGCCGGCTTAACACTGGCTTCGGGTATTGGTTTTGACCCTGTCTGAGTAACTGTCTGGGTAGCCCCCTGGGCAATAACCTTGGCAACATCCTCTTTGGTGACACGGCCATCACGGCCAGTACCCAACACCACCGCGATGTTAATATCAGATTCGGCAGCGAGTTTTCGCGCAGCCGGGCTGGCGCCAGAATCGGACGAGGTTGCTTCATCAACATCCTCGGTTTGTGTTGGTGCATCAGCTTGAGGAACTTCACCACCCGTGTCCGCCGCGGCTTCAAATTTGCCAATCAGCTCATCTGATTCGACGATTTCACCTTCCGCCTTGAAGATCTCAGTTAGAACACCGTCATCTGGCGCAACAATTTCAATGACCACTTTATCTGTTTCTATGTCAGCTAACAGATCGTCTCGTTGCGCAAACTCGCCGGGCTGTTTATGCCATTGCGCCAATGTGCCGTCGGTAATAGATTCCGGAAAAGTCGGAGCCTTAATGTCCATCTACTTATTTCCCAACCTTGTTATCCACGCTCATAGTCCAAGCTTCCTTCCACATATGTTCACCTTTGTTAATAATTACGCCGCGCTTATCCAAAGAGCGCGTCATTGACCAGTTGTTGCTGTTGTTCGGTATGCATTCCGGTATGCCCAACCGCCGGCGCCGCAAATGCATCTCGGCCCGCATATATTAGATACAGGGCATCGTCTTGTGCCAAAATGGAGTGCCGCAAACGGTGTTGCATCGAATACCAAGCACCTTGATTCATCGGTTCTTCTTGGCACCAAACCACTTCTTTTAGGTTTTCATAGCGAGCTATGATGGCAGCGAATTCGCCTTCTGGAAATGGGTAGATCTGTTCCAAACGCACAATTGCAACACTCGTCACCGCTGCTTCACGTCGTTTTTCTAACAGATCGTAGTAAACCTTACCGCTACAGATAACAATTCTCTCAACACCTGCCGGATCGATCTCATCTTGTTCGTCGATAACATTGGAAAAGCTGCCTTTACACAATTCATCTAAACTTGAGACCGCCATTTTATGACGCAACAAACTCTTTGGCGTCATCGCAATGAGGGGTTTGCGTGTGGGTCTTAGCGCTTGACGCCGTAGCATATGAAATACCTGGGCCGGTGTTGACGGCACACATACCTGCATATTGTGCTCGGCACAAAGTTGCAAAAAACGCTCTAACCGGGCAGATGAGTGTTCTGGACCAGCACCCTCATAGCCGTGAGGCAACAGCAAGGTTAAACCGCAAAGACGAGCCCATTTGGTTTCACCGGAGCTGATGAACTGATCGATAACCACTTGGGCGCCATTGGCAAAGTCACCAAATTGAGCTTCCCATACCACTAATGTGCTTGGCGCCGTGGTGGCATAACCATATTCAAAGGCCAACACCGCCTCTTCAGAAAGCAACGAATCGTATAAATCGAAGGTGACGTTTTCGCTAAGTAAGTTCAGAGGTATGATCCGGCTACCGTCCTTTTGATGATGGTAGGCATGCCGATGCGAAAAAGTACCCACACCCACATCCTGACCTGTAAGCCGAACAGGAATGCCTTCATCAATAAGGGATGCGTAGGCCATAACCTCAGCAAAACCCCAATTGGCTGGCATAGCGCCCGCGGCCATTTTATGCCTATCATCTATTATATTTTGCACTTGCCGGTGCACGGCAAAGCCTTCAGGCAAATCGTTTAACCGCCCTGCAAGCTCTGTGAAATGTGCTGTCTCCACCCCTGTATCTACCCGCATGTCCCACTCGTGGCCCAAATAAGGTGTCCAATCAACGAACAGCTTTTCATCGGGCTCATGGACAATGCTCAGCGCCACACTAGCGCCACTTTCTAGTTTCTGCCGATTCTCATCCGCCAGCAGATCTGCTTGCTGCTTGGTAATCACTTTTTCACCCACAAGTTGCTCTACATAGAGGGACAACGTCGAGGGATGAGTACGAATCTTCTGATACATTTGAGGTTGAGTCTTCATCGGCTCTTCCGACTCGTTGTGCCCACGCCGCCGATAACAAACTAGGTCGACGACGATGTCTTTGCGAAATTCCATTCGGTAATCTGCAGCGAGCTGCGTTACGAATACCACCGCCTCAGGATCATCGCCGTTAACATGTAGTATTGGGGCCTGCACCATCTTTGCTACTTCGGTGCAATATTCAGTCGAGCGTGCATCAATTTGTCGATGGGTTGTGAAACCGATCTGGTTATTGATAATCACGTGGATGCTACCACCGGTTGCAAAACCTCGAGTCTGGGACATTTGAAATGTCTCCATAACCACACCTTGCCCGGCAAATGCTGCATCTCCATGCAGAATAATGGGGACCACCATTTCACCCACGTAATCTCGACGGCGATCTTGGCGCGCGCGTACAGAACCTTCAGCCACAGGCCCGACAATTTCCAAGTGTGAAGGGTTGAAAGCCAGAGCAAGGTGCATTTCGCCACCACTACTCATTACATTCGATGAAAACCCCTGGTGATATTTAACATCCCCAGAGCCTTCACTGAAAGTATGTCTACCATCAAACTCATCGAACAATTCCGACGGCTTCTTCCCTAATACATTTACCAACACGCTGAGACGGCCGCGATGTGCCATGGCGATAACAGATTCAAGCACACCACTTGAGCCGAGCCTTTGTATCAGTTCATGTAATAGCGGAATAAGGCTCTCACCACCTTCCAAACCGAAGCGTTTGGTGCCCGGATAACGGCGGTGCAGATACTTTTCCAAGCCTTCTGCAGCGGTGAGTCGCTCTAGTATTGAAACTTTCTGATCGGCAGAAAAATTAGGCCGGGCACGAGGAGATTCTAGACGTTGCTGCACCCACAGCTGCTCACTGGTATCAACAATGTGCATATACTCAGCACCAATGGATCCACAGTAGGTGTTTTCCAGGGCCGAAACCAAATCTCGTAATTTTGCGGTACCGTCGCCGTAGTGAAAGGAACCTGTTTGAAACGTTTCATCCAGATCTGCCGGCGAAAGATGATGGTATGCCAAATCGAGGGTAGGCATGATTGGCCGTTCCATCATACCTAACGGATCTATATTGGCTTTCTTGTGTCCCCGGTGCCGATAAGCGGCCACCAGATCTTGCACGCGCATCTGCTTAGATTCATGCTCGGTTGAAATGCGCGTTGCTACTTTTTCGGGTTTTGCCTTTAGACGATTCCTACCTAGGCGCTCAAACTGCTGAACAACAGAAGAATGCGGGGTATCAGCCCCAATGGTGCCATCGAGCATGGGTAGTTGCTCAAAATAGCTACGCCAAACTTCGGACACCGTACCGGGATCATCCAAAAATGTCTCGTACAGTGCTTCTATGTAGGCTGCGTTTTGCCCTGCTAAATGAGAGCTACGCGACATGCGTTGCAAAAAATTATCGCTCAAACTTTGTTCTCCACATGGACAGGTAACGTCGGCAGGTCAGATTTGTTAGATGCCCTGTTGCACGAGCATGCTTCGAATCTTACCGATCGCTCGCGTTGGATTTAGACCTTTTGGACAAACAGTGACGCAATTCATGATGCCGCGACAGCGAAACACACTGAACGGATCATCTAATTTGGCGAGACGTTCAACTGTTGCTGTATCTCGAGTGTCGGCAAGAAAGCGATAGGCTTGTAACAAGCCGGCAGGACCAATGAACTTGTCCGGATTCCACCAAAAAGACGGGCATGATGTCGAACAGCAAGCACACAAAATGCACTCATACAACCCATCTAACTGCTCGCGATCCGCTTGGGACTGCAAACGTTCTTGTGCAGGCGGTGGGTCGTCATTGATTAGATAGGGTTGAATTTTTTCATATTGTTGATAAAACTGCGTCATATCGACCACAAGATCGCGTATTACCGGCAACCCAGGCAGTGGGCGCAGTATCAGTTTATTGCGCTTCACCACTTGAGAAACTGTGGTAAAACACGCCAGACCGTTTTTTCCGTTCATGTTGATACCATCAGACCCACAAACACCCTCACGACAGGAGCGACGATAACTAATTGTTGGGTCTTGCGTCTTAAGCAGCTCAAGCACGTCCAAGACCATTAAATCTTTGCCTTCAGGCAACTCTACTTCCATGTCTCGCATGACAGGCACTTCATCTACGTCTGGGTTGTATCGATAAACACTTACTTGCATTGTATTAGGACCTTGCGCTAATAAACTCGTTCTTGGGGTTCAAAGGTATCAACGGTTTTTGGCGAAAAGTTGACATCGCGCTTAC
>JAADHW010000329.1 GCA_013151695.1 Gammaproteobacteria bacterium
CCACTGCGCCACCACCTGGGCATCGATTTGATCAGGCTGCACAATGGATGTGAACCACAACGTAGCCACACAAAGCCCGACCAACGCCAGAGTGCCACCGAGCACTAGACTCCGGCGGCTCAATTGTAGGGCACGGTTAAACCCGCCATCTCTTAGCAGAATTATTTTCATATAAACACGTTCTTTACGTACCAGACGTGCCGGTGCTTTTTGCGCCTTTTCAGATTGAGCCAGTTCAGCTCGATTGCTCCTCTTCTGTGAGCTAGGATCTGTTGTACACAATATACAATGGGCCTAAGCTGATCGGCCGTGGTTGCATATCGAGTCAGCAAGTGTCGAACCGTAAGATAGATGATCTGCTTAGCGAAGGCCACAGTCGTTTTACTCCCCTACAACGTTTACTTAAAACATCATCAAATCAAAAACAGTGGAGTGCAGAACTGCAAGCACTTCTCGAACCACCATTACGTCATGAAGTTGAAGTGACCGACATTCGCGGTGAGCGTGCTCACCTACTGTGTCGCAGTGCCTCAGCAGCTACGCGTCTACGCTTTCTACTCCCTGAACTGCAAACCCAATTGCAAGGTTTACAGAGTTTTAGCCGCGTCAAAAACTTCATCGTTCGCGTCTCAAATACAGCGCGCTGATTATCCCGCCTTGAAGCCCCACATACTGCGAACAGCGGCGCAAATCCTGCAACAAGAAGCAGCAAGAGAAGCAACAAGAAGCAACAAGAAGCAACAACTAGGCCGCGAGACACCTCAAGCAACAAATTACCTGGCACATTTTCAGCTACTTGGACTAACCGGTGGCGAATATGGGTTTGGCGTAGGCGGTAGGTACAGCAGTCTCCTGGTCAAAAGAGACAATCTCGTAGGCTTCTTTATCGTCAAGAAGTTTGCGCAACAACGCGTTATTAGGGCCGTGGCCTGACTTGAAACCGGTAAATTGTCCGATCAGGCTATGGCCCAGCAGGTAAAGATCGCCAATGGCATCGAGGATTTTATGTTTTACAAATTCATCTTCTAGCCGCAAGCCTTCTTCATTGAGTATCCGAAAATCGTCTACGACCACGGCATTGTCTAGGCTTCCGCCTTTAGCCAAATTCATCCCACGCAATTTTTCGTAGTCGGCGAGAAAACCAAAGGTTCGTGCCCTGCTCACTTCCTTGACATAGGAGGTGGTGGAAAAATCTACGCTAACATGGTGTTCGTGTCTCTTGAATACCGGATGATCGTACTCGAGGGTATAGTTCAGTCGAAAGCCATTAAATGGCGTGAGCTCAGCAAAGGTATCGCCTTGCTGATAGCGTACTGGCTTTAAAATGCGAACAAACTTCTTCACCGCTTGTTGTTCTACAATTCCAGCCGACTGTAACAAGAATACGAAAGGTGCCGCACTACCATCCATAATCGGCAACTCTGCAGCACTCACCTCAACTCTGGCATTGTCTATGCCTAAACCGGCAAATGCAGACATCAAATGTTCAACGGTAGAGATTTCGTGCTGACCGTCTGTCAAGGAGGTGGCCATAGTGGTGGAGCCAACTTTTAGCGCGTTGGCTGGAAACTCAACAACAGGATCAAGGTCTGTTCGAATGAATACAATACCTGTATCCACTGCTGCCGGCATCAGCTTGACATACACTTTCTCACCGGTATGCAAACCTACACCCGTGGCGCGGAATGGTATTGTTGAGCGTGCGTTGTTGTAATATTTCTGTCACTGACATAAGCCGCGCATAGTACCAATCCAGATGCAGCTACACTACGCACCAGGCCGCACTTTTTGTTTCATTTTGTATCAACATGCCGAGCTGGCGTGTACTGCATGTTACTGAAAAGACTCAATTATTTACCAACAACGGTCGCGTCAAAAACTATAAATCTTGACCACGACCTAGTGAGTACGATGTAAACTGCCCCCCCCAGTGGAGTCAGTGGCTCAGCGGGCCCCTCAGTCGGCTTGTCGACGTAGAAATGCCGGAATGTCTAAATAATCAAGATCTTGCTCATTCTGGCTCTCTGCCAAATTACCTTCTCTCGCTGCACTACTCTGCCCCCTAGAAAAGGTAGGTCTTTCAAATTCGTTATAGTCGACCTGCCCGTCCAAAGCTTGCTGAACGAGGGTATTGTCGACCACGATATTTGGCATTTCGAGTTCGCCGAGACCGGTCGCAACAACTGTCACCTTTAACTCTTCACCCATGTCTTCATCGATCACTGTACCCACCACAATGGTGGCCGAGGCGGAGGCAAAATCATCAACAATACTACCCACGTCAGTGAACTCACCAATACTAAGGTCGGGACCTGCGGTCACGTTAACCAGTATGCCTCTGGCGCCATGCAGATCTACATCTTCGAGCAAAGGAGACCGGATTGCTGCTTCCGCAGCGTCCCTAGCGCGATTATCACCAGAAGAACGCCCGGTACCCATCATAGCCATCCCCATTTCAGACATCACTGTACGCACATCGGCGAAATCTACGTTGATCATCCCGGGTCTTATGATGAGGTCCGCAATGCCTTGGACAGCACCCAACAGCACATCGTTGGCAGCACAAAAAGCATCCAACATGCTGGTCCTTTCGCCGAGAACTGCAAGTAGCTTCTCATTCGGGATCGTAATCAGTGAATCAACATGTTGAGACAATTCTCGAACACCTAATGCCGCGACATCTGTGCGTTTTTCAAAATTAAACGGCTTAGTCACTACCGCCACAGTGAGAATACCCATCTCCCGAGCGATCTCTGCCACCACAGGAGCAGCACCCGTACCCGTACCACCACCCATACCGGCGGTAATGAATACCATATCGGCACCCGACAAAACTTCACTAAGACGATCTCGGTCTTCCAAAGCCGCTGCGCGACCCACCTCCGGATCTGAGCCCGCGCCTAAACCCTTCGTTATACCGCTACCAATTTGCAATGTAGTCTGTGCATCTAAACTTTTAAGGGCTTGTGCATCCGTATTGGCGGCAATGAAGTCCACACCGCTTACCGCTCGTGCGACCATGTGTTGGACGGCATTGCCTCCACCACCACCGACACCAATCACTTTTATGACTGCGCTTTGAGGCGCGCTATCTACCAATTCAAACATCGTGTTCTCCAGCTAGAAATTTTCTCTCAACCAATTTTTGACCTTTCCAAATACACCTCCTGCATGGGAGGTCCTCTTCCTGGGCAATTCTCTTTCTCTCTCTAATCCGTACTGCAACAGGCCAACGCCCGTGGCATATACCGGGTTGCGGACAATGTCCTTTAACCCTGCCACATTACGTGGCACCCCCAGGCTAACCGGCATGTGGAATATCTCTTCCGCAAGTTCGATTACCCCTTCCATCTTTGCTGCGCCGCCGGTAAGCACTATTCCCGACGCCACTAAATCTTCAAACCCACTGCGCCGAAGCTCGGCCTGAATCAAGGTGAACAATTCGTCGTAACGAGGCTCCACAACTTCTGCGAGCGCTTGCCTGGACAACTCTCTGGCTGGTTTGTCTCCAACTCCAGGCACTTTGATCACCTCACCAGCCTTGGCAAGCTGTGTAAGCGCACATGCGTACTTAATTTTCAGATCTTCCGCATTTTGTGTAGGCGTCCTCAGCGCCATAGCAATATCGTTTGTAACCTGGTCTCCCGCAATCGGTATTACTGCTGTGTGACGAATAGCACCGCCGGTAAAAACCGCAATGTCAGTCGTGCCACCACCAATGTCCACTATGCAAACCCCGAGATCACGCTCATCTTCTGTGAGAATCGAGTAGCTGGAAGCCAACTGCCCCAAAATCACATCGTTAACATGCAAGCCACAACGCGCTATACACTTTTCTATATTCTGTGATGCATTCACCGCACAAGTCACCATATGCACCCTGGCTTCTAAACGAACTCCAGACATGCCCAGCGGTTCCTTCACGCCTTCTTGCGAATCTATGGCGTATTCTTGAGGTAGAACGTGAAGTATTTTTTGGTCGGCTGGAATGGCCATGGCTTGAGCGGCATCAATAACTCGGTCTACATCTTGGCTAAACACTTCTCTATCGCGTATGGCGACTATGCCGTGAGAATTGAAACTGCGTATGTGGCTGCCTGCAATACCTGCATAAACAGAATCAATGGCACAGCCTGCCATTAGTTCCGCCTCTTCAACGGCGCGCTGTATCGACTGCACAGTTGATTCTATATTGACTACTACACCTTTCTTAAGTCCCCGCGACTGATTAGTGCCTATGCCGATAATTTCGAGTTCACCATTGCCGTTTACTTCCGCAACAATCGCAGCCACTTTATTCGTGCCAATATCGAGACCCACAATTTTATGGAATTCTTCTTCCACGGCCATTTTTAGTGTCGCTCCTGCAAAGGGTTAGAAGAGAATTCTGACGCT
>JAADHW010000140.1:0-2072 GCA_013151695.1 Gammaproteobacteria bacterium
GCATGATGTCGTAGTCGGCCCATTCATCATTGGGCGAGAGCAACGGATGAGTGTCAGAAGTACCTTTTACTTGGCTGTTTTCCACCAACGGCTCGTTGCGCATTCTTTGTTCGGCATAGGCAGCATCTATTGGCTTGTCGCTTGAGAAGTAGTGGTCTTGAAACATCCAGCCGTCTGAACCATTGGAGTTATGTGGTATTGCCAGCGACTCTATGCCTTCTTCACGATTAGCATCCATCCAATCCCACAAATGCTCTGGATTGGGAGAGTCAAATCGACTGAAGGGCTGAGCGGGTACGTTGGACCCCGCAAACAGGACGTTTCTGTGTAAATTTTGGAATTCCGGACCAGAAGTGGTGTACTCATAACCAATAAAGGTGGTAAATGTGCCTGGGTTATTGTGACGCTGTGCTGCTTCAATAATTTCCTGCCAGGCACTGCGCACCACGTTACGATCATCTAGCGGGTCATCAGCTCCACCCGCCTGACCACTGACCAAGTACCCAATAACTGATTGAAACGCTGCCGCAGATCCTGCAGCAGACGTCGCACCGCGCACAGCTGAAGAAAGCTCGTGCTCACCATGCGGTCCTGACGCAACCGCCATCTCACGCATCATGCCGAGATAAAAAGCGTGATCAGACACGGCTAGAAAATCCAGCGGCTTTTTCATCTGCATCTGAAAGCCAGACGCATGTTCGATGACAGCTCCTTTGGCAAACTCATAGGCATCATCTGGTGTACGTCGTGTACCCATGATATACGCATCAAACGAAAGCACCGTATGAATGTGTGTATCACCAAAATAGGCATTTCGTAACCTATTAGACTCGATTTGTGCGACCGACACCTGCGCCTGCTCAGTTGCAATTGCTGCTGCTTGGCCTGGTACTACAACGGCAGAAACTTCGGCTTCTCCTGGCCTTTGCGGCTGCTGTTCTTGCTCTTGCGTAGAAGAGGGCCCGCACGCGGCCAACAAACAAACCCACGCCAGTATGAATAAAATCCGCATGATCCCTCCCTAATTGAGATAGTTATTGGTCAACCACGTTACTCTGCTATCAGGCATTGGGGTTGATCAGATATTTCAGTCCGGTGGCTTGTTTAGCATATGCCTGTAAGTTTTCTAACTGCAGCGCTTGGGCCAACGATATTTCAGCGACATAGTGACTGGCAAATGTTGTACGCACCTCATCTGCTACCTTTTGTCTTAGCTCTTCGCCACGTTGCCGCCCAATTTTTTGCAAAAATGGCGTCAGCAGCCAACCGCCCACACCCCAAGCCATACCGTAATTACGGCGCAACAATGTCGGCGAGCGATCTAATCCCCCATAAATATACACCTGCTTGTGCTGGCTTGAACCGTAACGACTGTATTCAGCCGCGGTCGCGTTCGCGGCGACCTCCATCGCGGTTAATATCTGACCCGCCAACTCGCCGCCGCCGGTGGCATCAAACGCCAGATAGGCACCTGTTTCAGCGATAGCATCCGACAGATCTTTCGCAAAAGTGGGCTGACTCGAGTCGCAAACATACTTAGCACCGATACTCTTTAAAAGCTGGGCTTGTTGCGGTTTTCTAACCACGTTCACCAACGACACTTCTTCATCGACACATATTTTTTGTAACATCTGGCCTAAATTCGAAGCTGCGGCAGTGTGTATCAGCGCACTGTAGCCTTCCATACGCATGGTTTCGACCATACCCAAAGCAGTTAACGGGTTAACAAAACAAGATGCACTTTCTCTCGGCTCAACACCTTCATTCATAGCCAGGCATTGATGCACTTTTAAGGTTCGGTATTGGCTATACATTGCGCCACCCAGCGCTGCTACAGTTTTACCCAACAATGCTTGAGCATCAGCGTCGTCGCCCGCAGCCACCACAACTCCACCACCTTCATTCCCCACCGGCATAGACTCGTCAATGCGCCCCCCCATATGCTTCAGCAGCCCCTCGGCAATGGTCGCGGTTACCGACGGTCTATCAGCGCTTCCACCTTGCTGCGCACTTGATACATCTGCCAAACCTAATAACAAACCAAGGTCCGAAGGGTTAATAGGCGAAGCTTC
>JAADHW010000140.1:2152-4835 GCA_013151695.1 Gammaproteobacteria bacterium
CCATCGCTGGTGACTTTCGATCTCAGTTGCAGACCTGTTGCAGGCATCTCACTCATAGCTTTTTCCAAGTACATAAACTGTCCACCATGACCTAGTCGGGGTTTGTTGGCAACGCTGTTTATTGGCAAGATACGCACTTCAACTTATGAATCAGGTTCAACAATGAAACTATATGACTATCAAGGTGCCCCTAATCCCAGAAGAGTGAAAATATTCGCCGCAGAGAAAGACATTGCTCTGGACCTCATCAATGTAGACATGCGCAAACGAGAGCATAAAACAGCTGAATTTATGATAAAAAATCCAAGCGGAAAAATTCCGGTGTTGGAACTAGATGACGGCACCTGCATCAGCGAATCTGTATCAATTTGCCGATATCTCGAAGCTATTCAGCCAGAGCCCAACTTGTTAGGCACAAATGCTTTGGAAATTGGTTTGATCGACATGCACCATCGACAAATCGAATTTGAATTGTTATCCCAAGTCGGTGTTTCCTGGGTGAATGGACCCATCGTTGCCAAAATGGGCATGGTTGAACCGATAGCTGCAGCCAAAGAACGCAGCGACGCATTGGTAAATACATTTTATAAGCGTTTGAACACAGAGCTTGCCAACCGCCCTTTCATTGCCGGAGAACGTTTCACCTTGGCTGACATCACCGCAGTGGTCACCATTGATTTTGCTACCGCATTGGTAGGGCTTAAGCCAGACGAAGCACACAGCCATATTTGGGCATGGCATAAACAAGTTTCTGCACGACCCAGTATTGCCGCAGAATAGAGTCCTTGAACGCTCTTTCCGCGGACCAGATACGCGCTGGGTTTTCCTTCCTGACGCAACAGCAGTATATGGCACCTAAATTAGAAGCTGTGGATTGGGCTGTGCTTGATTATTTTGGGTGGATCCACCCCAGTGGGCATCGAGGGTTCGTCGCAATGCCTTTTCAAAATTCGACCAACAACTACAACACCTCGAAGCATCAAGCGAACGTTCACGGCCTGTACCTGCGCCGCTACCTAAATCAAAGTCACCGGCCCAAAAGCCAGATGTGCTCTTGGTGCCACCACGTCTACAGAGGGCGTGGTACTGCAATGTTTAGCACCGAAGTAGAAGGCTCCCACGGTCGTCGTATCATTGGCAACTATATCTGTCACAACTTAGATTGCAGTTTGAGAATTCGCAATCTTGCCAGCGATCCCCCGACCTACCTACCAGAAACAATCGATCTGCAGCGCAAAGTCACTCGCCTCCACATTGCGGTAAAGAGTTTTATGTCTCGCGCCAACGTTCTAGCAGACAACCTAAACTAGAAAGCTGCGGCAGCCCAAGGTCAATCCCGGGTAGCGAGTTCCGCTCGGATTGAGCATAATTCTTGGTTTACTTCTATTGGAGCACCCTCGTGAGTACAGATACATTCAGACAAGAAACCAGAGACTGGTTGGAAGACAACTGCCCAACCAGCATGCGCCTGGGTGTCATCCACTTCGAAGATGCTCACGAAATCTACAGCACACACGACGCCAATACCTGGCGTGATGTTGCTGCTATGCGCGGATGGACCGCACCAACGTGGCCTACCGAGTATGGTGGTGGTGGGCTCGACAAAACTCAAGCGCAAATCTTACAAGAAGAAATGGCGCGAATAAAAGCCCTCCCTCCCGCCACAGGAATGGGGCTGATCATGATTGGCCCCACTCTTCTAGAGATGGGGACGCAGGAGCAGAAGCAACGCCATCTACCCAAAATTGTCACTGGAGAAACTCGTTGGTGTCAGGGTTATTCTGAACCGGGCGCCGGGTCAGACTTAGCCAGTTTGCAAACCAAAGCTGTCTTAGACGGCGATCAATTTGTCATCAACGGCCAAAAAATCTGGACTTCAGGTGCGCAACACGCAAATTGGATGTTCGCCCTAGTTAGAACCGACTCCACCGCTCCTAAACACGAAGGGATTAGTTTCGTACTTTTACCCATGGACCAAGCAGGAGTGACGGTAAAACCCATCAAACTAATTTCTGGATCATCGCCTTTTTGCGAAACATTTTTCGATAACGCTATCGCCCAACGTGAGGACCTCATTGGAGAACTAAACAAAGGTTGGAGCGTCGGCAAGCGTTTATTGCAATACGAGCGCAATGGCTCCAGCCGCAAGGTACCGAAGAAAAAAACACCCAGCCTTAACCCCTATGCTGCCATCGCAAAACGCTACCTGGGCGAGGATCACAGCGGCAAGATTGCCGAGCCAAGTGTTCGCAACGATGTTCTTAAACAGGTCATGCAAGAACAAGCATTGGCCCTTACAACCAAACGCGTGATGGCCGAGAGTAAATCTAGTGGCGCCCCTGGTGCAGCAACTTCTATCTTTAAGTTGGTTGGCTCTACTTTGTCAAAGGAAGGCTCACAGTTAAAATCTAAGCTCCGTGGCACGGCGGGAGTTGCTTGGGAAGGCAACGAGTTCGACGAAGATGAATTGGAATCAACCCGAGCATGGCTACGTGACCGCGCCGTGACAATTTACGGTGGCACCAACGAAGTTCAGCAAAACATCATTGCCAAGCGGGTGTTAGGGCTGCCGGATTAGGTTTGTTGAGCTATTTAGGTATCTGTCAAATATGCCTTTCTTGGGACTGTCTGATCCGTCGAGGCGGCTACGCCGTTTCGCGTTGTAGCAAAGGTTGATACCATC
>JAADHW010000159.1 GCA_013151695.1 Gammaproteobacteria bacterium
AACAATATATACCTGTTGGTCGTTTCAACACAACGCTGCAGTTCGTGCTCAATGTAGCCAGGCATGCTGGCTATGATGGTTTGAGCTTTGCAGAAATCACTTTCGAAGCGTTCCTCCTCGCCGGGAATAACGTCCAAAATGGCAACTTCAAGAATCATTTTTTGCGCTTCAGTTGATAAGTGTTTTTAAATCTGTTTCGGGGTCGATCAGCACCGCCGGATCAACCTCTTTGCCTATCAGTTGCTTACACACCATGAATTCTCTGGGGCTATTGACGGCGTCTGCAGACACTACTTTATCGTCTTTGAGATAAAATACCGCAAATTGGTTATCTGCCATGTTACCGCGCACAACCTGTTCATCGCCGTCGGCAGAGAAGCCAACCATTTGTAATTTCAGCTCGTATTGATCTGACCAAAACCAAGGTATGGAGGCATATATTTTGTCTCCACCTAACATGTTTGCTGCACACACCCTTGCTTGTTCCATGGCATTGGGTACAGATTCTAGTCGCAAACGTCGATCTAAGATGGGATTGTAGTGATTAGTACAGTCACCAGCAGCATAGATGTCCGGATTAGAAGTAAGGCAGTGACCGTCGACTACAATGCCGTTGTTGCACTCCAGGCCGGCCTCCTGTGCAAGTTCGATATTCGGTATAATACCGATACCAACGATGACAAGATCTGCGGCAAACTCGGTCTCGCCGCAGATAACTTTTTGCACTTGGCCGTCACCTGAAAACCCACTAACTCCAGTGTTGGTGTGAATGTTCACACCACGCCCTGCATGTAAGTTGTGATAGAACTCTGACATTTGTGGCGTAGTGACTCGTTGCAAAATCCGTTCTTCCATTTCTAGAACATGGACGGTAAGTCCTTGGGTGACGCCAACACTGGCCACTTCTAAACCAACATAACCACCACCGACAATAACCAGACTTTTACCCTTGGTCATTTCGGCGCGTATGGCATCCACATCGGAGATGGTGCGCAGGTAGTGAATGCCTTTGAGGTCAGATCCTTCAATGTTGAGAATTCTTGGTCGACTACCGGTGCTAAGAATAAGTTTGTCGTACTCTAGTGTTTCACCATCGTTTAGGCGCACTTGTTTCGAATCACAATCAATCGCTGTGGCAGTAACGCCAAGTTTCAAAGTAATGTTTTTGTCGACGTAGAATTTTTCTGGGCGTAAGTAAACCCGATTTAGTTCTTGTTCGCCTGCAAGGTATTGCTTCGACAATGGAGGTCGTTGGTAGGGTGGGTGTGGCTCATCACCAATGATCGTTATGGGGCCTTCATATTTTTCTTGTCGCAAACTCGCCGCCGCTTGTCCTGCCGCGTGACCTGCACCAATGATCACCATTCCCACCATGCCTATGTCTCCTAGCGTTGATACCAAATACAGCTAGTCTACCTTGTCATGGTAAGCTTTTCGTACTGCTAATTTGGGGAGATAGTGTGGCGAAGTTCCTAACCTTGCATGAGATGATCAAACAAGCGCAACAGAACTTAGACCAAGGAGCTTGGGATTACCTGATTGGTGGGTCAGACAGCGAAAGTACTGTGCGTCGTAATCGTGCCGGGGTAGATTCTTGGGTGTTCAAGCCTCGAATTCTTAACGATGTCAGTGTCGTGGATATTGCCACCACTTTGTTGGATGTGCCTTTGCGCATGCCCGTAGTGTTGCCGCCGATTGGCTCTGTGCAAGAATTCGAAGCATGCGGTGGCGCTAGTGTTGCTGCTGCGGCAAATGAATTTGGTGTGTTACAAATTCTCAGCTCGGTATGTACACCGCAGTTCGATGTTGTAGCAAAAATGGTACCTGGCCCGAGAATTTACCAGCTCTATCTGCTCGGGGATGAGGTGTGGATGGACGATATCATTGCGCAATGTATTGCTTGTGGGTACACCGGCTTTTGTTTAACGGCAGATACTCAGACCTACTCGCGACGCGAGCGAGACATCCTTAAGCGATATGTGCCGTTGTCAGGCAGGCAAGCGGGCAGTGGAGACTTTATCGCTCAAGCCAAAATGACTTGGGATACGGTTGCACACATCAAAGAGAAATTCGATATCCCCCTCATTGTAAAAGGTGTAGGTGTCGCCGACGATGCTCGTCGGTGCATCGATGCCGGTGTAGATGTTGTTTATGTCAGCAATCATGGTGGCCGACAACTTGATCATGCACGTGCGTGTATTGATGCACTGCCTGAGGTTGTGGCTGCAGTCGACGGGCGCGCACCAGTGGTGGTTGATGGCGGCTTTATGCGTGGTGCAGATGTGGTTAAAGCGCTGTGTTTAGGGGCAACTGCCGTTGGTCTTGGCCGGTTTGAAGCCCTAGCTATGGCTGCCGGTGGTAAGGATGCACTCTTGGCGGCTCTGAATATTTTAGAGCTTGAGATAAAGACCACCATGGCACTTGCGGGGGTGTGTTCATTGGGCCAGCTGTCGCCGGAGTTGGTGTATCGCGCAGAACCTCTAGCCTCGCCGAGCCTTTTGAGTGCATTTCCGTTATTGGATGAAGGATATTAGGATAAGTTTTCGGTTCAAATAATTCTATTAGGCCAGTTTACCTATATTTCCCTGTAGATGGTTGTGATTTGCAATCTTCTTCCTAACCAATTTGCCTACACTTACGCGTTGAATTGGTCTTACTTTTGTTTGGAATATCCCGTGCAAAACTCGAATGTCGATACTGGTAATGCGCCTAATACAGCTGCAAACCATCCTGCAACACCACACGAACAGATCAGGGTGATTGAAGATCGCGCGAGTGGGTTGAAGGCTGTCATCGCCATTCATTCTACGGCTCTCGGTCCTGCTGCCGGTGGTTGCCGCCGATGGAAGTACGCGAGCATGCAACAAGCGATAGACGACGCCAAGCGTTTGTCTACAGGCATGACCTATAAAAATGCACTGGCGGGGATTGGCTTCGGCGGCGGTAAAAGTGTGATTATGGCCGACAGCAATGTTAAACCTACGGCATTGCAGCTGCAAAAATTTGCCAACTGTTTGAATGAACTTAAGGGTCGATATATTACTGCTGAAGACGTGGGTATGGGTGTTGGGCAAATGGTCAGCATGGCGCAGCATACTAAATTTGTCTCTGGTATTGGCGTTGGTGGCATCGGTGGTGACCCTTCTCCGAAAACCGCACAAGGCGTATTCATTGGATTAGAAGCGGCTGCGCAATACCAATTTGGCATCGACAGCCTGCAGGGTTTGCGGGTTGTTGTGCAAGGCTTAGGCAACGTAGGGTTTGCTTTGTGTGAAAGGCTTGCCGCGGCTGGTGTGTCATTGTTTGTTTGTGATTTAGAGGTAAAACGCGTACGACACGCTGAACATAAGTTCGGGGCCCAGGCTGTATCGTTGCAAAGAGTGTTGAGCACTGCGGCTGATATTTTTGTTCCCTGTGCCCTCGGTGGGGTGATTACCGAAGCCGTAGCGGAGACCTTGCCGGTTGCCATGGTAGCGGGAGCTGCCAATAATCAGCTGGCTAATGAAAATAGCGGGGAAATTTTACTCCAGCGTGGGGTTCAATATGTGCCCGATTTTGTGTTGAACGCCGGGGGTGTGATAAGCATTGCTCATGAATACCATGTCACACGTAGTGCTGGTGCTAATGCAGATGGGTCAAATGACGTAAATAATACGCCAGATTCTAGTTTAGGTGAGAAATGGGTGAGTGATCGCATCAGCGAAATTCCACAACGAGCGATTAGTATACTAGAAGTTGCACGTAATACGGGTTGTACGCCAGATGCTGTCGCACGGCGTCTGGCCCTGGAAATTGTCAACGCAGCTAGACAGTCTAGACCTTTGCACCCAGCCCACGCAGCCTAAAAGAGAGAAGGTCCACCTTCTGGGTTAGGTGGTGTCTCTAGGTACTGGCATCGGAAAAGGAGTTACTTTCTGGCCTTTGGCGTCGGAGATCTTTGCTGTGCCTTCTTTCTCGACCTCATCTATGCGCACGACAGAATGCATGGGTATAAATGAACGTTGTACCCCTTCAAATTCATTTCGTAGTCGTTCTTCGGATGGGTCGATGAGTACCGCAGAGCGGTTGCCGAAGGTGTAGTCTTCTATTTCTACAAAACCGTAGAGTTCACTCTGGTAGATATTGTGGGCGTATACCTCGTATACCTGTCCTTGGTTGTGAAACAAAACGCGGTAGATGTGTTTACGCTGGTTTTTATCGCTCATAATGCTGCTGTTGTCGTTCTCCAGGGCAATGTGGGGCCAGTTTGACAGGTTTCAAGGGATGAAAGTAGAAAAATGTGTTTGCAAGCTTCGCTTTTGCAAAGCTGGTGAGCTGCCTATAATGCGCGCTTTGTAGTTCCCAGTATCAACAACATGCCGAAGAAGCTTTTCGTGAAAACCCATGGTTGCCAGATGAATGAGTACGATTCTGCTCGCATGGCCGATGCGCTTTGTGTCGATAATGAATACGAGCGGGTAGACGACGAAAATGATGCGGACGTGATTCTCCTCAACACTTGCTCAATTCGTGAAAAGGCGCAAGAAAAAGTCTTTCATCAGCTCGGTCGTTGGCAAGCCCTTAAACAGGCGAAGCCTGATTTAGTCATTGGTGTGGGTGGTTGTGTGGCCAGCCAGGAAGGTAGCTCCATTCGCAAGCGAGCACCCTTCGTTGATATCGTGTTTGGTCCGCAAACCATTCATCGGCTGCCTAAAATGGTGCGCGGGACTCAGTTAAAAAAATTACCAGTAATCGACATTACGTTTCCAGAAATAGAAAAGTTTGACCAGTTACCTACGCCGAAGGTTGACGGACCAGCCGCCTATGTCTCCATTATGGAGGGCTGCAGTAAGTACTGTTCCTTTTGTGTCGTACCTTATACGCGTGGGGAAGAAGTGAATCGTTCGGTAGATTCTGTGATGCGTGAAGTGGTCTCGTTGGTGGACCAAGGGGTGAGAGAGATACACCTTTTGGGTCAAAATGTTAACTCTTATCGCGGGCTAATTGAGGGGGATACGGCTGATCTGGCTGAACTCATACACTACGTTGCTTCAGTAGATGGGGTAGAACGAATTCGTTTCACCACATCGCATCCGTTAGATTTTTCTGACTCCTTGATTGAAGCTTATGCCAATATCCCTGAGCTGGTAGATCACCTTCACTTGCCTGTTCAGTCGGGCTCGGATGCGATTTTGCAGGCAATGAAGAGGGGCCACAGCCGCAAAGATTATCTCGATAGAATTGCGCGACTAAGAGAAGTTCGCCCCAACATCAGTTTGTCGTCGGATTTTATTATCGGTTTTCCTGGTGAAAGTGATGCAGACTTTGCTGATACCATGGCTTTAATAGATGAGATAGGTTTCGACCTTTCTTTTAGTTTTATTTATAGCCCCCGGCCAGGAACCCCGGCAGCAGCACTAGTGGATGAAACGCCCATGCGGGTGAAGAAGCAGCGGTTAAAAGATCTGCAGGAAAAAATACGTCTGCAGGCTGCACAGATCGCGCAAGACATGGTGGGAACTTGCCAGCGTGTGTTGGTTACGCGTCCTGCTAAGAAAGGTGGTGGCGAAATTGCCGGCCGCACGGAAAACAACCGCGTGGTTAATTTTCTCGGTGGAGTTGAACTCATCGGTGGTTTTGCTGAAGTGTTAATTACCGAGGCTTTGCCAAATTCCTTACGAGGTCGGCTCACTTAGGTTCTCGTCTTAATTTGACACATGGGATGGTAAGCATATGCTGCGCTATCCTGAGCCCATAACCGCAAGGTGCATTTTTGCAACAACCATCTGACTCGTCAAATGACGAAGCCCGGGTCATCGCCTTAACCCGTAAGGTGTTACTAGAACCCAATGACACAAAACGTCTCGCAGCGTTATGTGGTCCGCTTGATCAAAACTTAAAACACTTGGAAAAACGTTTGTCTGTGCACATACGCAATCGAGGCAATGAATTTCAGGTCAGTGGTCCCGAAGTACGTGTGGAGGCTGCTGCAGCGCTGTTGCACCAACTATACCGCGAAACCTATGAACGGGAATCCATAGAGCCTGAGTTTGTCCACTTATATTTGCAAGAAGCGGGCATAGAGTCACTTTTGAGGCTGTCATCGAAAGATGAGCAAGGTTCTTCCCCGGGGAAACAGGGTGGGCTGAAAGAAAGTGGAAACGAGGCGCCTAGCGGCGAGGTGGTGATTCGAACCTATAAAAAGCCGGTGAAGCCTAGGGGCAAAAATCAGTTGGCTTATTGTCATGCCATTCGAGAATTTGATATTAGTTTTGGCGTTGGTCCGGCAGGAACCGGCAAAACGTTTCTCGCAGTGGCGTGTGCAGTTGAAGCATTAGAGTCGCAGCGGGTGTCGAGAATTTTATTGGTTAGACCCGCGGTAGAAGCCGGCGAAAAATTGGGGTTTTTACCTGGAGATTTAGCACAAAAAATCGACCCCTACTTGCGCCCCTTGTACGATGCGTTGTACGAAATGATGGGTATCGAGCGCGTCACTAAGTTTATTGAACGAAACATTATCGAAGTGGCGCCACTTGCATATATGCGAGGGCGCACATTAAACAACGCATTTATCATCTTGGATGAAAGTCAAAATACGACCATCGCGCAAATGAAAATGTTTCTAACACGAATTGGTTTTGGCTCCACTGCGGTAATCACTGGCGACATCACTCAAATTGACTTGCCTCGAGGGGAAGGCTCAGGGTTGGTGAACGTGAGGAATGTTTTGCGCGGTGTTGATGGCATCAGTTTCACTCACTTTGGTTCCTCCGATGTGGTTCGCCACCCCCTGGTACAGAAAATAGTTGATGCATATGCGATAGCAGAAAGTGCCCGAGATTCGAATACTGATCGTGATGCTGGTTAGCCAAAGTGTCCGTTGAGATGGTCATAGATGACTCAATCATGCTGCCAAGCTTTGTCAGCGAGGATTTTTTTGACAGGCCACTGCGTGTTGTTACCGAGCTGCTTGATGATCCGCGCTTGCAAGGTGATCTCTGTGTTCGTCTGTGCAGTGTTGAGACATCTCAAGCACTTAACAAGATGTATAGAAATTCAGATAAGGCCACTAACGTGCTCAGTTTTACTGCAGATATAGAGACGCCCGAGGGTAAACTACTGGGTGATTTGGCCATCTGTTGGCACGTAGTTGAAGATGAAGCAAAGGCGCAGAACAAATCGAGTTGTGCCCATTTACTGCATATGTACGTTCATGGTTTGTTGCATTTGCTGGGTTTTGACCACAAAAGCACCAAGCAAGCACATTCAATGGAATCATTGGAAGTCTCCATACTTGAAGCGATGAACATTTCTAATCCATATGTTCCTTGCAATTAGTACCTACCTTTAGGTATACAGGCATTTTTACGAGCATTGTTTTTATAGATGAGTGGTATATCGGAGCCCAGCGACACACCGCAAGAGGGACATAGAAGTGGCGCTGAAGAAGCGCTTCATAAAGATTCGGACCGGTGGGGAGTGCGGGCGTGGCTAGCGGATCTTTTTTCAGAAGAGCCAAACAATATTTCTGAGCTGATGAATGTGCTGCGGGATGCAGCAAAGAAACAGCTTTTGGATGATGAGGCGTTGAACATCATATTTGGTGCGTTGCAAGTTGCTGATATGCATGCGCGTGACATCATGATTCCTCGGTCATCATTGGTGGTGGTTCAAGAAGACCAAGACCCTAGTGAGTTGCTACCGATTGTGATTGAGTCGCGACATTCACGTTTTCCTGTGGTCGGAGATGACATGGATGATGTGAAGGGAATTTTGCACGCTAAAGACTTGCTGCCCTTAGTGTTGGAATCTGACCACAGTAAGTTTTCTATGAAAGATTGCATTCGTCCGGCCACCGTGGTGCCGGAAAGCAAGCGCCTCAACGTCTTGTTACAAGAATTTCGAACAACACGAAACCATATGGCAGTGGTGGTGGATGAGTATGGTCAGGTATCGGGTGCAGTCACCATAGAAGATGTACTTGAACAGATAGTTGGTGAAATTGAAGACGAGTATGACGTCGACGATGAGAGTTTCGTCAAACAATTAGAGCCCCATTCTTTTCACGTAAAAGCAGCCGCTACCGTAGAAGACTTTAATGAATACTTTGCCACGACAATCGCTACCGATGAGTTCGATACCATCGGCGGTGTTGTTCTCAAAGCTTTTGGCCATGTGCCCGAGCGTGGCGAGTCTATTGAGCTTGCGGGTATGCAATTTGAAGTCTTGAATGCAGATTCGAGACGACTTCGGTTATTGCGAGTGAATACGCCTCAATGAGGTATATCTTGGCACTCGTCCTGGGTGCCATTTACTGCCTAGGCTTTGCGCCTTTTGATTACTGGCCTGTCACCTTTGTTGCCATTGCAGGATTGTTTTGGCTGTTTAATCAAGTTGGTATAAACGTACTGTTGGCTGCTTGGCTGTTTGGTCTGGGAAAATATGCCGTAGGCGCGTCCTGGATATACGTGAGTATCCATGTTTATGGCGGTGCGCCGCCGATTCTTGCCGGTTTCTTGGTTGTCCTGTTTGTAGCCGGTCTTGCCCTGCTTTTTAGTTTGCCTTTGGGTTGGCTTATCAAATTGCAAAAACCACAGCAGAATCCTGTTTTGTTGAATGTGACTGTTTTTGCTACCGCATGGATGGTGATGGATTGGGTGTCGACTTGGTTGCTCACTGGTTTTCCCTGGTTGTTGCCCGGATATGCCTTCATGAACACCACCCTGCTTGCTAGTGCGCCGGTGGTCGGTGTTATTGGTATGAGTTTTCTAGTAGTGCTCAGCAGTGCAGGTTTAGCAGGAATGGTCCTACAGCGCCGCGTAGGCAAGGGCCTGGTAGCGGTATTTTTGTTGCCCTGGCTATTGGGTTGGGGCTTAGAATTTATGCAATGGGTCAAACCTGGTCAGCGCCAGGCGGTGGCACTGGTGCAAGGTAATTTGGACCAGTCGCGTAAATGGCTCCGCGAAGAGGCGAAGCCGAACGTGCAAAAGCACATAGATTTAACAGAACCGCACTGGGATGCTGACCTTATCGTCTGGCCGGAAGCGGCTATAACAATGTTCCCACAGCAAGCGCAAGGCATATTAGCCAAATTGGCAAGCAGGGCCATTAAAACAGACACAAATGTGGTACTCGGTATTCCCGGAGTGCAGGGCTCTGCCGAAGAAGGTTACAGTTATCAGAATCTAGCCTTGGGTTTGGGCTTAGCTAGAGGAAGATACGCCAAACAACACCTGGTGCCCTTTGGTGAGTATGTGCCGCTGGAGGGGTTGCTGCGCGGTCTCATTGAGTTTTTTGATTTGCCCATGTCTTCTTCTAGCCCTGGGCGTATGAATCAGCCCAATATTCGTCTTAGTTTTGGTGAAGTGGCGATGGCAATTTGTTATGAGGTAGCCTATCCAGCGTCAATGCGCCGGCATGCGCAGACAGCAACTTTACTGATGACTATTTCCAACGATACCTGGTTTGGCGCCAGCATTGGTCCGTTACAGCATATGCAGATTGCGCGTATGCGGGCGGTTGAAAATGGACGATGGTTGGTGCGTGCGACCAACAATGGGGTGACTGCCATAGTGGATCATTTGGGCACGATTACCGCCCAGATACCCCAGTTTGAAGCCAGTGTATTGCGAGGTTGGGTTGTCCTCATGCAAGGTCGCACACCGTATAGCGTGGTGGGTCATTGGCCGATTTTTGGTGTTGTGGTGATTTGCCTGGCAATGATCGTGGGTTTGCGACGGCGTAAACTCCCTAATGGGGCTTTAACCCCCTGATTGTGGTGGTATCCTTGCGCACCTTTAAAATGCGTAGGTTCTAAAAGTTCCAATGAACGCGGTGTACGACCCACATACAATCGAAGCGCAAGCGCAACAGTACTGGGATGATGAGCAGTCTTTTCGAGCGACCGAAGAGTCAGAGAAAGAAAAATATTATTGCCTAGCGATGTTTCCCTATCCTTCCGGTCATCTTCACATGGGTCATGTGCGGGTATATACCTTGGCTGATGTCATCAACCGTTATCAGCGACTAAAAGGTTACAACGTCATGCAACCCATGGGGTGGGATGCGTTTGGTCTGCCAGCAGAAAATGCCGCAATTAAACACGGCATTGCACCAGCCACCTGGACCAAGGACAACATTGCCCATATGCGTGGGCAGTTACAACGCCTAGGTTTTGGGCTGGACTGGTCTCGCGAATTTGCCACTTGTGACCCGCAGTACTATCACTGGGAGCAATGGTTGTTCGTTCGGTTGTACGAGAAGGGTTTGGTTTACCGAAAGAACTCTGTGGTGAATTGGGACCCAGTGGATCTCACCGTTTTGGCCAATGAACAAGTTGAAAATGGTCGCGGATGGCGGTCTGGGGCAGTGATTGAACGTCGAGAAATGGCGCAGTGGTTTTTAAAAATCACTGACTACGCGCAAGAATTGCTTGATCATCTCGATGACATGCCGGGGTGGCCCGAATCGGTCAAGAGTATGCAACGTAACTGGATCGGTAGATCCCAAGGGATTGAAATTGATTTTCCTCTTAGCGATGAAATTGGTGGTGTGGAATCAGCATTGACTGTGTTTACGACCCGTCCAGATACATTGCTTGGTGCGACTTATGTCGCCGTTGCGGCAGAACATCCTCTGGCAGCAGCCGCTGCGAGTTTGAATCCAAAGGTTGCAGAATTTGTCACTCGCTGTAAACGAGCCAGCAGCGCTGAGGCAGAGCTTGCAACGGTGGAAAAAGAGGGCATGGCAACAGGTTTTACCGTTGATCACCCGCTAACAGGTGAAAAATTACCCGTATGGGTGGCTAACTTTGTGTTGATGGAATATGGGTCCGGGGCGGTTATGTCGGTGCCAGGGCATGACCAGCGCGATTGGGAGTTTGCACATAAATACGATATTCGGGTTGTGCAAGTCATAGCGCCCTTGGCTGATGAAGTTTGTGATATTGCCACAGCGGCGTTTACTGCTCACGGTCGTTTGGTGAACTCTGGTGAGTTTGATGGGTTAGATTTTACCGCTGCCTTCGATGCCATTGATGATGCGTTGTCAAAGAAAGGTCTTGGCCGCCGTGTTACAAACTATCGGTTGCGTGATTGGGGGGTGTCGCGACAACGATATTGGGGCTGTCCAATCCCGATGATTCATTGTGATAAGTGTGGTGTGGTACCGGTGCCTCAAGCAGACTTGCCTGTGGTGTTGCCCACAGATGTGCAGTTTGAAGGGGTAGGATCTCCGCTGGTCAATATGGACAGTTTTGTGAATGTGGCCTGTCCTAAGTGTGGAGCTAAAGCTCGTCGTGAAACGGATACTTTTGATACGTTCATGGAATCATCTTGGTACTACACGCGTTTTGCTTGTCCAGATGCCAATACACCCATGGTAGATGACAGGGTTAAATACTGGGCTCCGGTGAACCATTATGTGGGTGGTATTGAGCACGCCATATTACATTTGTTGTACGCGCGTTTCTTCTACAAGCTGATGCGTGATGAAGGTTTGGTGGAAGGCGATGAGCCGTTTACGCGATTGTTGATGTTGGGCATGGTCTTGCAAGATGGCAAGAAGATGTCTAAATCATCCGGTGATGCAGGCGATCCGCAAAAGCTGCTAGATAAATATGGAGCAGATACCGTTCGCACCGCCATGATGTTTGCAGCGCCGCCGGAACATTCCTTTGAGTGGAGTGAAGCTGGCCTGGAAGGCGCGATGCGTTTTTTAAAGAAGCTGTGGACCTTAGTAACCCAACACGCGGTGTCAAATAGCGATCTTACAGATGTTGGCGATGCCAGTGCTTTGTCTGGGCTATCGCTGGGTGACGCTGCCAAGAAACTGCGGCTTAAAACCCATGAAACAATTGGTCGAGCAGATGATGACTTTGGTCGTCGCGTGCAATTTAATACCGTGGTGTCTGGCGTGATGGAGTTGTGTAACGCAGTGTCTAAATTCTCACCTGTCAGCGCAAGCGATCACCGGGTTGTGGCAGAAGCACTGGGAACTGCCGTACTGATTATCTCGCCTATCGCACCACACATTGCGCACGAACTATGGGTAAAGTTGGGCCGCAGTGGCTCGCCGGTGACCCAGGATTGGCCTGCGCTAGATGAAAGCGCCTTGCTACAATCCAGTGTAGAGTTGGTTGTCCAGGTGAACGGCAAAGTGCGGGGAAAAATTAAAGTGTCATCACAAGCAGACCAAGACACCATATTGTTGATTGCACGTAGCGCAGAGAATGTCGCAAAGCACCTCGAAGGCAAATCTATACGCAAAGAAATTGTGGTTCCTAACAAACTCGTGAATATTGTCGTCGGCTAATGCGTGCATTCTGCCTCATTACGTTGCTTGCGCTGAGCATGACAGGCTGCGGCTTCCAACTGCGTTCATACAGTTTTGAAAGTTCGGTATCCAGCTTTGCTATTGTCGGTGACGCTAGTTCCGCAGTAGCTGAATCTTTACGACGCGGATTGCTGCAGGCTGGCGTCGAAGAAGTTTCTACATTGGACGCTGGACTGGTCATGGTGATCATGGATGAGCGTAATGAGCGGCGCAGTATTTCAACATCTCGTGCGGCCCAAGCGGCTGAGTACGAAATTAGTCGTGGCGTTCAGTATCAAATACTTGGATCAAACCAGCAGGTTCTCTCGCCAGCGACTTGGATAGAACGAGAACGTGTTTATCGCATCGATCGAGGCAGTATTGTTGGCAGTGGTGAAGAGCGAACAGTTTTAGAACGTGAATTAATGCAAGACATTGTCGGGCAACTTATTCGTGCCATGGACGCCGTCAGCAGAACTTTGTCAGATGCAGGTTAAGGCAGAAGATCTTGCTAACCACCTCTCCAGCCAGAGAGGCCCTAGTATAAAACCTGTGTATCTGGTGTCTGGTGATGAGACGCTGTTGGTGCAAGAAGCTTGTGATCAAATACTTCAAGCTGCTCGTGCTGCCGGATATTCTGAGCGATCTGTACACTATGTTGAAGCAGGTTTTCATTGGCACGATTTGCATCATGATGCTGCCAGCCTGTCGCTATTTGCCCAGCGCAAAATTCTGGATGTGCGTGTGCCGGTGAAAAAATTTGATCGGCAAGCTTCAGATGCGCTACGCGAATGGATGACGAAGGTGGAGTTAAATGACCCTGACGATCCAATTCTGGTGCTGCGTACGACTCGGCTAGAGCCAAGACAGCGCAGCAGTGCCTGGTTTAAGGCGTTGGATAAGGTAGGCGTGATCACTCTCATATGGCCAATGTCGGTCAACCAGTTACCAAATTGGATCAGCGCAAGGTTGCGCCGCGCTGGTTTAGAAGTAGAAAAACCAGCCATAATCTATCTCTGCGATCGTGTAGAAGGCAACTTATTGGCGGCTGCTCAAGAGGTTGAAAAGCTTGCGCTACTTCAACTTACTCAACCTATCTGTGTTGAAGCGATGGCCCAAGCGCTAGAGGACACATCACGTTTCAACAGCTTTGACCTACTTGATGCGATGATGGCGGGTGATGGCGCTAGAAGCTCACGTATTTTGAACTCGTTAAAGGATGAGGGGGTTGCGTTGTTTGCGATCATGGGGGCTTTGACGAGCCAGCTGAGGCGTATGGGAAATAGCCGTGGTTTGCCACCAGCGCGTCAACGGGTAATGGAGCAATTTGCCCGTCGCATTAAAGACGTTGCGCCAGTGCTGTCTGAATGCGCCATCATTGATCAGCAAGGAAAGGGGCAGCGATATGGTGATGCTTGGATTAGTTTAGAAAATTTGTTGTTGCGCTTAGCCGGGCAAAGAACGTTACCATTGCCGAGTGAGGACATAAAATTGTTATCCTAAAGAGGCATTGTCGGTGTGACTTTGCGACACTGCTCACATAGGTGGCTCGCTTAGTCTTCTATCTTAGAAAGTCAAACTAACACAGTCGTTGCCGCCTGTTGGAGAATGAGATGGTAAAAAAACAGATGTTGAAAATTGTGGGTCTGGCTCTAAGTGTGTTTATGGGTTGTAGTGCCAGTGCTGACGAAGTCAGAAAAGCCAGCGAGTGGATGGGGCGTATTGTAGTTACCCCACAAGGCGAATTGTTGGGGAGAATTGAAGATTTTGCGCTAAATAAGAACGCGACTGCAGTAGACTTTGTGGTTATTTCCATTGGAAGTTTTTTGGTCGATGAAAATTTAATCGCCGTCGACCCGAATGCGTTGGGTCAGTCTGAGGATGGCCGGTATTTGGTGATTCACGTAGAAGACTTAAGTGAAGCGCGACGGTTTGGTGATAATAACTGGCCTGCCCAGGCAGATGTTGTTGCGAGTGGGTCGCAAGACGCGGTGCACATCGACGACAATATAGAAATCAGCGACGCAACGAATACAGTTGCCAGCGGGGTTGCCACTATTTCGAGTCCCAGTAGAACCGGGAGCATTGCAAGCGGCCAACGCGAAAGCCAAATAGAATCGACAGCAAGGGTGGTAAAGAATGCTGCAGATGAAGTTCAAAATGGTACCTTGCAGCCTAAAAAATACGACCAGAAGGTAGGTGCAGGGCTTGAGCTTGAGATCACCCAAGCATTTCGTAACTTGGACAGCGATGGCAACGGCTACCTTAGTCGACGCGAGATAGGTACCCAGCTAAAACCAAATGATCTATTTACAGACTATGACCTTGATGCGAATGAAGGCATCGATCCCTTTGAATATCAAGTATGGCAGAGCAAGAGTGGTTAGAAACCTTGGTTAAGAACCTTGGTTAACGACCTCAACTAACAAACCAGTAATTGCTCTTGGAAGCTGTGTAGTGATGATTTTTTCACCGTCAATGATGTCATCGCTTCGAATCAGTATTTGATAGCCACTTTCTGCAGTCTCGCGTTCACCAACACGTTGTATTTGATAACTCACTAAGCGGCTATCTCGAACTGTGTAAACACGATTGTTTGCGTATATAGATTGGACAGGGACGGCGATTAAGCTGCTTTGCGCCGGGAGCTGTATGGTTAGATTGAACACGCGGCCGAGGGTCTGGCTGTTTTGCGGGGATTTAAAAAACGCGTCCAATCCAGTTTGTCCCGCACGAACATGGCCAGCCAACCTTAGCAAAGTAAATACCTGGCCCTGA
>JAADHW010000158.1 GCA_013151695.1 Gammaproteobacteria bacterium
GTGCATCACGCGGATACTGTTGTAATACCTGATCAAAAGCTAAACACGCAGCATGCCATTGCCCAGCTACCAACTGCTCTATTGCGTTATATAGCAGCTGTTCTCTTTGGTTCGCCGTTGCGAGGAGTTTTTGTGCCGCAAACAGGCTCGATTGAGCAGCTGCTAGATGACGACGTTCGGATGTAAGGTAATAGGCTATCGCGCGAAATAAGTGACCCAGGATAAATTTCGGATGCTTGGCCAAGGTGCCGTCGATCAGCGCGATTGGGTCGCCAATATATGTCTGGAAACTCTTTAGGGCTTTTTCATATTCTTCCAGCGCATCAGGCCCAGCACTGACAGGTGTATTTCTTATATCTAATTTGTTGGTCCGAAAAGAAGAATTGGCCACCTCATTACTCCCAGACCCCCAGGCCTCCAGAAAGAAGGCAATGAAGGTAGCCAATTAGATTGGAATTCGCAAACCAGCAAATTCCAATCGCTCTGCCTAGTATTACTCTTGATCTACCCAGTGGTTAATGCCCGCCACTGTCGAGACCCCAATAGCCACATCATCAGACGGATCAGCGTTAGCCCAGGTGTAATCCTCATCCCAGGTATAGCCATTGTTCCACATGGTGCCATTGTTCCACATGATGCCGTTATTCCACATGGTACCGTTGTTCCACATGGTGCCGTTGTTCCACATGATGCCGTTGTTCCACATGATGCCGTTGTTCCACATGGTACCGTTGTTCCACATGGTGCCGTTATTCCACATGGTGCCGTTGTTCCACATGATGCCATTATTCCACATGGTGCCACCGCTCCAAAGCGTGCCATCGTCATCACTAAGGCCCATACCATCTTCACTGACCAAGCCATAGTCGCCGTCAGGATTCTGCATTGCCCAACCACCGTAGTGTGCTGTTCCAGCGATATCTTGGTCTATATCGAGCCCGCCATTAGCACACCCATACATGGTGCCACTAACCGCTGCTTCTGCATCAATTAACCCAGCGCCTTGCTGAAAAATACTGTAAGCCATATTGCCTTCGGAATTGATCGCACTGCGGGCAGTTGCCATGAGACGACATTTCACATCATCAGGTGATAGAGAAGGATCAGCTTGTAACATCAGGGCGACCACACCACTGACCACAGCCGCAGATTGGGAAGTACCTGACATCATAAACAACTTAACATGTTCACTTTCGAACTCAGGATGCTGGGCTGCAATCAAATGCTTATTTGAATGCATACTACCCAGAATATGGCCACCTGGAGCAATAATTTCCGGTTTAACAAACCCTTCAACAGTAGGACCTGCCGAAGAAAAAGTCGCCAATTTATCATCTGAGGTATCAGCTGGTGTCCAGCTATCTGTCATCGCACCCACGGTGATGACATAAGGCACATTACCAGGCACGCCAATGGTCATCGGGTCTGGTCCGCTGTTTCCTGCTGATGCGACCACTACAATACCTGCTTGCCAGGCTGCCATGACAGCTTGGTTGAGCGGATCATCCCAATAATAAGACTGCGCAGGACCACTGAACGACATGTTCAGCACACGAATATTATGCTCAGCCTGATGGGTAACCACCCAATCAACGCCTCGAATAACATCTGCGTAGGTGCCAACACCGTGTTTATTAAATGCTTTGATCGCAACCAAATTTGCCATTGGTGCAGTGGACATTTTTAGACCACTTTGCGACAAACGCGAATTCATGATGACACTGGTAATGTGACTACCATGCCCACTCCGATCTCGCATATGCGTACTAGTGTCTCTTCTAGCGTTGTACTCGGCAACCACTCTTGGCTGATGTACCAAATCATCGCGCAGCCATTTATGCTTTCGCCACCACCCAGTATCAATTACCGCAACTGTCACACCGTCGCCATCAATAGCACCGGCATGTAGGTTGTGGGCATTAATCAGAGTCGGATAGTCGGCTTCTGGTATAAATTGACTAGCAACTTTCACAGTACGATTCACAGTTAATTTTAGATTGGGATCTGATTGCAATTTTGCCAGTTGCGCAGCTGTCAATTCGGCTGCCACAGCCTTAATCAGCTTCAATTCGTGAGTAATCAACCCACCTTCAGAATTAACAATTTGTTTGGCATCTGCAAAGCTCTGAGCCTGCACTAACCAACTGGTTGTGCCGGATTGGGTACTACTGGAGTGACTTAGGGAGTTAGTTTGCCCTATGAGGATGGCGGCAGTAGCCACTGCCATCGCTCCAAAGACAAGGCCCAATCGGACTTTTCCCGAAAACCGGGTCATTGAAAAAAACATGAATTACCTCGCTGTTGTTGCTATCCGTGCAGCAACAGTGAACTTTTCGGTCGTCCAACTCCGTGACCGAGATGTGCCAATTACGTTGTCATTACGTATTGTTCACACGACGCTTACGTGACGCTAATCCGTTTTCACCACTGCTCGCTTGTTAATCGTAGTACAAAATTAGGGCATGGAAAGTTGTCCTAGTAGACATCTAGAACACTATGTGTGTCTGTGTGCATTCGACTATGTGATCTGTAGGCATTCGACTATGTGGTCTGTACGCATTCGACGTGGTAGCTTAAGATTAGGTTTCAGTTAAAAGGGGGTCTCCAACCCAGTGCCCAAACGGGATACACGGTCGCGTGCTCGCCGAGTTCGAGCAAACTGGCTGCAGGCAATTCTATGGCTCGCTGTTACCCTTCCGTTCCTAACTGCGAACACATCGGCGCAACTTGCACCCCGTTTCCAACACTTAGATGCCTCCGACGGGCTCACCCAACCAAGCGTACAAACCATTGTTCAAGATCAGATCGGCTTCATTTGGATTGGCACCCAACAAGGACTAAACCGCTATGACGGCGTCGAATTTCGCAGCTATTTCTCTGATCCTGCCGACCAAACCACCCTCCCGCATGACTTCATTTGGGTATTACATGTCGACTCTCAAAAGCGGCTGTGGGTAGGAACCGAAAAGGGCTTGGCGCGCTTCGATCAACACCTGCATAGTTTCGTGCGCTACCACGACGTGAACCTCAGCGGTTACGCTATACGCACAATTACTGAGGATTCTTCTGGCAAGTTATGGCTCGGCACAGACGGTCACGGCATTGTGCAATTAGACCCCAATACGGGAACAACCAATCGATTCTCTCATCCAAAAGGACAGCAAAATAGCTCGCGCAAAAATCATATTAAAGCGCTAGAAATCGACGATCATGGTCTACTTTGGGTCGGTTCTGATGGCGGCCTGCATCAATTTGATCCAATCAAGAACAAATTTTCAGAGTTCACGTTAAGCGAAGGCGATATTCGTGTGCGGTCTCTTGAAACTGGCAGCGAAGGCATTTTATGGCTGGGGACAACCGAACACGGATTGTATCGTCTAAATGTTAATACTGGCGCCATACAACACTTCGACACATCAACTTTTCCAGACTTGTCATCGAACAGCATTCGAGCAATACATAGAAGTACCGACGGTAGGTTATGGATTGGCCATGACGCACACGGTTTGAGTCGATTTGATGGCACCAAATTTTCTACCTACAAACACTCACCTGAAAATAGTCGCAGCTTGGCTGATGACCACGTGACTGCCATATTTCAGGATAACAACGACGTTTTGTGGATCGGTTCACTGGAAGGCATCAGTAAGTGGAGTGCACGTAGCGCAGGTTTCTATACCTATTCCGGGCACGGCATCCAGCCGGGAGAGCTTTCAAATAACTGGGTATCCAGTTTTGCAGAGGAATCACCCAGCAAAATATGGGTGGGTACCGCAGGCGGAGGCATCAATCTCCTAGATCTGGAAACCGGCACGGCCACAACCTTTCAACATGACCCTAACAACACCAACAGCCTTAGCGAAGATCGCGTGCACGCGCTACTGAAGGACAACGAAGGACAACTTTGGGTAGGTACAAGGGCCGCCGGACTGAATCGCTACAATCCACAGACCCAACAATGGCACCGCTACCGCAATGATCCAACAGATGACAGCACGCTCTCCTTTGATGGAGTCACGAATCTAATCCAAGACAACGCAGGACGAATTTGGGTGAGCACCTATTTAGGTGGTCTTAACCTTTATCTGCCTGAATCCGATGCTTTCCAGCGTTTTCAATTCGATCCAAAAGACCCCAATAGCGCCTGCCTAGATCGACCACTCGTAGTATATGAAGATCGCAATCGTATGCTTTGGATAGGCTCGCACTTCCAAGGTCTGTGTCGTTTTGACCCTAGCACTGGCGAGGTAAGGGCATTTCCTCATGACCCTTTAGATGAAACTAGCTTATCCGGTTCTGGGGTGTTTAGTTTGGCAGAAGACCATCTGGGCAATCTTTGGATCGGCACAACTGATGCCGGTCTCAATCTTTGGCGAGCTGAAGATCGAGCGGCTGATCGAGTTGAACTACAACACATTGGCATCAGCGAAGGTCTTCCTAGCCCTGTCGTTTACGGATTATTGACCGAACTTGATGGCGGCGTTTGGATTGGCGGAAATCGAGGGCTTTCCAAGTACGACCCGGCTACACAATCGTTTGTGCACTTTACTGCACGCGACGGTTTACAGAGCAATGAGTTTAATCAAGGCGCCGCCATTCGTACTTCGACAGGTCGGCTTATATTTGGCGGACCACGCGGTTTAACCGCATTTTGGCCGAAGCAACTTGACCACTCGGATAAACCTATCCCTATTGCTCTCACTGGCTTCTTCAAATTCAACGAAGAACAACTCATCAATCTGACCCAGCAGCAGGCATTTAAATTATCTCATGATGATTCGATGATCACCTTCGCATACGCAGCCATGGATTTTAATGCACCAAAGCAAATTCGTTATCAACACAAACTTGACGGTTTCGATACGGATTGGATTGACGACGCCAGCCATCACCGTGCGACATACACCAATTTGAAACCAGGCAGATACGTTTTTCGCGCTCGTGTTGCAGGTAGTGAAGCGTATTCTGAAAAAGGTCAATTGGCCATTCCACTGCAGGTGCTGCCGCCACCCTGGGCAACTTGGTGGGCGTACTCTGCATACCTGCTGATCTTTGGGCTGATCACGTTTTGGGTTTCAGCAGCTTGGACTCGGCGCGAGGCCCTAGCTGCGCATATCAAACAAGTGAATATGACCTTAGTGAAGGAAATTACCCAGCGTAAATCTAAAGAGACCGCCTTACGCGACGAGCGTGAAATCACACAACGCTATTTGGATGTGGTGGAGGTAATCATTTTGGCACTTGATCACAACGGCACCATCACCATGGTCAATCAAAAAGGAGTTCGCGTACTTGGAGTGCCTGAGAAAGACATTGTCGGCCAGGATTTCTGCAGCAAGTTTGTTCCCATGCTCAATCGACATGACGTTCACGAACGCATTCTCCGGGTTGATCAATACGCTTATTCCGAATCACCCATCACCACCAAAGACGGCACTGAGCGTTTGATAGCATGGCATACCATTCCATTGCCTGTGGAGCACGATCAGGAAGGCGGAGTCTTAATGTCTGGAGCAGATGTCACTCAAGTTCGGAATTTGGAACTACAGCTTCGCGAAGCACAGAAAATGGAATCTTTGGGCACCCTTGCTCGCGGTGTTGCCCACGACTTCAACAACATACTGAGTGCAATTTTAGGTTACGCCGAGCTTAGCCGAGGTGAGATATCAGACACTCACCCTGCTCGTACCTATCTCAACCGATTAGACTCATCTGTCGCCNNNGCAAGAGAACTCATTCAAAGTATTCTCACCTTTGGACGTGGATCAAACTTAGAACTGAAGCCGGTAGATGTAACTGAAGTTGTCGCCGAAGCCATTCAACTGGTTCGACCCATTCTGCCTAACAATGTCATTTTGAAGGAGAGTCTTTCAGCCGGCAGTGGAACAGTGCTCGCTGACCCATCTCAATTGATCCAAATCGTACTCAACTTGTGTACCAATGCTTGCCAAGCCATGGACACACAAGGCGGCATGCTCCATGTGATACTGGAATCTCACCAAGTTGATCTTGAAGAAGCACGTTCGCTTGCTGTGTTACAACCAGGCCCACACATAAGATTGATGATCTCAGACACCGGCTCTGGCATGGACGACTACACACAATCCAGAATGTTCGACCCGTTTTTTACTACGCGTAAAACCGGAGAAGGCACTGGTCTTGGGCTCGCAGTGGTACATGGGATAGTGACTCAACTACAAGGCCTAGTTAAGGTCGAGAGCAAAAAAGGAGAAGGAACTCACTTCTCCATATTGCTACCTTGCAGGGAAAATTTACAATTTGAGGTAGACCCACCCTCAGAACATCAAAATAATATTGACGGCAGCGAAAGCATTCTTTTTGTTGATGATGAGACTGCGCTGACCAGTATCGCAGAACAATCGTTAGGTAAATTGGGCTACAAGGTTTTCATTGCCAACGACGCGCAGCAAGCATTGGAAATTTTGAGTGCAAAAGGAAACACAATAGAGTTACTCGTTACTGATCAAACAATGCCAAATATGCTGGGAGAACATTTGGCCAAAATTGTTAAGCAAGAGTATCCACACATTGTGGTTTTATTAGTCAGTGGTGCTGATCAGCCCCAAGGTTCTAACATAGACGCGTTCCTTCACAAACCCTACAGCACCTCAGAACTTGGACGCACTATAAGAAGGGTTCTCACCCACGTCAAAGGCCATACGACCTAAGTAATTTCCGAGATTGAGTGTAGTCCACTACAACAGTTAATATAGCAGTAACGAAACAACCGAACTCCGATTAAAATATGAGTAAGTACAGTATTGCTAAAGATCTGATCGCTAAAGCCACTGTCGAAGGCAAGCAAGAAAGTCTCGACGCCACAGATATTTTGGAAGCCTTGTTGGTCCAAGGTATTGCGGACTTAAAAGAAGCGACCTCGTCGGACTACGCGCGCGGTTTCTTACAATATGAAATTGAGAGCTTAGGTTCCGGCGGCATTTACGAGGTGCAAAAGCGCTAAGCGCACTAAGCAGTTTCTAGCTTTAGCTTAAGGCGAACCAACGCAGCTAATGACCGCGCGCCAGTTTTGTGCATGACTTGGCTACGATGAATTTCCACCGTTCGTTCGCTAATTCCTAACTCGATGGCCATGACTTTATTTGCTTGGCCTTCGCAAACGCGTTCGAAGACTTGCTGCTCTCTGTCCGTGAGGCCCGCAACCAGAGATTGGACCTTGGCAAGGTCATCATCTTGTACCCGCAGTTGCTCATCTTGATGCAATGCTTCGTTGATCCGATCCAACAATTCCTGATCTCGAAAGGGTTTGCGAATGAAATCTATTGCGCCGCGCCGCATAGCCTCTACCGCCATAGGAATATCACCATGCCCAGTTATAAACACGATGGGGATATTTGCCTTCATTTCCACGAGCTTTTGTTGTAAATCAAGACCACTCATACCTGGCATGCGAATATCCAACACTAAACAACCTTTTTGAGATTCATCAAATTTGCTTAGAAATTGGTCAGCGCTATGAAAACTCGTGTACGGCATGTCTACGGAATCTAAAAGCATACCTATGGAATCTCTTACAGCTTCGTCATCGTCGACGACAAAAACCTTTCCTACTTCACTCATGTTCTGCTCCTAACGGAATTCGAAAGTAAAAACTCGCACCGTGATTATTCTTGTCATTTTCGGCATTGTTACAAAAATTCAATTCACCTCCATGTTCTTCAACAATAGAGCGACAAATTGATAAGCCCATTCCCATCCCGTCTCGCTTAGTGGTATGAAACGCGGTAAATAGCTTCGCGGCGTTCTCCTCGTCAACGCCAGGTCCACAATCCTGAACCCTCACCTCCACAATTTTTTGGCTCGCCTTTGTGCTCACAGAAGACACTACTTTGATCTCTCGGCCGTACTTACAATCAATTTCAAACATTGCGTCAATCGCATTGCGAATCAGATTAAGTGCAACCTGCTGAATTTGAATCGGGTCACATAATAATTTAGGCGAGGGCTGGGTCAAATCGAAAACAAGCTCAACCCCGTGTAGCCTCGCATCTCCTACCGCCAAGTATCTTAGGTCGAGTAGCACCGTGTTCAAATCGACAAGGTCTCGTTGCCCGCCTACATTCTGTACAAAGCGCTGAACCCGCTCGATGATCGCTCCCGCACGCAGCGACTGATCGTTCAATTTGCGAACTGCCTCTAACACTGTGTCCATCTTAGGCGCGCCTTTCTCGATCAATCTGATACACGCTTGGGCATACATCGAAATTGCAGTAAGGGGCTGATTGATTTCATGGGCTATGCTCGCAGTCATTTCTCCCATGGTGCTTAAGCGCCCTACTTGCGCCAAATGGTCTTTTTGCTTAAGTAACATTTCTTGTGCCACTTTGTGCTCGCTTAAGTCGCGAATGATGCCAACAAAGTAAACGCCTTCAGCAGACCGCACTTCACTGACGGCCAGATAGATGGGGAAAATGCTGTCGTCTTTTCTCTGCCCGACCAACTCACGACCAACGCCAATAATCTTTGCTTGCGCTGAAGCCAAATAGGAATCCACATAACCCGCGTGTTGAGAGCGATAAGGCTCGGGCATTAGAGTTGTAATCGGTTGGCCCTCCAACTCATGGGCTGGATAACCAAAAAGGTCTACTGCGGCTTGGTTGACGATTTGCACGATACCCTTGGTATCCATGGTGATAATCGCATCTACCACAGCATCGAGTATAACGTGGGCATTTCTCGCCAGCCATTGTTGTCGTTTCGAATCCACTAATATGTAGCCCTTTGCTTCTAAACATCACAATCTCGTCGCAGCATCCATTCTACGCTGCCGCGCCGTCTCTCAATAGACCCATTTAATCACCTGACCATATGATCGATGCAACCTCCACAGCAGTCACTAAGTGATTGTCCCTACAAGCCAATACCCGCCCTTCGGTATATGCGTATTCCCACCAACAACTTTGTGCGGGAGGATTAGAACGTAAACAAAAGGTAGGAGTATGAAATGTGGTTAGAAGAAACGAATAAAACCTTAGTAGTCGCTGGCGGCGCCCTACTTGTTGGCGGCTTACTTGTTGTGGTCGGCTTGCTTTCGCTACAATGGATGTTCAGCTAGTTACCATCAGGATCAGCTATGGACAGAGTTTTGGTGGCTTTGGAGGCCAACGAAGAGAGCCGTCACATTTGGAAGGTAGCAGAGCAAGTTGCCAAACAAATAGACGCATCTGTGAGTATCCTCAGTGTTGTTAGACCCGCGCTTGAAGTCTACGCAGATTTAGACTTTACGCCTTTGGCGGAATACTCATCTAGTTGGCTGAGTGGCGAAATCAAAGCTCGAACAGAAACGCTCAGAAGAGATATTGGTCCGGACGCAGACTTATTGGTAGTTGAAGGTTCTCCTGCAGATCTTATAGAACAAAAATGTAAAAGCCTGAACGCAAAACTGATTGTTATGGGCGTACATAATCGCAGCGGACTCAGCCGCTTGCTTGGCTCTACTACCCAAGCCGTGCTCAACAATACCGACGTCGATTTACTGGCAGTACATCCTGACGGTTCATCACCCAACGAAAGTGGCTACCAACAAATAATGATCTGCCTGGATACATCAACCGATCTAGACAACATTTGCGACCAAACCAAAAAAATGCTTTGCTCCGAGGCGAACTACACCTTCCTTTCGGTAATTACACCGCTGTCTTCATTCTTTCCCGGGGAATCGATTGGAGCAAACATGAGCGTGTCTTATCAAGATCTAATGAACAGGTTGCAAACTCAAACCTTGGCACAACTACGCAGTGGAATAGAACATGCTGGTTTAGATCCTAGCAAGTTGGAACTACGTTTGGGAGATCCACGCCATGAAATCGTACAAGCGGCAAAAGATAGCCAGGCCGATTTAATCATCATGAGCGCACGGCAACGCGGCGCGTTTAGTCGACTTGTTTTAGGGTCTACCACACAGGGAGTACTTAATACCACACCCTGTGACGTCTACGTTACACGGCAAACCTAACTGGTAAATACACTGTTGGAGTATCTCACAGCGTCTGCACGAGCAATGCCTACAGTACCTAGGGAGCCTCTGATTAAGTCTCAAAAGCTCAAACCTTAGATTGATATAGTCCCGGCAAAAGTCCAAACATGATCTACACTTTAAGGCATGCAACCGTATAGTAACCCGGCGCGCGGCTTCACCCTTGTAGAGCTAGTTGTCACCATCATATTAATCAGCATTCTCATGGCGATGTTGTTGCCGCGTTTCATCGACGTCAACGATCAATCACGAATAGCAGCCGCAACATCAACTGCTGGCGCGTTCGAAACAAGCCTTTCAACCCTTCATAGCGAATGGTTGGTTGGTGGGCGACCTGCATCTACTGTAGTAAACAGCGCAACTATTGAGTTCACTAGTAATGGCTGGCCTACAGCGACAGGAACAGGTACTACACGCTGCATGGAAATTTGGAGTGACGTACTCGCACACGCAGAACCCATTGTTGCTTATGTGTCTGGCGCAACCCCGGAGGCCTGGAGTGCACTAGGCACAACAACATTTTGCGTTTTTGTGCACCAGTATGGACAAGCTTATAGCGTGTCGAACCAACAACCTTTCATTCTCTATCAGTTTAGTGGTGTAAATTTTGTTGTCAGTCGTTTTAACATGACCTAAGAACCTGGCAGTTAGAGTATGATAGCGCTTTGCAACGGGCGTGAGAGGCTAAGCTGCAGCTACTGAGGCTAAATTTTTTCTGGGCTTGGATTGCAATAGCTGGCGTCGGTCTGTCCGCGCATGCAGATCCTCAACGAACCTACCCTTTACCGCAACAAACGGATTTTTTAGTCGGCACTCTAGAGTACAAACAACTAGAGTACGAAGATACGTTTGCGGCTATCGCTCGTGTAAATGGCGTTGGCTTCGCGGCGTTAAAACGAGCCAATGCAGGCGTAGATCCGTGGTTACCTGGTGGAGGCACTCAAATTGTGCTGCCCACGGCTTTCATTCTGCCAGACGTACCTCGACAAGGTATCGTGGTGAATCTGAGTGAAAGACGTTTGTACTACTTCGATACCGAAAATGCCCAACTATCGGTATTTCCTGCCGGGATTGGTCGTGAGGGATCAGCCACGCCCACCATCAAGACCCAAACCGTGGCACGAATTGAGAACCCAGAATGGACACCACCTGCATCTGTTCGCCGCGAACACGCTGCCCGAGGTAAAACGCTACCCGCTGTCGTGCCTGCCGGACCTGATAATCCATTAGGCAAATATGCGATAAAGTTAGCAAGCCCGGGATATTTCATCCATGGCACCAATCAGTCGTTTGGTGTCGGCCAACGTGTTTCACAGGGGTGCATACGTCTTTACAACCCGCACATCGAATCGCTTATAAAGGCAGTGCCGAACGGCACACCGGTACAGATCTTAAACCAACCTCACAAAGTTGGCTGGCACCAAGGTTCCCTCTATTTGGAATCATACCCCACTAATGCCGAAAGTGAGCACAGCAACCACTTGACTCAGGCTGTTGGCCTCATCATTAAGGCCACGAAACAATCTACCGTTTCGATAGACTGGAGGCTTGCTACGCAAGTGGCGCGGGCTGGAACCGGATTGCCCACGCGCATCTCTAATTAGCTGTCCGCCGAGAATTAGCTGTTCGCTGAGAATTAGCTGTTCGCCGAGCTAACTTGTTCTCGACAAGGCTTATCTATTTACCGCCACAGCACTCGTCTTGCATGCGTGAAGTACGCTCAGCAGCTTCGGTTGCTGTGTCTAGCGCCTGTTGTGCTATTCGCGTTGCTTGAGCAATTTCTGTCTTAGACGCCGAACTTGCAGCCTGCGCTTCTCGGGCATTTTGCATGGCCAGATCTGCTGCACGCTTAACCTGACTAAGTTCTGCTTCCAAGGCGTCGAGACGGGTATTCACGCCACTCGACGCACACCCGCTGAGGGCTAACGTAATCATCAACAAAGACCCAGTGACGATTGCTTTCATAAGAATTTCCTTTTGGTTTAAGGCCGCCCAATCCTAACATTTTCACACCAGCGGTCACTATGAAAAATTGCCAGAAACCTGCCTCACCCTAACTATATTAGCGACTGTGTCGACAAGTAGATTAACCAGGATCACCAACACTCTAGCTGATGCGCTTTAACACCCCCACATACTCAAGGCCACACCAGATGATGTCGATCAATGACAAAGGGGTGCGTGTGCTTCTCGGATGTATGCCGGTGCTCATGACGGTGGGGTTCTGGTCCTTCCCAGCCTTCGTGGGAATGCTGATGATGCTCATCGTGTACATGTCGATGTTCGTGGCACTGAGCGCAGTGCGAATGGTTTAGGTCTAGCGTGTCTACAGCTGGGGTAAATAGTAACGCCACTATTGTTGCAGCGAGAGCAATAGTAGCCAGCACCACAAAAGCAACGGACAAACTAAAGGTGCCACCTATCCATCCAGCTACAGGGTAGGCGACAAGCCAACAGCAATGCGACAGAGCAAAGTGCGCAGCGTACAATGCCGGCCGGTCCGCCTCACCGGCAGATTTTCGTAATAATCTACCCGCCGGTGTTTGTATCAAAGAACTGCCCATACCAAGTATTGTCCACAACACCAATAGCCAGACCAAATTCGGCTGTAAAGCTCCAAACAATAACCCCACCACTAACACACCGCCTCCAGTCAACATAAACGGTCGATCGGCAAAGCGATCAAGCAAACGAGGCAGCATTAAGGCGATAGTCATGGAACCAGCTCCGTATGCTGCAAAAGCCCAAGCGGTCTCACTTTGCGTGCCACCCAGGTAGCTGCGCACATAAACCACCGTGTTAACAATGACCATGGCCCCTGAAACCGCCAGCGCCAAAGAAAGCGCCAGAAGTCCACGTAACCTAGGTGTTGCAAGATAGGCACGAATACCAAACATCACATTCGTCCAGCCATTCTCATCTCGACGTTCTTGAGATTGAAGTGAGGGCAGTCGAACAGACAAGACAAGGAAAGCAGAGACAATGAAGCTTATTGCATTTGCAACAAACAAAGCGTTGTAACTCAGCACCAGCAAAGCGGCGGCAGCAAGCAACGGGCTTAGCAAATTTTCAAGATCGTATGCGAGGCGAGACAGCGAAAGCGCCCGAGTGTACTGCGCTTCATCAGGCAACAAATCGACGATGGTGGCCTGGTAGGTTGGCGTGAATCCTGCTGAGCATGCATTCAATACAAAAATCAGCACATATATCTGCCAGACTTCAGACACAAACGGAATGCTGATGACAACACATGCTCGGATCAAATCAAGCACAACGAGCAACGTCTGCCTCGAGAGTCGATCAGAAAATGCACCAACAATGGGCGCGATGCCAATATAGGCGACCATTTTGATGGCAAATACAGTGCCTAAAATGAAGCCTGCATCACCGCCTGCCATATCATAGGCCAACAACGCCAGTGCGATACTTGATAATCCAGTCCCGGCCAAGCTCACAACTTGCGCAGCGAACATTCTTCGATAGGTTTTGTCTGCCAGAGGTGACATCAGCGCCTTAGTCCCTAGCCCAAGAAATCAATTATCGGACAACCTGCCAAAATTGCAGCTTCACTAATATTCAAGGTGATTGCAATGGGTGCAGCAATGAATATTATTGACATGCGCTAACGGGTGGCGCAAATATTTTTAATTTGAGGAGAAGAAATGTTCAGTCACATTATGGTTGGGGCAAACAATGTAGAAGAATCGAAGACCTTCTATGACGCTGCGTTAGGCGCTATGGGTTACAAACCCGGCACCATCGATGACAAAGGCCGTTGTTTCTATGTAACAAAAACCGGCATATTCGCAATCACCAAACCGATCGATGGCGAGGCTGCTTGCAATGGCAACGGCAGTACCATCGGCTTCGAGGCCAGTAATTCAGCCGCAGCAGATGCATGGCATGCAGCGGGAATAGCCAATGGCGGGGTTACCTGTGAAGATCCCCCAGGTGTCCGCGAAGGTCCATTTGGTAATATCTATTTGGCATACTTGCGCGATCCATCCGGCAATAAGATCTGCGCACTTCATCGTATGAGCTAGGGTTATGAGGCTAGCTCAAACGGAGTTCTAACCATGTCAATCTACCGGATACTCACCCTAGATGGCGGCGGTCTACGCGGAGTAATTACCACCGCAATACTCAAACGCATTGTCAGTGAGCCAGGCTGCGAAGCCTTCCTAGACAATATCGACCTGGTCGCCGGGACATCTACAGGCGGGCTTATCGCGCTAGGCATCGCTAACAAAACGCCGTTAGAGGACATTCACAACCTGTATCTACAGCGTGGCGACAACATTTTTGATGATTCGTTTTTCGACAACATCAAAGATGTCGGTAAATTATTCGGTGCAGACTACAAAACCCGAGGCCTTAAGAAAGAGCTTGTGCGCATGTTTGGTGCCACCAAGTTAGGGGCTTTAAAAAAGCGTGTGCTCATACCTTCATTTGATCTGGAGAATAAATCAAAGACAGCAAATTCCAGAGCCTGGAAACCAAAATTGTTTCATAATTTTGTTGGTGCTGGTAATGATCGAGCTGAAAGCGTTGTCAATGTCGGTTTATACACCAGTGCAGCGCCTACATTTTTCCCCTCAGTAGATGGCTACATAGATGGCGGGGTGTACGCCAACAACCCGTCTATGTGTGCGTTGGCACAGTCTCAACAAAGAAAATACAAGCCCACCCCTGCATTGCCGGAAATACGCTTGTTATCACTAGGCACCGGCGAAGTCACAGAATACATACCCAAAATGGTCAACGATTGGGGCTATGCACAATGGGCTAAGCCGCTACTGTCTTTAATGATGGATGGAGTCGCTGGCATTGCAGATTATCAATGCCAACAATTGTTGGGTGACCACTACCATCGACTATCACCCCTGCTAAACAAGAACTACAAAATCGACGATCACAAGCGTATAAAGCAGATGGAAAAGGTAGGCATTGCAGCTGATATCAACAAAACAGTAAAGTGGATAAAGCAAAACTGGATGTAACCGGACGGGAATAAACCACTACAATCCGCTTACTTTAAGCCTTTACCCCACTGCTACACTACTCACTCGAAGTCGCAGACAGGGGAACTTCAGTGAAGGTCTTAATCTTAGGTTTGGTGATTTTTCTATTGCTACCAATCACAATGATAGCGCTCAGTCTTTTAGGTTGTCGCCTTACTATTGAGGCACTCATTCGTGCGGCCAAAACCAAATATCGAACCAGGCTCTTATCAATTAGTCTGGATCATCCTGGGGTCCAATCCACTGAAATGGGTTAAATGCGATTTCCCAATGTTGCCCCGGTCTCGACCACTTCTTTCAGGGCTTCGTCCACCTCAGCTTCGCAAGGTCACATTATAGGCAAGTGCAAACCTACTAGAACGATAAGCGATATTTAGCCCGGTTTCTGCGCACAAAAGGCATACCCGAAAACCCCAAAAGCCTGGGCATTGTCTTCGCCGGATGCACCCTCGAAGGTATTCACCGCCGATCCAATTTCCACATCAACAAAACCAGCTTGTTGCAGCAGTTCCTTCCAGCCTGCACACGGCAGGCCTCCCGCGATTCAGGCCGTCCAAAGGTCAATATTCTCCATTGCTGACGCCGGTACAGGTTTGCTGTTGGCGATATCAGCGAACTGTAAGTATCCCCCTGGACGAAGGACTCTGATGATTTCAGCCATTACGCTCGATTTGTCTGCGCATAAGTTGATTACACCGTTGCTGATAACAACATCTGCCCAATTATCTTCGACCGGCATTGCTTCGAGTAAGCCTTTGCGAAACTCCACATTGTCGAGATCCATGTCCTGCGCCAGCGAGCTAGATTTGGCCAGCATTTCATCCGTCATATCTATGCCAACCACGTGGCCAGATTCACCCACCAATTGTCGGGCTACAAAACAATCAAAGCCGCTACCTGAACCGGCATCCAAAACTTTCTCGCCAGGTAACACGTCTCTGAGCGAAAAGGGATTGGCCACCCCGGCAAACGATTCGACCGCTTGGTCAGGCAATGCTTCGACCACAGATTTCGCATACCCAAGCCTTTCTGCCAACAGTTTGCCAGTATGAAAATGAAACTCTGCTTGTGGGTCGAGGGCAACGGCGCGGTACTTTTCTCTGACTTGATCGCGCAGCGCTTCTGCATCAACGTCTACCTTTACTGTCATTGTGTATATCCTTTTGGGTTTCGCCAACTGAATGATCCAATTAATACTACCTGGGCGCTTTAATATTGTCTGGCTTAATTCTGAATAGAACTTGAAGAAAATCTGCAGTTTGAATACATACTCTACGCAACGTGTAACGAGCGCAATTCATGCCGAGCCCCAGGTAGTTGAACTGTTGGTGTTGCTGATTAAAAACAGTGACCGCTCGGCACCAAAGAGTAAATAGATTTGTACCTTCGGGGTTTGGAGTTGGCGGGTTTCTCGAACTGATCTGACGTACTGCAACTAACCACCAACAACTTGCTAAACCCCCTCGGCCAATAGCCGACGAATGCTCTTTTTCACCTGTTCAAAGTAATGAGATCTGTGCATTTCCTGCGCATCCAGCTGTCGCGCGCGAAACCCAGAAACTATTTTTGGTTCGAGATTCAGCTTCATCAGCTTATCTGAGTCTCTATTATAGGCGGGCCAATCGGGAGCACCCGGACAACTAGGTTTCCCTGTTTTGACAAATGACAGCCAACAATGGTGCATCACATATGTCATCTGGCGATCTTCGTCGTCTAATAGCACTTTAGAAAGAAAGGGGAAGGTATCATCAAGCATTTCTTCAAGCGTACTTAGTGCATGCGGAACTTCATAACCATGTTCCGCCCCACGCACACTATCTCTATCCCACGAAATCACATAGGTATACAGGTACAAATAGACTGGTTCTCCGTCTTGCAATTTATTGGCGACCCAACGAGCCGGGGCACCTGAGTGTAGATCGGTGTAAATCTCATAGGCCAGGTCTTGCATAGGTTTGTTAGTGTCGTACGCCGCCAGTACTTCTGGATGTGTATGATCAATGACCTCTTGTGGCGAATATCTCAATGAGGAACCGTCAAAATCGTTCCAGCCGATCAACAGCGGTACATCCAAAACCCGGCCAGACTCAATCGCTTGCGTAGCACCGATAGTTCTTTGGCGCTCATCGATGGTATAGGGTCCAGTCGCCGGAATCTCACTCCACTCTAAGCTTCGTAATTCTTCAGCCGTCGAGTCACAGCCATTCAACCCAGAAAGACTGGCAAGGTAACAACCGAGTTCCTCATGTTGTTGGTGACTTAGAGGTGCCCACCATCCGTTGCCGGACTGAACAATTGCACGGTGAAACAAACCCTGCGCCGCAGGATTACTAAGCAACTGCAAGATCGCTGCCCCCCCTTCGCTATTTCCTGCAAGCGTAACTTGTGTTGGGTCGCCACCAAAAGCAGCAATGTTTCGTTGAACCCATCGCAGCGCTTCGAGGCGGTCCATTTCAGCGTAACGACCCAGCGGCTCATCGGGTTTGGCATCTTCGGTTAAAGACGGGTGCGCAAATATGCCAAGGGAATGCAAGCGATAGTTTATCGAAACATAGACGACACCCCCTTTGGCCATATCGGTACCGTCGTACATTGGATAAGAACTACCCAGAGCATTCCCATGCAGAAACACCATGACTGGTTTTTTTGTGCCATCGGCGGCAGCAGTAAATACATTCACACTCAGGCAGTCTTCCTGACTCGCGTGATTGGATGGGACGTTGCGAAAAATAGTCCAACCCTCGCCTGAATGAACCTCCCCTTCTTGACGTCTTTCGAAATCAAATTGAGGACACCACGGTCCGAACTCATCCGCGTCTAAAACTCCTTCCCACTTCAAAATCGGCACAGGCGGCTTCCAGCGTAACTTTCCAGTTGGGGGCTCAGCATATCGAACACCAAGGAAGCGGTGAACGCCATCCGTCTCAATCCCACGAATCGTACCACCAGGTGTTTCGACGACAACTTCGCTGTGACGAGTGCAGCCTGATATCAAAAATGCACAAACGATGAGAGGTAATACAACGGACATGTTATGCACCGTTCGACTTCAGGAGGCTGACAACATCCGCGTGACCTATTCGTCGGGCTTCACTCAAAGGCGACTTAGTGCCAAGCGGTAGGTGTGTAATGGAAAACGTTGTAACTGATTTATCAACTAACGCGCCCGCTTCGATGAGTGTTTTTACTAACTCGAGGTGCCCAAATCTTGCTGCGTTGATCAATGGCGTTTCATCAAGAAAAACATGCTCGTTTACGTCACTTCCATGCTCAATGAGTAGCTGAGCAATTTTTTGGCGGTTGAACTTCGCCGCCATAATTAACGGACTACCCGCACTCAGGACGGAAGCATTTACATCTGCCTTCCCCTCAACCAGCAGTTCTACTAGATCATAACGACCAATTTTTGCTGCGAGAATGAGCGCAGTGCCTATGCTAGGTTGAGCATATTCCGTGGGTGCTCCAAGCCGCAATAGACGCCTTGTGAGCGAGAGATCTCCCTCGGTCACCGCTTTCAGCAAGTTCTGACCTAGCTCCTCTTCAGGAAGTTGCTCTAACAAAAAGTCATGTGTTCCAACACTCAACATTCTTGGCGATTTAGGGGGCACTAAACCGTTCGCCCCTACCCCAGCTAAAAGCGCCAAAACAGTCACCACCATGAGTCCACGAATACGAATCGCCCTCGACTTTATCGGCAGTATCAACATCACGATGCGTCTCTCTACTTCATGCTTCGACTTTCGCCAACTGTTCGTGATATGCGTATGTGATGAGGCGACCTTCAACAGTGCTTCACCATAGATTGCGCGGCTGTCGGGTGACGACCGCAGAACCATTTCGTCGCATGAAGCTTCCTGATCAATGCGATAGTAGTGTATTCCCCAATAGACCAAAGGATGAAACCAAAAAAGACATCGGACCATTTCAGCAAGCACGTTCGCAAACGGGTCGCGTCGTCGAAGGTGCACAAGTTCATGAGAAATAATGAGCTTGCGCATTTCCATTGGATACATATGCTCGAAATCGTCCGGGACTACAATGCGCCAGTTCAAGATACCAAGCGCCATGGGGGTCAACGTGGTCGCGCTTTTCAGAATGGGTACATTACGTATGACATCGAAGAGAATCGTTTCGCCCAATTGCGTTTCAAATTTATATTGACGCATAAATACGACCGCAACGGCGACCCCAAAGCCTAATAACCAGATAACAAACGCGACCCCTGTTCCTGCTGCTATGTCAACATAGCCTATTTGTTGGTTCTGCATAAACTCAGCACGACTCAATAGCCTTGGGCCCTCAGAGCGTGGCGCAAACAACACAACGCATACAACAAAAAGGGGAATCAGCCATAGCGCATAAACGGGAATTGAACCCCACAGGCGTCTGACCATTGGCCTGATTATAAGTATCAACGCAATTGCCAAAGTTAGAACCCAACTGCCGGTTGTCACTAGCTCGAACCATCTGGTCATTGAAGCCTATCCAAAAGTTGGCGTAGTTCCTCAACATCCTTAGCGGTTAGACCTTTGGTTTCAGCAAAATGGCTGACCAGTGGAGCAATACGGCCACCGAAGAGTTTGTCGACCAACCGCTCGCTCTGCGCTCCCACATACTCATCACGAGACATTTTCGCTTCGTAGATAAATCGACGACCTTGTGGCTTCGCTGCAATAGCCTTTTTCTTTAACAATCTGCCAAGCAACGTTTTAACCGTCGCAATGCTCCAATCGTTTTCAGAAGCTAGCTCTTTCGCAACCTCCAGCGCAGTCATGGGACCTAGCGACCAAAGTGTTTCTATAACAACTCTTTCTGCATCACTTATGTTTACGTCTGTAATCATATTTGTATGATTACAAATGTAAACGGTACAAGTCAAGCAAGAAACAGTGCGTGAGGAGAAGGATCGCATCCAAAAGTCTATTGGATCATATACTTACCAAAAATTGATTTTATGAGAGCAATAGTATCCATATTCTTGTTTTTCGAGCACATGGGCACTATAGTAACCATATCTTGAGAAATCGATATAAATGATGACCACAAACCAAGTAGATCGGCGTAAAGCTGTGGTGTTTCCAAAAGCGCAAAAGGCGCTCACCCAGCTTGGGGAACATATCCTGCTCGCCAGCAAACGCCGCGGGTACACTCAAACTTTGTTGTCCGAACGAACGGGACTTAGTCGGTTAACGATAAGACGCATTAGTAAGGGCGACCCAGGGGTCTCAATTGGCCACTATGCTGCTATTTTGAACGTACTTGGGTTGGCTGATGACCTGGCACTCGTTGCGAGGGACGATGAGTTAGGTCGCAAGCTGCAAGACATCAAAGCCATGGGTGTTCGAAAGTGAACGACGAAATCTTAGTTTTCGCAGACTGGCAGGGGCTGCCCAACCCTACACCCGTGGGCACCCTTCGTACGTCCACAGTCCGAGCGAGGGAGAACTTTAGTTTTTCCTACAACGAAGCTTGGCTGCAATCCGAAGAAGCTCAGCAACTTGATCCTGCGCTCGGCCTGTATAGTGGCGAACAGTTTCCAGACAACAACAACAATTTTCGTGTATTTCTCGACTCGTGCCCTGATCGATGGGGGCGTCTATTAATGAAGCGTCGAGAGGCAATTAGAGCACATGAAGAAAATCGCCGACCTAACACTCTTCTAGAAAGTGACTACCTACTGGGTGTACACGACGTTTACCGAATGGGCGCGCTAAGATTTAAAAGGACAGTCGACGGGCCATTTCTTGACG
>JAADHW010000198.1 GCA_013151695.1 Gammaproteobacteria bacterium
GGATCGGCGAGCCGCGGGAGATCGCCGGGTCTGCAGTGTATCTTGCATCCGCAGCAGGGTCGTTCACGACAGGTCAAAACATAGTGGTGGATGGTGGTGCGACGATTGCCTAACAAAGATAAAATTCAAACCAACAGGTGGGTAAGGTGAAATGAGTGAGCTAGATCAAGGTCAAAGTCAAAGCAGTAAGAAATGGTGGGGTAATGCCTTGTTGATCGGCGCTATAGTAGCTGTGGTGGCGTTGCCCTTAGGAGCCGTAGGCACCAAGTTAGGCATTTGGAGCTTTATGGGTGGGTTCGCCTTACTGGCGGTTGGTGTGGTCCTGGCGACAATGGTATTTTTCCTCGGCATTATCGCTGTGGTATATGCCAATTCAAAAAAGATGTTGGCCGAACGCAAGAGTGCGCTTATTGGTGTGGCACTTAGCGCAGTTGTGTTGGCGCTGATGGGTAATCAGTTCATGCTCGCCGTGTCAGTTCCGCCTATTCACAATATCAGTACTGACACCATCAACCCGCCACAATTCGACAAAATAGTCGCCCTTCGAGAAGCGTCAGGGGCGAACTCACTGGCATACGATGCTGACAAGCTCGCGCCACTTCAGCAACAAGCATACCCCTACGTGAAGCCGTTAATTTCGTCGGTGAGCCAAACTCAGATGTTGACAAAGGTGGTTTCAGCTCTGCAAAACATGGGCTTAGAAATTGTTGATAACAACACAAGTGAGGGACGTGTTGAGGCTACCGCCACCACGTTCTGGTTTGGTTTTAAGGACGACGTGGTGGTACGCGTGCGCGCTGAAAGTAGTGGTTCAGTAGTAGATGTTCGCAGTGTCTCAAGGGTTGGCGAATCTGATATGGGGAAAAATGCGCAACGTATTAGTGAGTTGCTGGCAGCCTTGGGCGGCTAGTCGGTCCTGAATTAACCTCAATATCTGGCAAAACTAGAGGCTGACTTGCAAGCCATGGACGACTAACTGGTCGCGACTAAAAACGCAGCAGCTCAGTTTGCATAGTGATCAAGTCAACTACGCCGACGGCGTTAAGCTCTGGCATATGACCTGCGCACTCTCCCGGGTTGAACATACAGGTCTGATCTCCCCATTGCTCTAGTCGATAGCGATGGGTATGACCGTGCAGGGCGAGTTGATGATGTGCTGTGAGGTGGCCGTCAAATTCCAGAGGGTCGTGTACAACAATGAGTTTTCGGTTGCACCATGTTGTCGTAAAAGGTGGGTCACAAAAAATGAACTTGTGTTTTTCTATGGCTGTTTCGAGGGCGTCTCGTTCTTGATCGTTATTACCAAATACGCCAAACATTGCAGCGTCTAAGTTAGCAAAGACATCTAGTGTTTTAGCCTGAGTAATGTCACCGGTATGCACCACTCGATCAACTTTCACAGCATTGAAAATTTCAACAATTTTCGCGACGTTTTTTAAGTTGTTATGGGTGTCGCTGACAACGCCGATACGCATAAAGCAAGGTCCCGCTCGGCATGTACGGTTTTTTGACTAAACTTTTTCCAGAATGTGGAGTGCGCAAGCAGAACCCAAGCCAATGACGTGGGTCATACCAATGCGCGCACCTTCAACTTGGCGCCCACCAGCTTCGCCACGCAAGTGGGTGCTGATCTCGTAGATGTTTGCAATGCCGGTAGCACCTAGTGGGTGGCCTTTAGATAACAATCCACCAGACACATTAACTGGTATGCGACCGCCAAGGGCAACCTCGCCGTCATCTATGAGCCGACCCGCTTCACCATCTCCACAAATGCCTAGGTTTTCATAGTGCAGTATTTCCGCAGTGGCAAAACAATCGTGCAGTTCGATGAGATCGATGTCGTTCGCGCCTAACCCCGCCATTTCATATGCTTCTTGGGCTGCGAGACGAGTACATGAGTTAACATCGGGCATTACTAGGTCGCGCTGCTGCCACGGATCAGAGGCAAGAACCGATGCTCGGACTTTAATTGCGCGACCCATGAGGCCCAGTTCTTTGGCTTTCTTTTCTGAGCAGATCACAGCGGCTGCAGAACCGTCTACGTTCACTGAGCACATCAACTTCGTATTTGGATAGGAAATCATTTCCGCATTCATGACGGTATCCAAGGGCGTTTCGATTTGATACATAGCTTTAGGATTGAGGGTTGAGTGGTGATGGTTCTTGACTGACACTTTTGCAAATTGTTCGAAAGTAGTGCCGTACTTACGGGTATGTTCCATGCCCGCTTCGGCAAACACTGCTGGCATGGTACCTGAGCCTAGCAAACCTTCCTTGGGTATGCCTGTGGTGGCTGCACCGCCGCCCAACAAACCTTTGCCCATTTGTTCGACACCTACCGCCAGCACACAATCGTACAAACCCGCCTTCACCGATGCCCACGCCTCGCGAAAGGCAGTTGCGCCGGTTGCACAGGCGTTGGCAACGTTCACTACCGGAATACCGGTCTGACCGATTTCCTGGAGAATGCGCTGCCCGACCATGCCAGCGGCTTGGCCTAAATTACCACTGTATAAGGCCTGCATGTCCTGAATGGTGAGACCACAATCGTCTAAGGCCAGTAACGCAGCCTCGGCACCAATTTGCGGTACGGTTCGATCTGGAAAGCGTCCGAATTTAATCATGTCAACGCCAACTACATATGCGTCAGTCATGGTTTTCTCCTAATTGTGCGTGGGCAATACCACACTAAACTTTGGGTTGAAAAAAGTAAGCCAAATATGAATTGCCTTCGCTGTCTTTGCGACCGAGTGCGTCTGCGAAAATCACATCTACTGGCATGTCGAATTCGATATTGGCCGGGTCGGGTTCCACGTTGATGAGGTTGCCTTTAATTGCGGTGCCGTCGTCCAGGTCAACTATGGCACTGATGTATGGTACCTCGATCCCTGGAAATGACCGATAAACGATTGAGTAGGAATAAAGTTTACCTGAGTTGGGCAGGGTAACTGTGGACATTTGGTCGCGGCTACCGCATTTAGAACAGACCGCGCGTTCACCCAGGAACGTCGCCTCACAACTCCCACATCGGTAACCTTCAAGATAAGGGTCTCCGTTGTCTGGAATTTTTATATACGGGACGGTTGGTAGTAGTGCCTGCTCGCTCATGCTCTCCCCTGGAGTTGAATCAATAGAACGTTGAAGATTAGCCGATCAAGCATACTACGGCTTGGGGGTGCGCTTAAAGTCCAGTTTCAGATAGGCTAGTCGACGGTTGTTCATTGTTAATTTTATTAGGTTGAACGATATGAAATCATTGAAAGTTAAAGACTATATGTCTACTCGACTGATCACATTTCATGAGAACACCAATGTTGTGGAAGCTATGGATGTCTTCCTGAAGCGTCAAATATCTGGTGCGCCGGTGGTGGACGGCGATGGCGCCTTAGTGGGGATTTTATCGGAAGTCGATTTGTTGCGCGTTATTGTGCAAGACAGCTACTACGCTGAGTCAGTTGGCATCGTTGGCGATTTCATGCGCCGGGAGGTCGATACAGTGGATCCGCAAATGGACATTTATGCGTTAGCTGAGAAATTTCTTAAAGAACACCGACGCCGCTACCCGGTGATATCAAACGGTAAACTGGTGGGTCAAATAAGTCGCCGAGATGTGCTGCGTGCTGCAGAAGGGCTCTTGCAGGGGACAACCATTTAAATCAAATCTTTGCACGAATAATGTCGTTCACTTGCGCAGGGTTTGCTTTGCCTTGAGTTAACTTCATCACCTGACCGACAAAAAACCCCAGCACTTTGTCTTTGCCATTACGTAGCTGTTCTAGCTGTTGTGGATGGTCCGCCAGGATTGTGTCGATGATGCTTTCCAGTTCGCCGCTGTTGCTTATCTGTTTCAGCCCTAGCGTCTGAATCTGTGCGTCGATTGCGGTGCTGGGATCTGAGTCTCCTAGCGCATCCGTATCGCTTTGTGGGCTATTTGCCCATAACGCTTCGAATAATGTCTTGGCAGTTTTTGAAGACAGCGTCTGGTCATCTAAACGTTGAATGAGAACTCCCAGTTGAACTGCGGACACTGGGGCTTGTTCGATCGGCACATCGTAGCGGTTGAGATGAGCAGAAAGCTCGCCCATCACCCAGTTAGCTGTAGTTTTGGCGTTGCCACAGTGCTTCATAGCCACTTCGAAATATTCGGCGACGTCGGGATCAGCACTTAGCCAGGTGGCGTCATATTGTGATAGTTCGAGATCTTTGTGGTACCGATTGCGCCTTGCCTCGGGAAGTTCTGGCATGGATTGTTTAATCTGCGTAAGGAGGCTTTCACTTACTTGTAGTGGTAGTAAATCTGGGTCAGGAAAGTATCGGTAGTCCTCGCTGAGCTCTTTGCTACGCATGCTACGAGTTTCGTCTTTGATCTCATCGTAAAGACGAGTTTCGCGCTCGATAATTCCGCCATTTTCCAGTACGTCGATCTGGCGTTCTATTTCATACTCAATGGCGCGCTCGACAAAGCGGAATGAGTTGATGTTCTTTATCTCCGTGCGTTCACCTAACGCTTCCTGACCGACGGGTCGCACGGATACGTTGGCGTCGCAACGCATGCTGCCTTGGGCGAGATTTCCGTCGCAAATTTTCAAATAACGAACCAGCCCGTGAACTTGTCTGAAGTAGGTGGCGGCTTCGCTGGCGGTACGAAAATCTGGTTCTGAAACGATTTCAAGCAATGGCGTGCCGGTTCTGTTGAGGTCGATTGCAGTTTGGCCAGGGAATAGGTCATGTATCGATTTACCTGCATCTTCCTCCAGATGAGCCCTGGTGATGCGTATGTCTCGAGTACTGCCGTCCGCCATGTGGACTAAAATATTACCGGCGCCGACGATGGGGGTTTCAAATTGGCTGATCTGGTATCCCTTGGGTAAATCAGGGTAGAAGTAGTTCTTGCGATCAAAAATAGAATTTAGGTTGATTTTGGCACCGATGGCTAAGCCAAATTTGATGGCCATAACCACGGCTTGTTGATTGAGTACCGGTAACACCCCAGGCAAACCTAAATCCACTGCACAGGCTTGGGAATTTGGTGGCGCGCCGAAGGTTGTGCTGGCGCCGGAGAAAATCTTACTTTGAGTGGCTAACTGCACATGTAGTTCGAGTCCGATCACGCTCTGCCAATTCATCATGCACTCCCCGCATGGGTTTGTGGTGTGGCTAGATGCCAATCAGTTTCGGTTTGGTACTGTTTTGCTAAACCCAACAACAGGTCTTCTCGAAAAGCTGGGGCAATCAGTTGCGCGCCCACAGGCAAACCTTCGACAAAACCACAAGGCATAGACAGCGCGGGTAATCCAGCGAGGCTTACAGGCACAGTAAATTTATCTTGCTGGTACATGGCAACAGGATCTTTGGTGAGTGCGTTTAGACGAAACGCCGGCGCCGGAGTAGTGGGCGTTAGTATCACATCTGCCTGTGTTAATGCTGCAGTAAAATCTTCGGCGATAAGGCGGCGAATCTTTTGTGCTTTTAAGTAGTAGGCGTCAAAGTAACCTACCGAAAGTGCGTAGGTTCCAGTAAGAATTCGTCGCTGCACCTCAGCCCCAAGGCCCTCACTGCGAGAGCGTTGATAGAGGTCGTGAAGAGATTCCGGCTGCTCACATCGGTGTCCGAAACGTACGCCGTCATAGCGTGACAAGTTGGTGGACGCTTCTGCGCCAGCGATTACATAATAAGCTGCGATGGCGACATCTGTATGTGACAAGCTCACATCAACACATTTATGCCCGAGCTGTTCGAAGGTTTGTCGAACTTGGTCGATGTACCCCGCATCAATATCTATGAAGTATTCGGTGGGTAAACCGATGGTTAGTTTTTCGGCTGGGTTGCCGATACCTGCACTGGGTATGTCGGTTAGCCATTGATCCTGGCGTTGAACACTGGTGGAATCTTTTTTGTCGTAGCCCGCCATGTAACTCAGTAGTAGAGCAGAATCTTCAGCATCTCTAGTGAGAGCGCCGCCTTGATCGAGGCTTGAAGCAAAGGCGATCATGCCGTAACGGGAAACTCGCCCATAGGTTGGTTTTAACCCGGTTATGCCGCAAAAGGCAGCGGGTTGGCGAATAGACCCGCCAGTATCTGTGCCTGTTGCAGCCGGGGCGAGTCCGGCGGCAACCACTGCAGCTGAACCGCCAGAAGAGCCGCCGGGTACGTGCTCGATATGCCAAGGGTTGGTGACTGCACCAAAGAAACTATTCTCGTTAGATGAGCCCATGGCAAACTCGTCCATGTTGGTCTTACCTAACGTCACTGCACCTGCTTGATCCAACGCGTACACCACGGTGGCATCGTAGGGAGCAACAAAGTTATGCAACATCTTTGAGCCGCAGGTGGTTAACATGCCTTGGGTACAGAAGATGTCTTTGTGAGCAATGGGCACGCCAGTGAGAGGGGTTGCGCGACCATGCGCGCGATCTGTATCTGCTTTGACGGCTATGGCCAGGGTGCGTTCTTCATCCACTGTGATGAAGCCGTTGATCTGCTGGTTGCTGGCGATGAGAGCAAGATAGTGAGTGGCCAATTCAACCGCAGAGAATTCACCATTTTCCAGACCTGTTGAAAGCTGCCGTAGGGTTGCGAAGCTGTGCATTTAACTATTCACCAGAGTCAATCACCTGGGGTACTAGGTAGTAGCCCTGGGCGGTAGCGGGGGCATTAGCTTGAAATTGATCACGATCCACGTTTTCGGTGACTTTGTCTTCGCGCAGACGTTGCGTGGCATCCATGGGGTGAGCCATAGGGACTACGTTGTCAGTGTCTACACTGCGCATGGAATCGATCATGGCAATAATGTTTGCCAAATGATCACGGGCAGATTGTTCTGCTTGATCATCGATGGACAAGCGTGCGAGGCGTGCTAAATGTTGAATATTGATCAGAGGTTTCCTAGGTAAAATGGGCGAATAAATAACAGCAGCAAACATTATGCCACGCTTGACTAACTTTCCAGAATTGAAGACCGTGCTTTTCTCAGGCCAAATGCATATGATTGCGCTTTGTTACTAGGTCCATCCATAGATGTTCAAGCAAATCCGCGGTTTGTTCTCGCGCGACCTTTCGATTGACCTCGGCACAGCCAATACGTTGATTTATGTGCGCGATGTCGGAATAGTTTTAAATGAGCCTTCCGTCGTGGCGATTCGAATGAGTGGCAATACGAAAAGTGTCGCCGCTGTGGGCTTAGATGCCAAGCGCATGCTCGGCCGTACACCGGGCAATATTACGGCGATAAGGCCGCTGAAGGATGGTGTCATAGCTGACTTTTTAGTCACTGAAAAAATGCTCAAATACTTTATTAACAAAGTGCACGAAAATTCGTTTATTCGGCCCAGCCCTCGGGTTTTGGTGTGCGTGCCGTGTAAGTCCACAGAAGTAGAGCGCAGGGCTATCAGAGAAAGCGCCCTGTCTGCTGGCGCACGCGATGTAAGATTGGTTGAAGAACCCATGGCAGCAGCCATTGGCGCGGGTTTGCCCGTGCAGGAGGCGGTTGGCACCATGGTGGTTGATATTGGTGGTGGTACCACTGAAATTGCCATTATTTCACTTAATGGTGTGGTTTTGTCCGACACTGTTAGGGTTGGAGGCGACCGCTTCGATGAAGCCATTGTGGCTTATGTAAGACGTACTCAAGGTAGCCTTATCGGCGAAGCTACGGCAGAACGCATCAAGCAGGAAATTGGTGCAGCCTATCCGCAAAAGGACATCCGAGAAATTGATGTGCGTGGGCGAAATCTCGCAGAAGGCGTGCCGCGCAGCTTTACACTCAACAGCAATGAAATTTTAGAAGCCCTGCAAGAGCCCTTATCAATGATTGTGCAAGCGGTTAAAAGTGCTCTGGAACAATGCCCACCTGAGCTGGCTTCAGATATTGCAGAAACAGGTATGGTGCTTACCGGAGGTGGCGCTCTCCTGCGTGATGTAGATGTATTATTGGCAGAAGAAACCGGCTTGCCCGTGATTATTGCTGAAGATCCACTCACTTGTGTTGCACGCGGTGGTGGTAAGGCGCTTGAGCTGATGGATGCTGCGGGTAACTCGGACTTGTTGTCCACCGCGTAACCTGTCAGCAATAGCAAAAGGGGAGCTAGGCGATTAAGGCTCTGTTTTTACGCAAAACTGGTGCCGGCTTTTTGCTGATAGGGCTTGCGATCGCCTCAGCCATTCTCATCGCATTAGGTACCTCAACTCGGTTGATCGAACCTGCCCGTGGTTGGTTAGGTACGGTGACCAGCCCGATCTATCTAGTTGCGCAATCACCGTATTTATTGAGTGAACAGTTAGGCCTGATATTTTCCTCAAGAGGCCAACTACTTGAACGTAATGAAACCCTACAGCGCCAAGTGCTCGAACTTGCGCAAGTATCCCAGCAGTTTGTTTCCCTCAAAGCCGAAAATGATCGATTACGCGGTTTATTAGGATCTCAAGGCAGACTTGCCTATGAAGTATTGATTGCTGAACTTGTTGGTGTGGTCCCAGATCCTGGTGTGCATCAGGTAATTATTGATAAGGGAGTTGATGCTCGCATTGAAGTAGGGCAAGCGGTACTGGATGCGGCTGGGTTGTTTGGTCAGGTGGTGGAGGTATCACAGTTCACCAGCCGGGTGTTGCTGGTCACAGACCAAAATCATGCGGTACCTGTGCAGGTAAATCGAAACGGCGTACGTAGTATTGCTGGTGGGACTGGTGAGTTCGATGTTCTGAAGTTAGAAAACCTGCCTGTTTCAGCAGATGTAGTAGAGGGTGATTTAATTGAGACATCAGGTTTAGGTGGGCGCTTCCCAGCGGGATACCCGGTAGGAACAGTGATGTCAGTTTTGGTTGAACCCACTTCCGCCTATGCCGAAGTTGTTATCAAACCGTCTGCATTATTGGATCGATCTCGCCATGTCCTGGTTATCTTTCAACCTGACCAACAAATTGTCATCGAGCATGAGGCGCAAAGTGCCTTTGAGGGCTCGGAAACTGATGTGCTACTTGAGCAAGAGGTTCGGCCGTGAATCCAACGCGAGGTGGATGGGTCATTCTCACGAGTTTTTTAGTTGCGTTGGTTTTGTCCATCGTGCACTTGCCTGAAGGTTGGCCGGAATGGTTCAGCTGGCTGCGCCCTAGCTGGCTAATACTGGTGTTATTCTTTTGGGCCATTGAGGTACCCCATCGCATCGGGATGATTACCATGTGGATTGTGGGTCTATTTGTAGACGTATTGCTTGCGCAACCACTCGGCCTGAACGGCTTTATCTTGGCCACCGTGACCTATGTAGCATGGCGATTTTTCGAACGAGTTCGAATGTACTCAGTGTTCCAACAGTGTGGAGTTTTATTTGTTTTAGTGTTGGCTGCAGAGGTTTTGCGTGAATTGGTGCTAGGCCTGGAGTCGAGTAGAGTATGGAATTGGTGGGTATTTTTAGTCGCCACAATGACCTCAATGGCGTGGCCCTTTGTGTACTTGTTGTTATTGCGTATACGCACAGGTATGCGCATAGAGTGAGTGAAAATTTTTCGATTATATTGGCCTCTCAATCGCCGCGTCGACATACATTGTTGGCGCAGATGGCTATTAATTTCACCATTCAAGTTTGTGATATCGATGAAACCCCTTTGCACCAGGAGCAACCTGCTACCTACGTTGAGCGCCTCGCCCGTGAGAAAGCCCAAGCTGGACTCGAAATCCAACCAGCGAGCGTGTCATCGAGCACAAACTCTGCCACTAGAGTGGTGATTGGAGCAGACACCATTGTGGTATCTGATGGCCAAATACTGGGCAAACCGAAAGACCAGTCAGACGCGGTTCGCATGTTATTACAGCTGTCTGGTCGAACCCATGAGGTGTATACCGGCGTGGCCGTGTGTAACGCTAAGCGGATGGAATCGCAGGTGGTTGTGTCTAAAGTGACGTTCCGCCAGATCTCCCCAAAAGAAGCCCTCAGCTACTGGCAAACCGGTGAGCCTGGCGATAAAGCAGGCGGTTATGGTATTCAAGGAATAGGGAGTATATTTGTCGAAAGAATAGAGGGTAGTTCCAGTGCGGTGATGGGGTTACCCACGCTACAAACTGAGAGATTGTTGGAATCGTTCAACATTGATACGTGGAGTTTACGGGTCGATGGCAGAAGAACTTTTAATTAATGTAAGTCCGTTTGAAACGAGGGTTGCCTTGGTTTCACATGGTTTGTTGCAAGAAATTCACGTCGCCAGGGCCGGTAGGTACAGTGTTGCGGGAAATATTTACCTTGGCAAGGTAGAGCGCATAGTGCCAGGTATGCAGGCCGCCTTCGTTAACATTGGCTTAAAAAGGCCTGGGTTTTTGCATGCTCGAGACATTGATCGGGCAAAAATTTTCAAGGCAGAAACCGAATCCGATACATCAAAACCCGATATTCGGAACTTACTGCACGAAGGCCAGTCAGTATTGGTTCAGGTAGAAAAGGATCCAATAGCATCCAAAGGTGCGCGACTGTCCACGCAGTTGGCGTTGGTGTCGAAATACCTGGTGTTCATGCCTAATGAAGAGCATGTGGGTATTTCTCAGCGCATTGATGACGAAGAGGAACGAGAGCGGTTGCGTATGGCACTTGCGGACATTAAACACACTCAAACACTGCAGGGCGGAGTTATCGCTCGCACCGCTGGTGAGGGTGTGGGGGCGCAGTACCTAAGGTCTGATCTGCAGCTTTTGCAGCGTATTTGGACGCGGGTTTCCCAGCGTGCCAAGCAAGTGCAAGCGCCTAGCCTGGTTTACGATGAGTTACCGCTGCATTCACGGGTGGTCAGGGATCTCACCAGTGCTTCTACAGACAAAGTGTTTGTCGATGATAAGGCCACTTTTGAACGCATACACGGGTACATCGATGAGTTTTTACCTACTTTTACCGAGCGACTGTGCTTTTATCAAGAGCCGCGACCGTTATTTGAACGTCATGGTGTAGAAGATGAAATATTGCGCGCGCTTAAACAAAAAGTGACTTTGAAATCTGGCGGCACCTTGGTCATTGAACAAACTGAAGCAATGATCAGCATTGATGTAAATACCGGCGGTTTTCTTGGTGGACACAGCCTCGAAGAAACTGTGTTTCGAGCCAATATGGAGGCAGCTGCTGCCGTTCCCAGGCAGTTACGCTTGCGAAATTTGGGCGGCATCGTTGTCATCGATTTTATTGATATGGAAGACGAAGAACATCAACGCCAAGTCTTAAGAACTCTGGAAAAATCTGCTGAACTAGACCCTGCGCGTACTCGCATAGAAGGCTTTTCGAATTTGGGGCTGGTTCAAATGAGCCGTAAACGTACGCGTGAAAGTTTGGCTCAGAGTATGTGTACCCCTTGTAAGAGCTGTAGTGGGGTTGGGTTGGTGAGAACAGCCGAGTCGACTTGTGTTGAGGTTCTACGTGGGCTATCCCACGATTACAATGCTCGTTGTCGACACAAGTCAATTGCCGGGCACTACTTGATTCGAGCAACAGAGTCTGTAGTGGATCGACTTTTGGACGAAGACGCACAACATCTGGCGGTGTTATCGCAGTCTATGCAGCGAGACGTACGCCTTCAAGTTGAGCCTTGTTATCGGGAAGGCCAATTTGACATTGTCCTCGTGCAGAGTGTTTCTCGATAGAACATTAACACGCTCATGTCTCAGTCTGTAAAACACCCGTTCTTACGCCGCTTGGAAAACTATCTCTTTCGTCCAATATTCGTGTTGTGCGTATTTTTGTTAGTCCTGGTTGCGATCACACAGTTAGCGGGGCGGCTGACGATGCTGGTGCTGCCGGTCTTCGAAGACGAGATCAGCAGCCTCCTGGAGGCGCAGAATATTAAACTGCGCGGTCTAAGCGGCAGTTGGTCTGGTTTAAACCCAGTGCTGCGGGCGGAGTCTCTGCAACTGCCAACTGGCCAGGCTCAAGCGCTGGTGGTTGAATTGGACTATATAGAGAGTGTGTTGCGTGGGGCATTAGTTCCACGCCGCGTCGAGGCAAATCATGTCCTTTTGTTTGCTGACAATACTCCGCAGGGGTGGCAGCTTCGAGGGCTGACACCCAATCAAGAGTTATTTGACCCTAGCTCAATATTACGTCACGGCGACGAATTGAAGGTTAATGGCTATATCGTTTTCACTGACGCAGATCATTCGTGGAGGCTACATATTTCAGCAACTGCTCTCAACACGGGGGCTAACCACTACGCGGTGGTAGAAGTGTCTGCCGGGCATCAGGGTGAGTCAAATAAGTTGGTTGCTCAACATTGGCAGCAGCAGTCGATACCCTTCGTGCAAGAGCAAATCACCATCGCTGCGCTGCACGGGAAACTGTCTTTGGGAGGAATTTCAAGTGGCATGCCAGAGCTTCAATTGGATCTTGCTAATGGTGTTTGGCGTGACCATGCGGGTGTGGGTGGTGGCGCAATTGAAGTCACCCTTGCAAACCTTTTGGTGCCCGGTACGAAGACCTCAGTAGATATTTCTCTGTCAATGGCTGGCGTGTTGCAACAAGACAGGCTCAGCGGCCATATTCCCGGAGTTCAGATACGCTCCGGAGCAGATACTTTGGAGTTGTCGTCGATCTATTTGTCTGCGCAAGTCGAGAATCCCCAGGCCCCGGTACTCGATCTTGAGACGTTTATTCGTGCCGAAAAGCAACGCCTTCCCCAGGTGCGAGGGTGGATTGAACAACTTGATTTAGCGGCTATCAGCGCTTTTGTCGACGCGCATTTGGCAGACTGGAATCCTGCAGGGCGCTGGCTGGCAGCATTGGCCCTTCAAGGTCAAATCAATAATCTGCATGCCTTTGTAGATTCGCAATACGGTTTTGGCTTCAGTGCGTCTGTGGCTAACCTGGTGATGCAAGATTACAAAGGCGCACCGCTACTGGCGAATGCTCAGGGCAGACTGTGGGGTTACCAATCTGCGGTGACGGCTCAAATCAATGCCTCACAAGTAGACCTACAGTTCCCGGGTCTATTTCATCAACGATGGACGCTAGACTCGCTTCAGGGTGTGGTGAAAGCGTGGTTTGGACCTGGGTATTTTGCGCTGCGGGGTAGTCACTTGCGAGGCCAAGTTGGTCCAACCGCGATAGCTGGGAGTTTTGCCGTATCTCGACCTAACGCAAAAAATTTACAAACTGTGGGTGTGCTCCTTGACCTGGATGAGGTGAGCTTGATTGCCAGCAAAGAATACGTTCCCTATAAAATACCAGATGGATTAGCAAAGTGGTTAGAAACAGGTCCCCAAGCCGGTGAGCTTTCAAAGGTTAAATTTGCTTATTACGGACAAGTGCATATTCAACCGGGGGAGTTGGCGCGGCGCATTGAGTTATTGGCGGATGTAGCGAATGCAAAGATGGCGTACGACCCGCGTTGGCCGGTAGTTACCGAGCTTGATGGGCAATTGCACGCGGCAGGTAGGCAAACCCGGGTACGGGTAGACTACGCAAAGACCATGGGCATTGAACTACACGATGCCAATGTGGTACTGCACGACAACGCAGCCTATGTACAAGTTGATTTGAACAGCACGTTGAAAGGCACTGATGCTTTGCGGTTTGTACGTGGTAGCCCACTTATTGAGCAAATGGCCTTTGTCTCACCAGATTGGGAAAGTAGTGGTGAGCTTAGTATTGAAGCTGGGATAATTGTGCCTTTAAAGGAACAAGGAGTGCCTGACTTAAGTGTTGAGTTGCGCTATCAACTGGATGATTTTGGTCTTACGATGCCAGAATATCGCACGGCTGTGAGTAAGCTCAGTGGCCAAGGTGAATTTAGTTTGCCGCACTATTTATCCGGCGATTATTCCGGACTGATGTTTGATCGTGACGCGCGTTTTGAAGTGTTGTCTGAAAAGAATTGGGTGCGGATTGACATCGTCGGAACCGCGGATACTGATGATGTTTATCAAATGATTGCGTATCCCGATATTGGGGTTGCCGAGGGTCAATTCGACTTTCAGGGCCGTATGAATATTGCGGTTGGTGAGAACATGATCACGAATTTGGCCGTCACCACAGACCTGGTAGATTTAGCCATCAATTTGCCAGGACAATTTGCAAAATCTGCACTAGAGCCTCAGCGCAGTGAGATAGATGTGCAGTTTCTACCCCAGTATCACAGTGTTAGATGGCAGTACAAAGGTACTAACGGCTGGGTTCATGTCGGGGAGGATGGCATCGAACGTGGCGCTATAGGTGTTGGTAGTGGACCGCCAATGACCAACCAGAACGAATCGGCATTGTTAATCAGCGGCACTATGCCTCAGGTGACCCTGAGTAACTGGATCTCCAATGAAGGTGATGCGGCCGTCAATTTGCCCATCGATTGGGTTATCCAAGATCTGCACATTCAGCAATTCAATTTGGATGAAATGAGTTTTGCGGATATAGCCCTCAAAGGCCATCAGCGCGCTGGTGATATTCAGTTTCAATTTGACGGCGAGGATTTAGTTGGCCAAGTCGAATATGGCGATGATGGGGTGTTCAATATCGAGTTGGATTTTTTAAGAATCCCCGCCACGCAAGGCGAAACCGAGGTTGACCCCATCCCGCTAGCATCGGGTCGTTCGCTGACGACATTTAGTATGAACATTAAGCAATTAGAGCTTGGTGATGAACCTTTTGGTTCTTGGCGCTTTAATGTTCAGCCCCAGGGGGATGTTGTTAGATTTAGCAATCTTGACGTAGAGGTTAATGGTGTGCGGACCACTGGTGGGGATCTGAGTTGGAATTTGGCTGACAACACGTCACATTTCAAAGGTGTGGTTGAACTCGATGATTTGGCACGAACCCTGCCGAAGTGGGACTATGCTCCCAGTGTACAAACCGACCAGGCGACAGTAGCAGTAGACAGTAGTTGGCCAGGATCACCGGCGAATATCAATTTGCTTGGTATGCGAGGTGACTTGTCCTTGGTCGCGCGAAAAGGACGTTTCACTGAGGTAGAAAGTGGCGGTGGATTGAAAATCATGAGTCTGCTGAATTTTTCAAACATAG
>JAADHW010000061.1 GCA_013151695.1 Gammaproteobacteria bacterium
GTGTTGCGTGAGCAGGGGGTCAACGGACAAATGGAAATGGCTGCTGCCTTTGCTGCAGCCGGATTTGACTGTGTAGATGTGCATATGAGTGATTTGGTGACCCAACGCCGTCACCTTAACGAGTTTCAAGCCATGGTTACTTGTGGTGGTTTTTCTTATGGCGACGTATTGGGTGGCGGCGGTGGATGGGCCAAGAGTGTGTTGTTTAATCATCAAGTTAGGCAACAGTTTGAGGATTTTTTTAATGCCGATACTTTGGTGTTGGGTGTCTGCAATGGATGCCAAATGCTCGCTCACCTTCGTCAGTTGATCCCCCAAGCTGAATCTTGGCCTAGATTTGTGGGCAATCGCTCAGAGCAATTTGAAGGACGAACTGTATTGACGAAGGTTGGGGTGGTGGACTCGCCGTGGTTGCAAGGTATGCAAGGCAGTGTGATGCCAGTGGTAGTAGCCCATGGCGAAGGCCGAACGGAATTCAGTTCAGCGTCTGATATTGATAGCTTGGTTCAGCGGCAACAAATGGCCTTACAGTATGTAGATAGCCACTACGATGTAACTGAAGTATATCCTGGAAATCCAAATGGGGCTGAGTTGGGCTTGGCTGGGGTCACGGCCAACAAAGGCCAAGTCTTGATAATGATGCCCCATCCGGAAAGAGTATACCGTACCTGTCAGAATGTTTGGCAAGACCCTCAGTGGGGAAATGATGGACCTTGGTTACGTATGTTTCGTAATGCGCGGGTTGCCTTAGGCTAGGGAGCCTCTGAATAATTATCGTAAACTCAGCGTGAGCTGGGGGGCTTGTGTCAAAGCGGGCTTCGCCGGTAATGGCCACCCCCATTGCCAAAAAGTCCAACGCAGCCAGAAGCCCCGCAGGTCACGCCCTTCGGGAGCTTCTCGCGCTTACCACCACGGCGTTGCGCACCTTGCCGATATACTCGATATCAGCTGCGGCGAGCGCCTGGTGCTGGCAAGCGCGAGAAGCTCTGAGAAAACGATAATTAATCAGAGGTTCCCTAGCTCGATTTGTTAGGCCTTTTGATATTGATGTCTCGATAATGTACAGGGTAGACGTCTGTTTCTCGATCTGCGAAGTAATGTTTTAGAGTTTGTGTAATAACCGGGAAGGCCAACTCATCCCAAGGGATGTCCTGCTGCTCATACAGTGCTACCTGCAAACTTTCTTCGCCGGCGCTGAAATTTAGATCACTCAGCTGGGCACGATAAAACATATACACTTGAGAAATGTGAGGCAAGCTGAATACAGTATAGAGTTGCAAATTTTCGACTCGCGCATTGGCCTCTTCAGCAGTTTCTCGGCTCGCTCCGTCAGCGATTGTTTCACCATTTTCGAGAAACCCTGCAGGTAATGTCCAATAACCAAGGCGTGGTTCAATGGCTCGTGAACAAAGTAATACACGGTCCTGCCAAATAGGTAGACAGCCGGTAATCACCCTAGGGTTTACATAATGGATGGTGTCACAATCATTACATACATGGCGCTTGCGGGTGTCACCCTGCGGAATAGCGATAGTTAGCGTCGCGCCACATTGGCTACAAAATTTCATGCGAGGAGTATATCGCTCGCAGGAAATTTAGTCTTGGGTAACTGCACGCGGAAAAGGAATCACGATTGCACTACTTTTTTCCACCCCCTCCGGATCATCTGCGACCAGCGGGGTGACCATAGAGCGGTGTAATTCAGCAAGTGAAAGACACATCATTTCAGATAGCTTAATCGTCGCCGCCAACGGCGTACGGGCGCGCTGGCGCTCTAGGTCAACTCTAAATTGTAGGCCGGCTAGACGCTTGCGTTTTTCGTCAGTATCGGCACTATTTATAATGTGCTTAGTTAAGTTTTGGCGCAGTGTTTCCAAGCGATCTGGGTCATTGCGCGCCAAATCTACCAGTACATCAAACGCTGGTAGTTTTCTCTTCATGTAATAAGACTCTTCACCCCATTGATTTCTACTATGCATTAGGTGAGAAAATTCTTATATGTTGGTGGTGTAAGGAGTTTGTGAGGCGGTAATATGTAACCAAAATGTGCAGGAGGAGTTAGGAGTGTTATATCAATTAGGTGATCATGCAGTGTGTGCCGAAGGCGAATATTGGGTGGCGGACAGTGCAGTGGTAATTGGCAATGTGTTGCTTAAAGATCAAGCCAGCGTTTGGTTCAACGCCGTCTTACGAGGAGACAATGAGCTCATCACTGTAGGGGTTGGTTCCAACGTTCAAGACGGTGCGGTATTGCACACCGATCCTGGTTATCCGCTGGTTATTGGTGCCCATGTCACCATTGGTCATCAAGTTATGCTGCATGGTTGTGAAATAGGTGAGGGGTCTTTAATTGGTATCAACTCTGTCATTCTTAATGGCGTAAAAATTGGCAAGAATTGCATCATTGGTGCTAACGCTCTCATCACCGAAGGCAAAGAAATTCCGGACAATTCCATGGTGCTTGGTTCGCCGGGAAAGGTGGTGAAAACACTTAGCCAAGAGCAGGGTTTAGCCATTCGCATAGGCGCCGCACATTATGTGCAAAATGCGCAGCATTTTCGTTTAAACATTCAGCCTCAGCAAACGGCGCAACAGTAATGGTAAGCATCGGAACACCGCTTTCTCCCAGTGCTACGCGGGTAATGTTGTTGGGTGCAGGTGAGTTAGGCAAAGAAGTCGCAATAGAACTACAGCGGTTAGGGGTGGAAGTGATCGCCGTGGATCGTTATGCAAATGCCCCCGCGATGCAGGTAGCGCATTCAAGCCATGTACTCAATATGCTTGATGGCGATGCGCTACGAGCGGTAATAGAGCTGGAAAAGCCTGATTTGGTAGTCCCAGAGATCGAAGCCATCGCCACATCCACCTTGGTAGCGCTAGAACAACAAGGCATTCGAGTTATTCCTACTGCACGTGCAGCGCAGCTAACCATGGATCGCGAAGGTATTAGACATCTCGCTGCCCAGCAGTTGCAAATTAAGACGTCAGATTATCGCTTTGCAGAAACCCAAGCCGAATACCAACAGGCGATAGTGGAGGTAGGCATACCTTGTGTTGTGAAACCTGTCATGTCTAGTTCGGGGAAGGGGCAATCCACAGTGCGATCGCAAGATCAAGCTGAAAAAGCCTGGCTGCATGCACAAAGTGGTGCGCGTGGGGATGGGGGTAAGGTCATCGTTGAAGGTTTTGTGCAGTTTGATTATGAGATTACGTTGTTAACGGTTCAGCATACAAACGGGGTTTCATTTTGTCAGCCAATTGGACACTTTCAGGAAAGTGGTGACTATCAGCAGTCATGGCAGCCCCAACCTATGGCAAGCAGTGTGCTGCAAGAATGTGAGCGCATTGCTGAGCTTGTTACTACGCAGTTGGGCGGGTTTGGTTTGTTTGGCGTTGAGTTTTTCATCGTCGGTGACGAGGTGTATTTTAGCGAAGTTTCACCACGCCCCCATGATACAGGCATGGTCACTATGATATCCCAAGATCTCAGCGAATTTGCATTACATGCGCGCGCCATACTTGGGCTACCAATTCCCAATATACACAACCATGGGCCGTCAGCATCCGCAGTGATATTGGTCACTGGATCGTCAAGCCAAGTTCGTTTTAGCCATCTCGATAAGGCGTTAGCACAGCAAGATACCCAGCTGCGTCTATTCGGTAAGCCTCAAATTGAAGGCGAGCGCCGCATGGGTGTTGCGTTAGCGCGGGGGAACGATGTGGCGCAAGCGCGTGAAAAAGCTATGGCTGTGGCAAATTTGGTCAAATATGAGCTTTGAGAAAGTCGAGTACTGAGACCGTCTAACTAGGGTCATGAGCTGCGAAGCCAGTAACCTGCCTGGGTCTCCAACGATGGAGCTCAAGCAGGTAATGGGGTTTGTGGTTGACGCTTGTTGTTGTGTTAAGGTTTCAGGAGTACTTTCCCCAAAACCTGACCACTTTCGATCAGGTGATGGGCTTGCGCCGTTTCCGCCAGAGGCAGAATCTCATGAACGTGTGGTTCGATTTTGTCTTCCGCGATTAACTTGACTATCGTCTCGAGTGACTTGGTAATCGCTTCTGGATAATGCATGGCCAATGTGGCAAGGCTGAACATTTGCAGCCGAATGCTGCGGCGAAAGTTCATGAGGAACTGGCCTGTGAGATCAGGGGAGGGCATCCCAGCAGACATGCCAAACAACGTGACCTGTCCTAACGGGGCAACAACTTGAAAATCACGGTTTAATGTATCACCTGCAACCGAGTTCATGATTGAGTCGACGCCTTTGCCGTCCGTAAACTTGTTAATTTTTTCGACGACGTTTTCATCGTTGTAGTTGATGGCACAATCGGCCCCCTGGGCTAGCACGAAGTCACATTTTGATGGCGTGCTGGTCAGGCCGATTACGTGCAGCCCTGCAAGCTTGCCAAGCTGAATAAGCGCACTGCCGACCCCGCCTGCTGCAGCATAGACGAGCATGGTCTGACCTTCTTCCACCCGGTTCACTGTATGCAACAGGTGATAGGCGCTAGCATAATTCGTGGCAGCTGCGGCCGCCGCCTCGTCGCTGACGCTGTCGGGTAGAGGGGTTGCGAATGGTACGGGAACTACCACGTAGTCCGCGTTGCAGTTGGGGGCCGCAACCATTACCCGGCGTCCAAGCCACGTATCGGGTACGCCATCACCGACGGCATCAACTGTGCCGCTCGCATCAAAGCCGAGCGTAATGGGAAATACCGGCTCATCAGGATAACCGCCGTTACGCAGCATGACATCTCCAAAGCCGGCGCCGCAAACAGCGATCCGAATCAACAGCTCGCCGGGTTTTGGCGCTGGTGTTTCGATGTCATCGTACTTGAGCACACCCTTGTCACCAAAATGATCGATCAATATTGCTTTCACCTTTTCCCTCCTTCCATTTATCAATTATTAGTACCTATCGCAGATGCCAATTGTTAATGCGTGAGTAACATTGGTACAGCTTTTTTTTCGGCGCTATTCCCAAGCGCCGATATCAACCCTCTTGCAGGCCGATATTTTTCTACTATATAGTAGAAAAATATCTGACGTAGTAACAATTTACATTCGCAGGGAGAATTACACAGTGAACCTAACAAACCCGCAAGACGTTGGCCTCGACCCCGAACGGCTCAATCGATTAAACGGCGTTCTCAGCGCTGATATCGAGCAGAATCGTTATGACGGCGCCGTGCTCGCCATCGGCCGCCGCGGTAAATTGGTCTACCATGAAGCCATTGGCTATGCCGAGCGCGCCGCCGAACGCATGGCCAAGACAGATGACGTGTTTAGTCTCATGTCCATCACTAAGTCGATGTCTACTGTAGTGGTCCTGGATTATTTTGAGCGTGGCAAATTTAGTCTGACCACTCAAGTCGCCGATATCATTCCAGAGTTCGGAGCTGTCGGAAAAAGACGTGTCACGATTGCACAGCTACTGAATCATACGGGCGGCATGTCGCACGGCCTGCCCCCGCTGCCGTTGGAACAGCTCGGCAATCTAGAGGCTGTCGTGCAAGCAGTGTGCACGATGTCGATCGAAGCACCCCCGGGGCAAGAAGTGAGTTACAGCCCGATCATTTCCCAATCGGTGTTAGCCGAAGTGGTGCGGCGCGTGGATGGCGGTCACCGTTCTTACCGTCAAATCATGGAGGACGTTCTTTTCAAGCCTTTGGGCATGCACGATACCTCTCTCGGCCAGCGGGCAGACCTGGAAGATCGGCGTGTGCCGATTGTTGTCAGGGATCGAGGGGAGGGCTTCTTGGCCCCGGAATTCTTGGAAGGCATGAATGATGTTCTTCGCGAGGGAGCCGAAGTTCCGGCAGCCGGCGGTTATTCTACTGCGTTGGACGTCTATCGTTTTGCTGAAATGCTGCGGCGCGGCGGTGCGCTGGATGGTGCTCGAATTTTGTCCCCAGTCACCATAGATTTTGCCAGAAAGAATCACACAGGTGACAAGAAAAACAACGTTTTCACATTTGTGCAGGAACATCGGGGCTGGAACGAGTGGCCAGCTTATTTGGGTCTTGGCTTCTATCTGCGCGGCGAAGTCCTCTACCCCGACCACTACGGCGTACTGGCTTCGCCGGGAACCTTTGGGCATGTAGGCGCCGGATCGACTATGTTCTGGATAGACCCGGAACAAGACATGGTTTTTGTTGGTCTGACCTCCGGTCTGATGGAGGAGAGCCGCAGTTTGGAACGCTGGCAGCGTCTTTCAGACATAGCGCTCTCCGCTATCGTTTGATAGTCGGTGGAGAATGATTCACAAGAAGGTAAAACACATGCCCGGTATTTATCACACGAACATCGGTATTGTTGGGAGTGTGCGGCGCAGTCGAGGCGCGGCAGCTTGTCGTTTTGAGTGCCGCAGATATCTGCTATTGTGGGCTCAGACAACCAGATTGACCTAACGGCCGGGGGATGTCCTGAGAACCAACTTACCAATCATTCGGCAATTTGATGCCGAACTCACCATTGCAGAAACTCTCGATGAAGCGATGGAGGTGCTGGTGGCGTATGCCACCAGGCTGGGTTTCGAAACCGTTACTTACGTATTCGCGCCACAGCCGACGGTTTTAGGCGGGCCGACGCGGGTTCCTTATGTTCAGCGGATCAAGCCAAACGCCGTCCAGTTCAATCGAATTTACACGCTTGGAAAGTACTATCGATTCGACCCTATATACCGAGCCTCGCTGCAAACGAGTTTGCCGATTTATTGGCGGTTCGAGAACAGCAATCTGGTTGATGGACTAGAGGTTTCTCCATCGCCAGAGCTGGCTAATATTAAGCAGAATCTGGCGCAGTTTGGCTATTTTCACGGCGTCACGGTACCGCTACATCTTCCTGGTCAGAAGCTTGCAATGGTTGGAATGATATCCCATTGTTCCTACCAGCAATTGGCCCAAAGCACCCAATCCTACAGCGATGTCATCATGGTGCTCGCACACCACTTTCACGAGCGTGTCTCCCGTATGCTGCCAAAGGTAGTTGACATAGACAACTGCGAGCGGCTATCGCCCCGTGAAACCGAATGTCTGTACTGGGCTGCCCAAGGCTTGACTAGCCAAAACATCGGAAGTCACCTTGCGATCGCAGACGTTACCGTTCGCTTCCACTTGAAAAATGCGGCAGTAAAATTGTCGGCGGTCAATCGTGTGCACGCAGTTGCGAAGGCCACCTACCAGGGACTGATCAATCCCGCAATCCAACCGGTCGACTTTCGTTTGACCTAACTCAATAGCCGAACTATCCAATACGATAGGTACCACGGCACTTCTCATTTGCTAGGCTCGGATTTCGTTAGATAGTTGCCATTGTGACGGGTCTAGGCTACGCGGTGACTGAGGGGAATACGAAATGCGCGACACGCCGTGTCTCGTTAACGATTTTGTCAAATGTATTAGTTTTACGGTGGGTTAGAACAATAGCGTCCACCACAACGTTTGGAGAGGAAACGAATATGCAAAATTCGAAGTTGGCTCGCAATTTAGCACCGGTTGTTACTGTGCACCCGGGACGGTGCAGTGTGCTTTTGCTCGCAACAGCAATATTGTCAACTGCCGTGAGTGCGCCGGTACTTGCTCAGCAGGATGTTGATGCGTCGTTGCACATCGAAGAGATCATCGTAACGGCCAGAAAACGGGAAGAATCGATGCAGGAAACGCCGATATCGATTTCGGCCTTCACCAATTCTGATCTGCGACAGCGTAACTTGACCAACCTGATGGAGCTTTCGCAGTTTACGCCGAACGTTATGATGAACAGCATGACCAGGGGCGGTGGCAGTGGCAACGCTGAGATCACCATTCGCGGTGTCGGCCAAACCGACTTTTTGTTTACCTCCGACCCCGGTGTCGGTATTTATGTGGACGGCGTTTATCTGCCGCGCACGCTAGGTGGTGTGCTGGATTTGCTTGATCTCGAACGAGTCGAGATTTTACGTGGTCCCCAGGGAACCCTGTTCGGCAAGAATACGATCGGTGGAGCCGTTAACCTGATCTCCAATAAGCCAACCCAGGAGTTTGACGGTTTTGCCGAGTTGACCACGGGCAGTTTCGACCGCATCGATGGCCGCCTGGATCTAAATATCCCGTTGTCCGAGACCTGGGCAAGTCGGGTTTCGCTTTCCTATAAAAACCGTGACGGTTATGTGGATAGGCTCGATTTCGATACCGGTAATGTAATTGATCAACTCGGCGACGAAAATGCCATTAATGCGCGGGCGGCCCTCAGATGGACCCCATCGGAAGTGACGACATTGGACATCATTGCTGACTACACAAGGGAACGCGAGGACTCTGCTGCTACCGTTATGGTTCAGTACGAACCCGTGAATGGACTGGGTCCTTTATGGAATGGTTTAGTGGCAATTCCCAGTGGGGCGACGCCGATGTCGACAGATTTTATTACTGGTGATCCGCATAAGACCTTCTCAACGGGTCCCAACGGCAGCACTATGGATGTCAAAGGTATCAACGTCACGCTTGAACACGAGTTTTCCAGCTTCACGTTCAAATCGATTAGCGCTTATCGTGAAATGGATGGGAGTTTCGGTATAGATAATGACGGCTCACCCAATCAATATGTGGAAACAGACCAGAAACAGACTCAGGAGCAATTCAGCCAGGAGTTACAGTTTTTGGGGACCACGGCCGATGGTAAACTCGACTGGTTATTCGGCGGTTTCTACATGAATGAAAAAGGCACGGATGAGAATGACGTCAGGCTGGTATCTGGCCTGTATAACGCTCTCGAAGCGCTGCCGGTTCAGTTGACAGGTGATCCCTGTGCACCGCCATTTGTTGCGCCCGGTTGTGCGGGTAACCCGATCAATCCGGGCCTTGACCTGGACTTCGATATCTACAATAAAATCGACATTACCAGTTACGCTATTTTCACCCAATTAGGCTACCAACTGTCAGAGCGCTGGAACCTTAATGGTGGTATCCGTTTTACGGATGAGACCAAGGACTACACGCTGGAACATCTGCGGGTCAATTCAGGCGTGCCCATCGTGCCGTTGACAACCGTCAGCGAATCTTGGAGCGAACCGTCAGGGAAAATTGGCATCAATTTCCAGGCTACAAACGACCTGATGGTGTACGGGTCGGTTGCGCGTGGCTTCAAGAGCGGTGGCTTCAACGGTCGTCCAACCACAAATTCAGCCGTCGAATCATTCGACCCGGAATTTGTGACGAGTTATGAAGTTGGCTTGAAGTCTGAATTTGCAGACCGCCGCGTGCGTCTGAATGCGGCTATCTTCCTCATGGATTATACGGATATGCAGGTTGGCAGCGTCTCGGCGGACGCAAGTGGCAATTTGATTTTGATCATCGGTAATGCCGCTGAAGCCGAGGTGAAAGGTTTTGAGGTCGATGTAGTGGCGGTACCCGCAGAACGCTGGCTGATGTCCGCAGGCGTGGGCTACCTCGATGCCGAGTACCTCGATACCGGTACTGCAACCGACATCACCACCAACTCGAGATTCCCCAAGACGCCGGAATGGTCTGGCCATGCTTCACTACAATACGCCTTACCGGTGGGTGCAGATTTTGGGGAATTGCGCTTTCGCGCCGACTGGTCTTTTCAGTCCGAGGTATTCCAGGACACGGTGAATACCGCAACCATTGTGCAATCGTCTTTCAGTCAGCTGAGTGGTCGCATCACCTTGCACAACGAAGCCCAAAATTGGGACATCGTCTTGTCCGGCACCAACTTGACCGACAAAATTTACGTCAATAACGGCCTTTCTGCTTTGGGAGCCTTTGGTATCGTGCAGGGTCTTTATAGCCCAGGTCGTCAATGGGCGTTGAGTTTCAGCAAACGATTTTAGGCGCTTTAAGCCACGTGGGCCCGCAGCGCAACAGACGTTTATTGTTTGGTTGGTTGTTGGTGTATCACAAGCAGACTTGGGCTGCGTAATTAGGTTGTTGGAGACGTAAGTGTTTGACATTTTCGCAGTATTGATAAAAGTTGATTACGCTCAATTTTGACACCTGGTGTCATGTTGACGATTGAGGAGGGACAATGCCAGCACGTACCGGCGCACAATTTCTAAAAGGATTACAGGGCGATAGAGAAGTTTGGCTGGATGGTGAGCAGGTCACCAACGTCGTTGAACACACTTCGCTCTCCGGGGCGGCTCACGCGCTGGCCGAGGTATATGATCTGCAGCACGAGCACGCTGATTGCTGCTTGATGCCCGATCCCGAAACCGGCGAAAATATCAATGTTAGTCACCTGATTCCACATTCTGTGGAAGATCTGCGGCAGCGTCATGCTTGCCTGGAGAAGATTGCGGAGTATTCCGTCGGCTTGATGGGACGTACGCCGGACTATTTGAACGTCACTTATGCAGGGTTCGCCGGTCGTGCCGAAGAGTGGGCAATTAATGGTAATGAGCAGGGTGCAGAGAACCTTGTCGACTACCAAAAGAAATTGCGGAGAGAGGACCTTTCGCTTACTCACACCCTCGTGCAACCGACCATCGATAAGGCGTTGGGTGATGCACCGCATGCTGGTAATACGGTTGCGCTGCGGAAAATTGGGGATACCGCAAACGGAATTATTGTTTCCGGTGCACGTGTTTTATCGACGTTGGCGCCCTTTGCAGATGAGTTGGCGGTTTATCCTGGTCATCCCTTACCCGAAGGTGCTGACGACTACGCTCTTTCGTTCTGCATCCCCATGTCGACGCCAGGCTTGAAGTTCATTTGCAGAGATTCCTGCTCCAGACCCAGCAACCTGTTCGACTACCCGCTTTCCCATCGCTTTGACGAACAGGATGCATTTGTTATATTCGATCGTGTAGAGATCCCTCGGGATCGTATCCACATCGATTGTAATCTAGAGGTTTACAACTTTGTCATGAGCCAGTCCTGGTGGCAAAACATCATGCAGCAGACGACAGTGCGCGCACTCACGAAACTGGAGTTTGCGTGGGGTATAGCCACCCGCATGGTCGATGTGATCAATGCCAACCAACCGCCGACTTTGCAGATGCTGGGCGAAATTTGGTCGTACGTGGAAATGACCCGGGCGTGTCTGACCGCTGCTGTGGAAGGCGCGAAGGATGCCGGCAATGGTGTTTGGTTACCCGACAGCCGGCCATTTTCGGCCATTCGTGCGACCATGCCCGGGTGGATGCTGCGCGTGAACGAGATCATTCGACAGGTTGGTTCGCACAATATATTCACGACGCCGTCCCGGGGTGAATTGGACGATCCAGGGTTGCGCCCGCTGATCGACCATTATTTGACGGGTGCTGGCGATGTTGACGCAGAAACCCGCGCAAGGGTTTTTCGGCTCGGCTGGGATTTTGCCGGGAGCGCTTTGGCTATTCGTAACGAGCAATACGAACGCTTCTATTTGGGGTCGTCTAGCCGTAACTACGTTGTAGCACAGACTAGTGCCGATCGAACCCGGGCAGAGCGTTTGGTTGATCGGTTTTTACAGGAAGAAATTTCCTAGCTGAAATCAAAGATTGTTAAATTGGGGGGATATGATGGATGGCATTACAGAACTGGGCTACGTGCGTTTCGATGTGTCTGATTTGTCAGAGTGGCAAGGGTTTGCTTCGTCAATTCTAGGCTTGGAGGTCGTCGATGAGGGCGAGCCGGGAAAGTTGTATCTCAGAACCGATTCGTGGCATCACCGCATTGTTCTCGAACAAGGTTCGAAGGATGATTTGGCCGCGGCGGGATTACGGGTGGCGGGGGCTGAAGAATTTGCAGATATGCAACAACGCCTGCAAGCCGCCGGGGTGAAATATGAAGTTAATAGCCGGGAACAAGCGGAGCAGTGCCGGGTGCTGGAGGTAATGAGCCTGAGCGATCCCGCGGGTAATCCGCTGGAAATTTTTCATGGGCCGGAAATTGAAACCCACAAGCCATTTTACCCGGGCCGTCGCATGCACGGACGGTACCTCACTGGTGATGGCGGCCTGGGACACATGATCCTGCGCAATCGAGGCTTGGACGACATTTTTCAATTTTACCGATTGCTTGGCATGCGTGGTGGCATCGAATATAAAATACCAACTCCAGACGGCAATGTCGGTGAAATGTTGTTCATGCATTGCAATTCGCGAGACCACACCCTGGCATTTGGTCCGTCAAGCGGCAAACACATTAACCATTTGATGTTGGAGGTGGACAACTTAGACGATGTGTTCATGACCTACGATCTGGTTCAGGCTAGCAACTATCCTATTATGATCAGCCCCGGCCGACACGCCAACGATCAGATGTTCTCGTTCTATTTTGCCACTCCTTCGCGATGGCTGGTGGAAATTGGCTGGGGGGCGCGACCCGCGACCCATCAATCCGAATACTACACGCGCGATACCTACGGTCATGAAATGAGCAAAAAATTGGGGCCGGGAATGAGCATCGACTAGTGAGGAGTAAACAGTGAACGAAGTGAGCCCACCGGACGTGCCCCCTCCGCTACATTTTATTGGGGGCGATTTCAGTGCAGCAGTCAACGGCGGTGAGTTCGAAGTCATCAACCCGGCGACTGAAGCGTTGACTTGCATGGCGGCGCGGGGTGACATAGCGGACATCAATGCCGCCGTAGGCGCAGCAAAAGAGGCTTTTGATGACGGTACCTGGTCACGGGCCAAGCCTGGATTTCGACGCGAGGTCATGTTTAGAGCTGCGGACCTCATGGAAGCGAGGTCCGAGGAAATCATCAAATTGCAATCTCTGGAAATGGGCGTCCCGATCGGTCCGGAACACAAAGGACCACACCCCATGATTTCCCGCTCCGCATGGAATTTCCGGTTCTTCGCCGAAGAACAGGAACTTGCTGGTAATCATTCATTCAACCGTGACGACACCTTACTGACCTACACAATGAGTGATCCCGCCGGTGTATTTGCGCTCATCACCCCGTGGAATGGTCCCTTTATGTTGTCCACCTGGAAGATGGCGCCCTGTCTGGCGTACGGCAACTCCGCAATACATAAACCTTCCGAACTATCGCCTCTATCGATTCGCGTCCTGTGCGAGATTTTCGAAGAAGCTGGCATGCCCGCAGGCGTATACAACATGGTGCTGGGTTTTGGTCAGGAAGCCGGTATTCCCCTGGTGGAACACGACGATGTGATTGGCGTTTCTTTTACTGGCTCACCAGCCACCGCCCGAGATATTGCATCCCGGACGGCGCCATCGTTGACCAAAACTTCTTTTGAACTAGGTGGCAAGTCCGCCAATATCATTTTTGCCGACGCGAATCTGAAAAAAGCAATCGCCGCTGCAGCCATGTCGATTTTCATGAATGCCGGGCAAGCGTGTATTGCTGGTTCGCGAATATTGGTCCAACGTCCTATCTATGAAGAATTTCTGGCCGGTTTTGAGCAAGCGGCGGCGGGCTGGAAAGCCGGTAGCCCATTCGACAGAACAACTAGACTGGGACCGTTGGTGGCCAAACGTCAATACGACCGAGTCATGGGCTATCTGGCATCTGCACGGGAAGAGGGTCGAATATTGTTCGGCGGCGGGCGGCCTGAAGGGCTAGACAAGGGCTATTACGTGGCACCCACTGCGATCGTTGATGTTGATAACAGTGCGAAGGTCTGTCAGGAAGAAATCTTCGGCCCTGTTGCAGTGATAATGCCATTCGACGATGCAGATCATGCATTGGCGATCGCCAACGACTCCAGCTATGGGTTGGCAGGTTATATCTGGACTGAGTCTCAGACCACCGCCCACTATGTTAATCATCGTCTGCAAACTGCGATGATGTGGATCAACGCTGGTTTCGACCGGGATTTACGGCAGCCCTTCGGCGGCTTGAAGAACAGTGGGTTAGGCCGAGAAGGGGGCAGCTTCAGCCGCGAATTTTATACGCAAACCCGGTTTACTTCCTTTCCGCTAACACCCCGCTAACCCCTACCAATTACCTTAGGAATAAAGGTTTGTTATGAGTCACACCGTCGATATCGCCACTGTTCTCAACGACTCGCTGGTCGCATCGCTGAATACCGTAGCTACCGCGACCTTAACGCATCAACTGCAAGTACGCGGGATCCGTAGCACGTTTTTGAGCGGTTTAAAGCCTCTCCACCCAACAATGCGCATGGTGGGTCGTGCTAGAACGCTTCGATATGTCGCCATGAGAGAGGATCTACAAAAACAATACGGCGGCGGCATCAACGCGCAAAAACGTGCAGTGGAAAGTACCGAGCCTGGCGACGTGCTGGTGATAGAGGCTCGGGGCGTCGCGGATGCGGCAACCATTGGCGATATCTTTGCAACTCGAGCTTTTCGTCAGGGTGGGGCGGGTATCGTCACCGACGGCGCACTACGCGATACTCCGGCGATTGCCGCCATAGGCCGGCCAGTTTACCATCTGGCGTCTCATGGTGCGACGTTCGGGCGCGCGCACATGCCCTTTTCGATTGATGAACCCGTCACGTGCGCCGGTGTGTTTGTTGTGCCTGGCGACGTGTTGGTGGGTGACGGTGAAGGCGTGGTGGTGATTCCGGCGGCACTCGTCGAAGAAGTAACCCGGGATGCGCTAGACCAGGAAGAACGTGAGGATTTTGCGCTCGAGCGGGTGGCTGATGGAGAGTCCACTATTGGTTTGTTCCCGCTCGCCAAGGAACGTATGGCGGACTTTGAAGCGTGGACGACATCTCGAAAAAAGAAATAGCAACAGGGGGCGTAATGAGTAATCGCAGAAGCATAGCCATCGAGGGTCTACGTCACCAAACGGCGATACCTGTTGCGACACGTATCGGCCCCCTGGTTGTGTCCAGTGTGATCGCGCCTTTTAATCCGGGAACCCGCGATATACCGGAAACCATCGAAGGACAATACGCCAACATTTTTCGGCACGTAGAACGGATGCTCAGTGAAGCCGGTGGAAATTGGTCCCACGTTGCTAAATTGGAATTTTGGATTCCCCATGCAGATGGGCGG
>JAADHW010000333.1 GCA_013151695.1 Gammaproteobacteria bacterium
GTTTCTATCAACTTCAAGCAGCTATCAGTGCAATTCACGCTCGAGCGAAAGACTTTGGCGAGATAGATTGGCAGGAAATTGTCTTAATCTATGAGCGCCTACTGCAAATTACTCACAGCCCTATTCTTAGGTTGAATCAAGCCGTGGCTATGTCCTACGCCACTTCGGCAGAAATGGCATTGCCGGTTGTTGAACGTTTGCAAGGCGAGTTGCACCGATACCAACCTTACTATGCTGCTCTTGCGAATCTGTTACGTCGGTGTCACCGAAGTGACGAAGCTGAGGTGGCATATCTACGAGCCATCGAGCTGTCTAGTAACGGTAGTGATTTGGCCTTTCTGGCAGCGCATTTAAAGCAGTGAATGAGTTTTGGCCAAAGTACCGTTGTCACCCAACGGGATGTTGTGCTCCGGCGGGATTTTTATCCGTACTTTATCCATGCCATAGTCGTTCAGATACTTTGCACGGCCAACAACTAGGTTGGTTCGTGGATCTAAAAATGGTGATATAGTGGGAATTTTGCATAGGATCATAAATTGACCTTACAACATACAGCTCTGTCCAATGTAAGTATCATTGTGTCTGGAATGAAAAAGACCAAGGGCGGCGTCACCTGAATGAGCTGACCAGACTCGGTTGTAGCCGCTCTGTTAGGGCTGGCAGGTGTTGAGGCAGTTGAAGTAGATCTCGCGACAGACAAGTTTACTGTCGCCTATGACATTACTCGTGTAGACGTTGCGCAAATGAAAGTCTGCATCACCGAGTTGAAATACACGCCGCAGGTGCGATGAACACCGTTATAGAGACGGAGACAGCCGAAATGCTAACAACGCGTTGCCTGGTAACTGTCCGAACTGGGAATAGCCTGATTGTACGTAGACCATGTCACCTATGCTCAGTGGTGCAGTGACGTCAATTGAGCCGCCGTGGGTGGCAATTCCATTGGTCGTATTTTTGAACGCTTTGAGGGTGTTAAACGACCATGCCACGTTGCCGTTATGTTGCTCAAAGGCCCGCATAACACCATCCAGTGCGCCGGCAAACACGAGATCATTGACGATCATTGGGGCTGCAGAAAGCGCAAAGTAAAAGGGACAATCGGGGTATAACGTGTTGCGCCCAAAATACTCATACAGGGTTGTTTCGCACTCTCGCTGCACGGGGGTATGCCAGATTGTATCGCCGCTATCTACAGCCAAGGCGAACAATCCCGGCTTTGGGAAATAGCCTGGAAATGGGAAGGGTGGGTCAGAGATGGGGACAAAAAGTCTATTGCCATCAACAGCTAATCCCCAATGCACGCCGCCCAAAGCAGATCCGGCACCGGGCCTTGTGTGCCATAACAAATTCCCTTGGTTGTCTGGATCTAGGGCGTACACATCTCCAGATTTTTGCCCCACTAACAGTACCTCGCGACCATTGCGCGTGGTGGTGAGAATAATGCTTGCACCGATGTCGTGATCGGGTCCTGACCATTTCGGACAATTGGCACCCTTTGGGGTGGTGTCACATGCCATGTTGTAGGTGTCGCCAGCCAATGCTTGGAAATGCCAGGCAAGTTCGCCAGTTTTTAGATTTAGTGCGATGACCGAATCAGATAAATTTGTTGAGGGCGCAGAGGCGTTTTGCCCGGTACCTAAGTAAATCAATTGACGTTTTGCGTCGATAGTGGGTGTGCTCCACACAGGTACGCCTGACGGCCCCCAACGCATTGTACCTGCGGCAGTGGTGCCTTTTTTGGTGGCTGGTATGGTGGTGGCGAATTGCCAGATACGCTCGCCGGTGCGAGCATCTAATGCGAGCACGCCGCCATGGGAGCGGCAGCATTCATAACTGTCGTCGAGGGCTAAGGCAACCTCATAGGAAGAAATCGGCACGATCAGCAAATTATTAGAAAGTACTGGTGCGCCGGTTAGCAGAGAATGCTCGGAAATTTTAGTTGAGGTGCGCCATAACACTTTCCCTGACCTGGTATCTACGGCTTGAGTGCGCGCTTGGGCGTCGCCGTAGAACAGAACGTTGTTGTCTTCGTTAATCCCCAGTACGTGACCTAAGGCAAGTGATGTGCGAGGTGGGGCGGGTGAATGTGTATGCCACTTAATACAACCCAAGCGCAGATCTAGTGCTAGTAAGTGGCCACCTGTTGCGGCGATGAATAGGGTGTCATCGGTGGCTACCGGTTGTGAGCGTGCATCACTGGTGTCCGGTAAGCCAAATACCCAAGCCAGAGACAGCTTTGCGACATTTTTAGAGGTTATGGTTGAGAGGCCGTTACCACTTGCGCCGCGATTTGCATCATCAACTCCCCAGCGAGAGACCAAAATACGCTGAGAGACACTGCGATTTGTGCAGAAGTTTTCCTGATCAGGGGTCCACAGTCCGTCTGTCCCAGCAACATACCCCGCTAAATCAAAAATTTGCGTTTGAGTTAAACCTTCTGCGTGGGTTTTCATGTTGCCGTTGAGCAACGTAAAGGCAACATTGGTTGCGTTCAGTTTAGCCATGGCTTGTTTACTGGGTGTACGGCTGGGCGCGCTGTTTTCGTGGCAACCTGCGCAGCGTGCAGCGAAAAGAGCGTGGGGTTCTAGATCGAGCGGAACCTGTGGAGCGGACAATTTGATTGTCTGCTCATCGCAACCTAGCAGGGGTGTGAGAAAAATGAGCAACCAGGCGCATTTTCTGACTGGGTTCATACAAAATCTGTCTTCTTCGATTGCACGAAATAGGTCATAGCAACCAGTAACACAATGCTAGCCACTTGTAGTGAAAGGACGGTCAACGCGGTGTTGTTCCATACGGCTACGTTGCCGCCGATGACACTGCGAATGCCGTGTAAAGTTGAGACCCACCACAGGAGTGCTTGGGTTACTAGGTTAGCCCCGACCATAGCGACGATAGCGGGGGTTATGGTTCTAGCCATGAGGGTAGTGGCGAGGATGACAATGTAGGCGAGAAGGATGCCAACCCAAATGATCGTAACAAAGGGAATGGCGCCGGTAGGTAATAATTCGCCAATGAATACGACGTAGCTGGCAGCGGTCAAGGTTGCCCAGATTCCGCCGACCAGAATTAGGTTGCCGATCAGTTTGGCCGACGTGTACTGCCTAATAGTGATGGGTAAGCTCATGATGAAAGGCAGTACTTGTTGCTGCTTCTCTTCCGTCACTGTCTGCATTGCTGCGTGTACGCCAACGCCAAATAAGGCGCTAACAAATAAGATGAAGCCGATGGTGCCAGCCGGCTCACCTACTATCGAAACCAGGGTGATAGATAACAAGCCACTCACCCAATAGCAGATAGCAGGCACTTTCATAATCTTCAGATCTTTTATAACAAGTTGTTTAACGATGCTCGGATTGGCGACACTCATTCGCTATCTCCTTGTTGATTATTTTACTGAACAGTTGCGATAAAAATTTCCTCTAAGGACAGACGCTCAATATCGCGAATGCAAGCGCCTGTCGCCTTAATTTTTTCGGCTAACGCGGGGGTATAATTGTTACTGGTGAGCAAGATCTGATGACCCAGGTGTTGGATCTCATGCACGCCTTGTAGGTTTGGCAGCTGGTAGCCGTCAGGAACCACCAGCCGCAATCGCCGCCATCCGTCTAGGAAGGATTCTTTGTCATTCCGCGCAATGATCTCACCTTTCTTTATGAAGACGATGTGATCTGAGATTTGCTCAACGTCTAAGGTGTTATGTGATGAAAATAGTATGGAGCGAGACTCATCCCGCATCACTTGCATCATTTCGTGCAATATTTCTTTGCGTGCGACGGGGTCTAGACCAGTGGTGGGCTCATCAAAAACCAATAGCTGTGGTCGCCTTGCGAATACTAAAAGCAAAGAAGCTTTGACTCGCTGTCCGTGTGATAGCCCCTTTATTTTTTGTTGTGGGAGCAATTCAAACCGTTTGATGAGATCTGTGGCGTACGCGTCGTCCCAGTTAGGAAAAATTGATCGCATAAAGTTGATGTGGAAGGCGAGGGTTCTGCCGGGGTGAAGACGCATGTCTTCGGAAACAAACCCTATGTTCCACTTGGCGGCAATTTGTTCCTCGGGCATGGCGTGCCCTAGTACGTCCACTTTGCCGGAGTCAGCCTGTATTAGACCCATAATGACCCGCAGGGTAGTGGATTTACCCGCGCCATTGGGACCGACAAACCCCATCACTTGCCCCCTAGGCAGGACAAGATTGACCTCATTCAATTGGAAATGCGGGTAGGACTTGCTGATGTTTGTGCATTCGATGGCGTTCATTTGTTCTCTGCCCCTGATTCTTTGTTTGTGTGTTGTTCGATTTGGTAAATCAATTCATCAGTGCACAACCCCATTGTCGCGGCGAGTTGTAGTAGCCGCTCGATTTGCCTCTGCAGTTCTTTGTGTTGCAAATTAGTTACCTGTAAACCTTCGCTGACCCATGACCCTTTGCCTTGCTGGGTAACGATGACACCCATGCGTTCAAGTTCTAGATAGGCGCGCTTCACCGTGATGACGCTAACCTTTAACGCCACAGCGAGTTCGCGTATCGACGGCACGCGGGTTCCAGGCGGCCAGTCTTTAAGACTGACTCTGCGTACGACCTCTTCCATGATCTGCTGATACATGGGACGGCCATCTGTTTGGGACAGGATGAATTCGATATTCATGGGTATGTGAGTATACACAGTATATACACGATCGGTAGATAGGTAGATAGGTAGGTAGATAGATAGAGCCAAACCAATCCATTTCCAAAGGCTTGTATAATCAGCTTGGCGTCACGATGTGAATAACAAAGGTAAAGCCATGCAGGTACTCGAAAATTGGTCCCAAAAAATCCTCAGGGTAGCCTTGGTATTGTTTTTGGCAGTCGCGACAGCTTTCGAGCTTCAAGCTGCAGATCCTGGTTGGGGCATCGTGATTCACGGGGGTGCAGGTGCCACTCTGAAGGAAAACATGACGGCCGAGAAAGAACGGGCGTTGCAGTTGAAATTATCCGAGGTGCTAAATACAGGCCATACAATCTTGGAGAATGGCGGTTCTAGTCTAGATGCAGTTCAAGCTGCCATTCGTATCATGGAAGACTCACCACTATTTAATGCAGGTCGCGGGGCGGTATTCACCCACGAGGGCACCAATGAAATGGACGCATCGATTATGGATGGCCGATCGAGAAACAGTGGTGCGGTTGCGGGTGTACAGCTGATTAAGAACCCCATCAATCTAGCGCGTTTGGTGATGGAAAAGTCGCCGCATGTAATGATGGCAGGTAAGGGTGCAGAATCGTTTGCAGCACAACACGATGTTAAAACTGCACCGGCGGAGTATTTTTACACCGAACCGCGTTGGGACTCATTACAAAAACATCTAAAACAGCAAAACCTTAAAGATCCTTTGGAAACAGAAAGAGACCATAAGTTTGGCACGGTGGGTGCCGCTGCCTTAGATAAAGATGGGAATTTGGCTGCAGGCACCTCTACTGGTGGAATGACCAATAAGCGTTTCGGCAGAATTGGCGATTCTCCCGTGATTGGTGCGGGTACCTATGCCAACAATGCTACTTGTGCTGTTTCGGCAACTGGGCATGGAGAGTATTTTATACGTTCTGTAGTGGCCTACGACATTTCTGCGCTCATGGAGTACAAAGGGATGTCGCTGCAGAAAGCTTCAGACTATGTTATCAATGACAAGCTCAAAAAGTTCGGTGGCTCAGGTGGTGTTATCGCTATTGACAAGCATGGCAACGTGGCTATGCCTTTCAATACGGCAGGAATGTTTCGAGGGTATGTGCATGAAGACGGTGAAGTTGTGATTCGTCTTTACAACAATTAGATCGCATTCCAGCAGGGTGGTAAGTTTGATTATCGAAGGGCTCGGGTGTAAAAGGCATAGAAGGTCTTTTTCTCAATTTCCGTGAACGATGAGCTGCGCCGCCAGAGCCGCGAAAGATCCCGTTGACCGCATTTAAGGCACTTGCGGGCCTTTTCGAAATCGATCAGCCAAATTCGATTGTTGTTTTTTGGTTGAATTAGGATGTGGCCAGAGCCTAGTGCGCCATGCGACCATCCTGAACGGTGCATCCTTGCTAATATTGTGGCGAGGCTTGCAACTACATCTGAGCGCTCTACTGCGCTTGAGTGTGCCATGAAATCATCGAGTGAAATCGAATTTTCGATCTCGTCTAAAACAAGTTCCGCCACATTCTCCTCGATACGATACGAAAGAACTTTAGGTACAGGTAGCCCTAACTGCGCGCATGCTGTAAGTGCTCTAACTTCGCAAAAAGAGGTGGGTGTGCAACGCCATCCACGCCAGGGTGGTCGGCAATTGTAGCCCATTTGAGTTTTAACATAGACACGTTGATTAACAATCCCCCATGGTGCTCCTGCAGATAAGTAGACGATACTGAAACCTCTACCATGTCGGGTTTGTGCTTCGTTAACTGGCCCGAGAGGTGGTTTTCGTAGCAGGGATGTGTGGCTCACTGTGAATGGTCGCTGGTACTTTTTAACTGCACTTAAGAAGATACAAGCGCCACATAGAAATTTTCGGCCACACATCATAGTACTTTACTGGTTCAAGTCCGGCGGTTCGAAATTCTGCCTCTACTTCTCTTCTATCACGACACACACGTCTTCCGAATCCTGGCGCAGGCGTGGTAGGTGTTTTCTTTGCTCGGCGCCTTGCGCTTAAATTACCATCCACCCAGAGAGAGATGGCGACATAATCTCGCGAAACCCGACGCAGTTCTGAAAGCACTTGTAATCTGTCTGTTGGCAGAGAGAGGTGATGATAGAAACGCATGCATGCGGTGAATTGAACGACGTTTTCAGGAAGGTCTATGGCGAAGGCTGATGTGGCAAACAATCTTGAGGGAAACGCGTCTGTCAAACGATGTTGATCGGCTACTTGAAGCATACCTTCACTGGCATCTGCAGCAATTAGGTTTGAAGCGTTACCTTTCTTAAAGACTGGCCAAAAACGACCCGCTCCGCAGGGTAAGTCTAAAGTAGTGAGGTTATCTCCGGCTGCGCGCAATGCGGCTTGAAGAACTTTGCGTTCGCGATACGTCGTTAGTCCTGTGCGCAAGCTGTGGCGATGGTACAAGTGGTATTCCTCGGCTGCATTCCCAGCATAGGGGTCGGTGACCTGTTTGGAAGCAGTAGTTGTCATTTGTATGCCTCTATTAAGATAGCCATTGCAGGCGGTCGGTAAAGGGTGGTCGATTGGCTATTTAGTTGAGGTGTCGCTCAACTTCACCTAACAACACTGATATTTCTGTCTGCCGGCCCTTGTCAGCAATGGGCCGATCATTTCTTGGGCTTGCGTTTGCAGCGATGATTAGATGGCGTTTGGCTTGTTCATATTCTCCCTCGTCATATAAAAATTCACCCATGAAATAGTTTGGATCGATACCATCTGGGTTCAAATCGAGGGCGGCGCGTAGATATTTGCGCGCCTTTTTGTCGCTCCCAAAGCTGATGGGCCAGCCTGGTACTTTGTGGTATAGCGTGCCTATTGAGGTTAATGCAGAGCCATTGAGCGCTAAACGATCAAGCGAAATGGCTTTTTCCAACGAGCGCTTCGCCTCTTTCGCAAGTCCCAATGCGCCTAAGCCGCCTCGTTCTCCCGCTAAAGTACTGAGAACAATCCCTTGCCAAATATGTAGCGAAGGATCCGTATTGTCTTTGCTGGTCTGAAGCCGCGCAGCATCCGCCAATCGAGAGAGCATCTTTTCCCTGTCGTCTGCTGTGAGTTCGTATACCGCGTGTGCCCAGCCCTTTTGCAGATAACTGACAGAATCTGCTGATACTGGTCCTGTGTGTATTAAAGCTATCAGGATGGCGAATACCGACGTGCAATGTTTCATATGATGTTCCTATTTGATAGGTGGGTTAAAGGTTTGCCGTCGGCTTGGTTGATTCTAGCGGGGGTGCTAGAACTTCATTTATTGTGGGTAGCTGATTGTTGATGGCACGATCAACCATGGACGGGAATAACTGATTTAGTCGAGCGAAAAATTTTTCTGGCCATCCGATGAAAGTGTTTTTTCTATTTTGGTGAAGTGCTCTAATAATTGAGCGTGCAACTTCGGCCGGTGTGTCGATCGCGTTTTTCAAAGCTGAATTTAGGGCATCACCAAATCCTTCGTTCATTGACGTTTGTGTTGCGCGAGGTGCGACAAACAACACCTCCACTTGCCCCGACAACTCTCTCCGCAACGCCTCGGTGAATCCGCGAAGACCGAATTTCGAAGCGCAATAAGTAACATAGCCCGGGAAACCAATTGAACCAAAAGTAGACCCAACGTTAACAATTGTAGGGTTGTTGGCACGTTTAAGAATGGGCAGCATTTGTCGTGTGAGGCTGATCGGAGCGATCAAGTTTAAGGTGATTAGCCGATTTAGTTGCGCTTCGAGCTGAAACTCAAACAACTGAACATCGTTGGTGCCAGACAAATTGATCAAAGTTGATACCGGCAGGTGTTTGACTGCATTCACCAACTTAGTGCGTTCAGCGTCTTTGGTGAGATCGGCTGCATGAACAAGCAGAACCGACTCGCTCGGAAGCTGGGAATGAAGGTTTTCTAGCCCGGTCTGGCTGCGTGAAGTGAGGATGAGTTGTACTCCTCGCGCGGCCAGTTCGTGGGCTAATGCTTGGCCAATTCCGCCAGTTGCCCCGGTGAGTAGATATATATTTTTATTAAGCGGCGACATGTTGCGCGTGCGTGTTAGGAATTGAACGAAGCACATTACCGTATAGATAATATACGCGTTTTGCTACGTGTATGATGTGTCTAACATCTGTGTCTGATAATGTGTTAATAAAATTTTCGAAGAAAATAAGGTGGTCAATATCTAGGGAACCATGGCTTCTCAAATAGGAAAAGGCCGAGTCGGGTAGGGTTAGGGTTCTCTGAACCAAATCAGCTGTTGAAGTTGCCATCGCAACACTGGTTCCTTCAAGCACATAAACCATACCGAAGAAACCTATGGGATTTATTTGATTGATGTAATCTCTGACGAAAGCCACCATGACTTCTACTTCGAGTCCCGCTCCTGTTTTGATGACCTCTTGGGGGTTGCCCCCGCAGGCTTGGAGATCATTAAGAATCCATTGTTCATGTCCCACTTCTTCGTTGATATATTCCTGTAGAGTGGCGCAAACCGCTTTGTTAGAAGGGTCTGTACGAGATGCTGCTGCCATCATAAGAGCTACGGTATATCGCACGTGATGATAGGCATTGGCTAAAAAAGTATGGTAGCCATTTAGGTCTATGTCTCCAGCGGCAAGCCGCGTGTGGATGGGGGCTTCAAGCAGATATTGTTGTTCAACTGCGGTGGCTTTTTTTAGCCGCTCATAAGGCTTCATAAAATGTTTCCTGTGATGAAGGTTTTGTTGGGTTGGCTGTCAGCCATCGAATGTGTCTGGTAGAACATTTGTTGAATGTCAGCGTCGAATATTTTTTCGATTACGGCACGACGAGTGCGCCCGTTACCCGTGATGCCGTTGGCATTATTGAGTTTGTGCGAGCACATTGTTCGCCAAGCACCAATTTGTGCATAGTCGGGTAACGATGCATTGACGCGATCAACGCACGCACTTATTTGAGCGTGGGATGGTTCCCCTCTGGGAAGCAGAAGTGCGACATTTTGTGTTGATGCTTCTCCAAAGACAGCTGCATGGCTAATTTCTAGTTGAGCGGTAAGTTCGCTTTCAATCCATTCGGGAGACAGGTTTCGACCATAGGCTGTAATGAAGACGCTGCCCTTTCGCCCGTTGATGCGTAGAAATCCTTGGTCATCTTGTTCAACCATGTCTCCAGTGGCAAATGTATGGTCGGGGGTGTTGTCGGAGGTGTTATTGGATGATGGAGCGGATTGGGTAGTTCCCAGTAGTTTTGGATGTCGGACAATCAGCTGACCATTCTTGATGAACGCATCTACATGGGGCAGTAACCTGCCTGCTGTGCCCACTTTACTTTTGCCCGGAAGGTTAAGGCTAATTACGCTACCGCATTCGGTAAGACCATAACCTTCGTAAACCGGTATACCCAATTTTTGCGCGCGAAGCGTTAGGGATTCTGGAACTCGCGCGCCACCGACTGCAACAAATTTGAGACAGCTGGGTATCGACAGGCCGTTTTCACCTGCAGTGACCAAGGCAAGAAGAAGGGCAGGTACCAAAATAATTGAATGCGGCTGGTATTTAGTTAGTGCTGTAAGCAGCTGTACAACATCTAGTTCTGAGCTACCCGTTAGCCCAACATCTTTGCTAGGTGGTACGATGAGTTGGCTACCATTTAGTAAGTTGGCGTATAGGCCTGCGGTATTTTCTAATAACAATGATAGCGGCAGAACACTAAGATGGCGCTTCAGTTCATTGCCAGCTAACTCCGAATTCAGCGTTTGTGCGGTTTCTAACAGTGTTTCCCATGATAGACAAATTCCTTTCGGGGTGCCGGTGCTGCCCGATGTGTAGGTTATCAATCCAGTGTGTGGAGGTAGTTGGAGCGAAGAACTAGTGCTTAACTTAGTCAGGGAATATTCTTTGAATAGCACAGTTGCATTTATGTTGGAAAGTGATGGTTCGCCAACAAAGGTATCGGCACCACAGTCGGTGAGAATATTTTCAACTTGGCTTGCGGTGAAAAAATCAGGAATAGGCACGGCAACCCTATCCGAATCTAACAACGCGAGGTTTAGCGCTACCCAGTCCAACCCATTTGGTAGCTGGTAGGCGACCACTTTGGCGCCACATTCATCTAAAATTGACCGCCATTGGTTTGTCATGTCTTCAACCGCGCCAAAGTCCCATGACTGCTCGCCATCAGAAATTGTGGCGGAACAAGCTTGCTCGCTGAGGGCTGCCAGTTTCTTCATGGTGATGTTGCCACTTCAGACACGGTGCGAGCAAAGGACATATCGCCTGCCATAACTACTGGTGAATGAGAGTAGTAGCTGCCCCAGCAATGTTGCTGCTGTTCGGGTAATGCCTCGAGTGAGGCAGCGGCTAATTCTATTGGAGCAAATGACTTGCGCTGGAAAAAATCTGCGATAGGCTTAACCACTGTGCAAACTAAATAGTCTGATCGGTTGCTTAGAAATTCCACCAATGTTGAATTGAGTTGGCATAAAGAGCGAGGTTGTAACAGGGCAAGGTGAGTGAGTTCGATTACTCTGCATCCGTGCATAGAACGCATAAAGCCTTTTTCAAGCGCAGCGATTACATTTCCGGTGTAATGTGCGCTAATGAATTCGTTAGGGTCATTGTTTGTGCAGAACGCAGCTTGTAGATTTCCTGAACGGTCGATTGCGGTATATAGGTCTCTGCCTTCATCATTGATGACTGCGTCGTAGTGAAACTGAAATTGCTTTTTAATAAAGTCAAAAACTACAGTTCTATTGGTGGCTTTTGAAATCGTTAGCGCTCGCATCGAGAAAGTTCCCAAATGGAATATGTCTCAATAGAGTGGATGCCTTGCGAAAATCAATCGCACTGTAGTGATAAACCGAAAACGATTGATTTTTACGTATCTTACCCTCTATGGATTTGTATGAGGCATAAACAGAAGTATTTCGCAGACATCGCGCTGACGCACAAAATGTTGCGTGGCAATCAGGCGGCCTTTGATGATTTTTTTGCCCGATACTACCCGAGGATATTCAGATTTTGTTGTCGGCGTGTGAATTCTTCAGATGCAGAGGAGGTAGCCATGATGACAATAGAGCAAGCCATGCGGCGAATCGAAACCTATCGTGGCGAGGCAAGCTTACTGACTTGGGTGTACCAAATTTCCAGAAGTCAGATGAGTGCTTTCTTTAAGCGCGAACAAAAACATGAACACTTAGAATTGTCCGGCTTTGAGGGTGAGGTTCTCGGCGAAGTTGAGCTTATGATGTTGGACTCAAGTAGTTCTCCTCAACAGGTCAATGAAGAAGAGCAAAATAATCAAATGATTCATATGATGCTCGACTATTTACCTAGTGATTATGGCCGCGTGCTTGAATGGAAATATATAGAAGGCTTTTCGGTAGAAGAAATAGCGACTAGGCTAGAAACCACCCCTACAGCCATTCAATCTATGTTGGCGCGTGCTCGTCGCGCATTCAAAGACACTTATAAAAACATGATGTCGGCCAATAATGTCGTTCCGTTTCCATCTAAGGAGGTGGCCTCATGAACTCAAGCTTCGATGAAAAAAGCGATGCGGAGATGGATGCTATGTTTGATGGTATTCCACTGCGACGAGAGCCATCTTCAGAGGCGACGGCACAGGCTTACGCCAAAGTAAAAGCCGAATGGCAACTTGTGGTGTCAACCCGTCGGAATAAACGTTGGCAGAAGTTCGGCGCGGTCGCAGCCACGGTGTTGGTTCTTGTCATAATAAGCGTTCTGCAGTTTCCGAATAATACGGCGGTGGACATGAGGATTGCGCAAGGCGCAATCACGGCGGATCACGGAGTACTCACTACCACCCAGCCAACTCGGCTTGCCTTAAATGCGATCGAAGATATTCGTTTAAGCCAAGGAACTCGGTTTGAGATTATTAACCCCGCTGAAATCCGATTGCTACAGGGTGATCTGTATGTTGACACCAAAGATCGTGCAAATATCAAAGTACGTTCGAATTTTGGCATTGTATCGGACATCGGCACACGATTTTTAGTCAGTGTTGATCAGCACCAAATGACTGTCGGTGTCCGGCAAGGAGAGGTACTAGTTGATTCCAAACATGGATTAGTAAACGCCGCTGCGAAGAATCAGCTTGCAAGGATCGTTCAGATCAACGCTACAGATGCGCAAGTGCATACTGAATTGGCATCGTCAACCCGGTGGGATTGGATTCACGCAGTGCCCCCGGGCTATCGTCAGGCAACCGTTGCGCAGACTACTCTGCAAATCGCAGATGACTTGGGTGTACCGGTTGTGTATGCCAGCCGCAGCGCTGAACTCATGGTCATGAATGCAGATTTTGGTGGCCAACTTACCGACATAGAGCCTCGTCGTGCGTTGGACATGTTATTTCACGGATCTGAGCTGGAGTATGTATTAAATCCGGATGCATTAACGATATCACTTGTCCGGTAGGAGGTAGACGGTATGCTGCGTAAGGTATTACGGGTGTACCAATATGCGGCTAGTTGTTTTTGTACTGTGTTTGTTGAGCGGTTACGCGGCTGCCTCTTCGGTTGGCGTAATAAGTGGAGAATCGCTACGCAAATCACTGGACCGATTCTCCATTCACGGAATCAATATTGTTTCAACATCGTGGTCGGTGCCTAGGCGATTAAAAGTTGCGGATGTTCCGCCCTCACATCTCCAAGTGAGGGCACAAGCTGAATGGTTGCTGGCACAACATGGGCTCCGGCTGGTCATGGTTGATCTTCGCAATGGTTTTGTTAGCAAAGCGCAAATACCGACTTTTAAACAAGAAGAGTTGCAGATACCAGAGCGGAATGCACCCAAAGAAATTGAAGAGATGGTTGTATTTGCACGTTATCAACTGAGCAACAAAACCCGGCTTTCGCAGCGACTTGATAAACAAGACTTCGACAGTATGCCCAGTATTGGTCGGGACACCCTGCGTAGTCTACAAAACTTACCCGGGATCGGTAGCTCTGGCATATCCGCTCGACATCGATTTAGAGGTGGAGATGGGAACGAAGTACTGTACCTGCTTGATGACTTAGAACTCGTAGCGCCGTTTCATTTTGAAGGGTTTCACGAACTATTTAGTACCTTGAATCCAAATATTATCCAATCAGGTGATGTGTACGTGGGCGGATATCCGGTCAAGTATGGGTCAAAAATGAGTGGTGTGGTGAATTTGGACCTCATAGAACCGAGCCATGTGCTTGGCGGAACACTAGACCTCAATCTATATGCAGGGAGTGTTAACGTCACGGGTTACAAGGGGAATTGGGATTGGCTGTTTTCTGCGCGGCAAAGCGTACTAAATCAAGGATTACAGCAGATCGAAACCGACTACGGGCGAGCAAAATTTCATGATGAGCTTGTTCGAGTGTCTTGGCAGTCGTCTCAAGACGAGCATGTTTTAGGAATGTTAAACACCGAAGACAAAATAAATCTTCGCGATGAAAGGGGTGGTGAATTTGGTACTGCAGACGTTAAGTATCAAGCAGCGTGGTGGAAGTGGTCACGTGATCTGCGAGGAAATGCCAATATGGAATGGCGATTGTCATGGACTGCGGCAGATATATCGCGGCGTGGGATAAGATTGAATGGAGATGTTACAGAAGGACAATTGTTTGAGTCACGAGATTTCGATCTCTTTCGCCTGCAAAATGACTGGGGTTGGACACTTTCCCCTAGTTGGGAGGTGTTGTTGGGGTGGTCTTATGCGTTTCACAACGGCCAGTTCATTGCAGATTTGACTTCCACTTACGCCCCCATTTATCAGCCTATTCAAGGGGCATTGACTAGACAACGCAACTTAGACAGCAAGCGTTCGGGTACATCTTCCTATCTGTTTATTTCTTCAACCAACACCTTCGGGAAATTGTCAGTCACAAGTGGCATTCGACTCGACGGGCAAGATATTGACCCTGTGCATGTTAATCAAATTAGTGCCAGGTCGTCGCTAAACTATGAAATCGACGATTCTCTAAATTTGTTTTTGAATATTGGGCGTTACACTCAACAACAACAGTTACGCGAACTTCAAATAGATGACGGTAAATTGGAATTAGACCTACCCCAGCATAGCGATCAGGCGAATTTGGGGCTTCAGTGGGTTGGAGATACATGGAGTTTACGAGTAGAGGGATATTATC
>JAADHW010000242.1 GCA_013151695.1 Gammaproteobacteria bacterium
AGACCAGCAGAGCCCCGACATAGTGATTGTGGGTCTAGGTCCGGTGGGCAGTATGGCCGCGCTGTTGTTTGCAGAAGCTGGTATGACGGTAAGCGCCATAGAACGTGAGCGCGATGTTTACCCCCTCCCGCGTGCTGTCAATTTGGATGGCGAGGTGATTCGAGCATTTCAGCAGATTGGACGCGGTGAGGTGGTCAATGCGCTAATGCAGGCAGCACGACCCGGAGATCGGGCGGGTTTCGCTAACGCTAAGCGTGAGTGGTTGTTCGGCCAGAAATATTCATCACTTGGTGTGAATGGCTGGCAATCTTCAAATATGTTTGATCAGCCTGAGTTTGAAAAGTACCTAAGAGATGAAATTTTAAGTCATCCGAACATCACTTGTTACCTAGGCTGTGATGTCGTCAAAATAGAAAATGTAACTGGCGGTGTAGAGTTAGATTTCGTGAGCGCCGATACAGTTGCGACCCTAAACCCAACCTATCTATTAGGGTGCGACGGTGCATCCAGCTTTGTTCGCAAGAGCTTCGATATTCAGTGGCGTGATTTGGGCTATGACCATGATTGGTTGGTAGTTGATGTCACGTTAAGGGAGGGCGCTACGCTAAACAACGATACTGTTCAGGTCTGTGATCCTGACCGGATCGTGACGTATGTGTGTACAAAGGATCCTTTTAGGCGCTGGGAATTCAAATTAAACCCTGGTGAAACTAAGGAAGAGATGCTCAAAACGCAAACCATCGAATCGCTTATTGATGCCTGGACACCACCAGGCACATATGAAATTCGGCGCGCTGCTGTCTATCAATTTCACGCCGCCCTGGCAGACACTTGGAGAGTGGGAAATTGTTTTATTGCCGGAGACGCGGCTCATCAAACCCCGCCGTTTCTAGGCCAAGGCTTGAATGCCGGAATGAGGGATGTGATTAATCTTGCCTGGAAGTTGCCGATGGTTATTCAACAGGTTGCAAGTGATCGTCTGCTGGATACTTATTACTTGGAAAGAAACGCCCATGCCCATGATTTGGTCGAATGGGCAGTAGCCATCGGCAGGTTGATGGAGCACTTGACGGATATTGAGCGCGCCAAACGTGACAATACCCCTCCACCCCGTGAACCAGTCGCCTTGCGATCTGCCGGTTATGGTCAGGGGCGCGAAGCACCGCCCATTCGAGATGGGGTAGTTTGCCTCGAACAGGTGAGTGATACAGGTTCTACCGGTTATCTTTTCAGCCAGCCCCTGGTATCAGATGCGCAAGGCAATCAATGCCGCCTAGACGAGCTGCTTACGCCAGGTTTTGTGGTGGTCGCTAAGACACAAGACGACTTGTCACTAACAGATGCTTCTAGGAATATTCTCGCCCGCATCAATGCCAATCTGGTGACCTTGGCAGGCCTGCGGGAAGTCAAGGGTCACTTTGACCGTTTGTTCGATCACTGTGATGTCGCCATAGTCCGGCCGGACAGAATTGTTTTTGGGCACACGACAGAAAATACCACACTAGATGACCTTGTGACTGTTCTAGGCGATCGGTTGGCGCTATCCCCGCTCACCATGTGTTCATCAAAAATTGGAGAAAGTACATGAAACTCAGTTGGTCTCACGCGGTGATGTATGTCCGCGATCAGGAAGAAATGCTCAAATTTTACACCCAGGTGCTTGGTTTCGAAATTACCGACCGAGGTCTGATGGGAGAAGGTGCCCCGGAGTTGGTTTTCATGAGCCAAGACCCTAAGGAGCACCACCAAATTGCCATGATACAAAGTCGCAAAGATAACAACCGTTCGAATTCGGTTAATCACTTTGCGTTTCGAGTCGACAGTTTTGAAGAGGTTAGTCAGCTTAATAGGCAACTAGAGAAAATAGAAGGGCTTAAGATTATGCCGTTGTCCCACGGAAACACTCTTTCGATTTATTTTAGTGATCCGGAAGGCAATGGAATCGAAGTGTTTTGGGATACACCTTGGCATGTCGCACAACCCCAGGGTAAAGCCTGGGATCCAAGTTTGAATGAGGCGGAAGCGTTGGCTTGGGTCAAATCTAACTTTCAAGACGAAGCAAGTTTTGTTCCACGAGAAGAATATTATGACCATCAGCACCTACGCTCGTAAGCGCCTATGAATAATGTCAATCAAGAAGCTGGTGCTAGAAAAAGGGGACGTGTTGAACTCAAGCGAATGGAAACCCGTTCGAGGATAATTGCAGCGACAGAGCGATTGCTGAGCGCCCGTCCTATTGACGATGTCACTTTGCAGGACATTACCCAGGCGGCAGCGATTGGCCACGGATCTTTCTATCTACATTTTAAGTCAAAGTACGAAGTTTTGATTCCTATTGTGCAGGCTCGGGCAGCACAGGTTGATGGGCAACTGCGCACAGCCCTCGCGGGGAATGATGATCCCGCGCAAATTATGGCGTTTTCAACACGTGTTATGGCCAGAATGATTGTTTCCGACCCTTTATGGCGATGGTTTTTGTCTCATTCTGGCGTTCCCGTTGAGGAAATGCGGCGGGCATTTGGACGCTTTAGTAATAGGGACTTTCAAGCAGGGGCTGGCCAGTGGGAGGTTCCAGGTGCCAGATATTGATGTTGTAGGCAGTTATGGCTTTGGCGGTTTTGTTAATGCCTTGTTAGCCAGTTTTAATGTACCGCAGCCGGAACCTTTTATCGATGCCATGGCTGAAACCATGTTGCGGGTTTTTGGTATTGCGGATGAAGAAGCCCGGGTGATCGCACACCTGCCTCTGCCTGATGAATGGGTGCGTGCCGAATTTAAAGACTAACGAGCAGGCTAGCGTCTTCTTTGGCACCAGGCAATTTTGGCCAGTGTTCCCAGTATTCCGCAAGTGGCGCCGATAGTGCCACGCCAGGTACCGCTTATTTTTGATACGCCTATTCGGCGCTTGCAAGTTACCGGTACCTCTCTAACTTCAAGGTCCAAGCTGAGTGCTTTTGCCTGCATTTCAACAGTCCAACCATAAGCCGTGTCAGCCATTGCTAACTTGCCCAGAGTAGTGGTTCTAATCGCTCGAAACGGCCCTAAGTCGGTGATGGGCTTGCGCCAGATCAATCGCATTAAAAAAGTAACAAACCTGTTGCCTGCCATTTGATGTGGAGTGAGGGCGCCGGGTTGAGTGTCGCCCAAATGCCTTGACCCGATGGCCAGGTCAGCGCCTTCACTCAAGCATTCAAGCAGTGAGAGGGTTTCGCTCACATCAACAGAATGATCGGCGTCTATAAACACCACCATATCGGTTTGGGGTAAGTTTGCTATAGCGGTTAGGCAAGCTTGACCATAGCCACGACGCGCTTCGTACACCACATATGCACCCGCTTCACCGGCGACATTTGCGGTAGCGTCGTCGGACGCATTGTCACACACGACAATGTGATCGATGAGTTGGTTATTGTGGTATTGCAACGTTCTCAGCGCACTAACCACCAAGCCAACGCTGTGTACTTCGTTGTAAGCAGGAATGACCACGCTCACATGATGTTTTAAATACATACAAACTACTTGTTTAGAATCAGTTGTTCGCACTCGTCTGGAAACGATTATCCAGACAAACACTAATTACCCTAGTAGGACTATGAGTGAGACAATTAGTTTATCTCCAACGCCTAATAAATTTGCCCATGTTGCCTTCGAACCTTCTTAAAATTAGTAGATCACACTGGCTGGTGGTTGGTGGGCTTTTGTGCCTCGTCAGCTATGGATACCTCTCCTGGGTATCTCGGGGTTACGGTCAGGCCACTCTAACCAACTTCTACGTTGGTGTATTACCTGGTGTGGTCATTACGTTTGGGTTGCTGGCGTTGGAGCTTAGAGGACACATCCGTCTGTCTTGGTCACATGTGTTGCTGTTTGCGGTGTTATTTAGAGTGCTTGGTGTGCTCGCTTATCCGGTTCTTGAAGATGATCATTTCCGATATCTTTGGGATGGGTGGATGTTTGTGGAGTTTGGTTCACCGTATGGTGTTGCGCCGGCCGAGTTTTTTGCAGCCGAGTTCCCTGCAAAAGACGCACCACTACCCGACGGCTTTGTCGACATCCTCGACGGGATTAACTATCCCGAGGTGGCAACCGTATACGGACCTGTCGCCCAATGGCTTTTTGGTTTGAGTTATCTCATTGCTCCGGCCAAGATTTGGCCGCTGCAACTAATTTGCGCCACCGCCGACTTGCTGATTATTGTATTGCTTGCCCGTATGGCACCTCTGCGTTGGGTGTTTGTGTACGCTTGGTCGCCGTTGCTTATTAAAGAGTTTGCCTTTACCGCCCATATTGATGTGGTTGGCGCTGCAGCCCTGGTGTTTGCGATCTGGGCTGGCCGACAAAGCAGATTGTCTACGCTCAAGGCGTCTGTGTTAATAGGAGTTTGTCTAGGGTTAGCTGTAGGCATAAAACTTTTTGCGGTTATCGCTGTACCGTTTCTGTTAAAGCGTAATGTTGTTGGCTGGATTGGTTTTGCCACCACTTGTTTACTTGTGTCGATACCGTTTGGAGTGGCTCAAGCCTGGGCACCAGAAGGCCTGCAAGTTATGGCTGATGCTTGGTATTTCAACAGCCCGCTCTATTATTTGTGGCTGGCTCTGTGGCCGACCGATCTGGTGGTTACTTCGCTACCGTGGTTTAAAGTGTTTCTCACTGGTGGTTTTGTTTGTGTCTGGGTTGGAGCAATCTTGTGGAGGCAAAGGGGTAACAATGCGCAACGTAACCTTTTTGGCTACACCTCGTATGACACCCACAACACAGGTCCGCTTTATTGGCTGTTTGGACTCTTATTTTTGGTGTTGCCGGTGCTTAATCCGTGGTATTTAGTTTGGCTATTGGTGTTCGCTGTGTTGCGCCCAACCGTAACAGCATGGGTCGCATCTGTAACCTTGTTGTTGAGTTATATCACGGGCCTAAATCTTGGTGATGACAGCTTGAGCTTGTATGGTCAACCAACCTGGGCGCTCCTTTTAGAATTTGTACCT
>JAADHW010000224.1 GCA_013151695.1 Gammaproteobacteria bacterium
TAGCCCAGGGGTATGATAGGTTTTCCTCACAAGAGGAAAATCAGGATGAAGAAAAAACGTTTTACAGATGAACAGATTGTTGCAGCGTTGCGAGATGCTGATGCCACGTCAGTGGCGCAAGCCGCACGCAAACACCAACTCTCCGAGCCTTCGATCCATCGATGGCGTAAGCAGTTTGATGGCATGGACGTTGCCGATGTCCGTGAACTCAAGCGTCTCAAGGAAGAAAATCAACGACTGAAGAAGCTGTTGGCCGAACGCGATCTCGAAGTTGAAATCATGCGAGAAATTCAAGCAAAAAAGTGGTGAGCCCACGAGCAAGGCGCGCATTCCAACGGCATGACATAATGTTCTTTTTATCGCCCGCCTCGAGCATCCACCTTTCGAAGATGGCGTCGTTGCCGTAGTCTCATTGCGAATGTCTAAGAATGATTTAACTCAAGGGTCGGTGCCTATCGCATTGGCTAAGCTTACAGCCCCTATGGTCATGGGGGTTTCTTCAAGCATCTTGGTGCAAACCCTCGAAATGGGTTTTATCGGTCAACTCAGCACGCAGCATGTTGCTGCAATCACCTTTACCTTTCCGTTGACCATGATCATTACGAGCATCGCCTTAGGTATCAGTATCGGAACTTCTTCGGTCATCGCGCGCAATGTTGGCAGCGGCCATCACGACGAGGTGGCTAGACTGGGTACCCACAGCCTCATATTGGTGGCAGTGAGCATGGTGCTACTGTCAATTTTAGCTTGGATGTCGATCGATTTGTTATTCGTTGCCATCGGTGCGCCGGTCGAAGTATTGCCCCATATCCACAGCTATTTAGATATTTACCTAGTAGGTACAGTGCTGTTCACCATCACTATGATCGGTGGCAGCATCATGCGGGCAAATGGCAATGCCAATATTCCCGGAGTTGTGATGACCATTGGGGCTTTGTTTAACCTTGCACTAGACCCCATATTGATATTTGGATGGTTCGGTTTGCCTCGTTTGGAATTGGCAGGTGCGGCACTTGCAATGACCATCACGCGATTACTCACAGCTGTGGTGATGTTGTGGTTTGTCTATCGCGGCAACATGATTCAAATCCACAACTTCTTAAGTGGCTTTTTTGCATCCGCACGACGCATCCTGCATGTTGGCCTGCCGGCTATGGCTACTCAGTTAATTGGTCCAGTAAACGCCCTGTTCATCACCAGCATGTTGGCCGCCCATGGTGAAATTGTGGTCGCCGGCTTTGGCATTGCCGGGCGCATCGAGGCCGTCGCCGCTATGGTGCTATTTGCATTATCTGGTTCTATTGGTCCGTTTGTTGGGCAAAATTGGGGCGCGCAAAAACTTGAGCGAGTTCGAACAGGGGTACGTACCAGTTATATATTCAGCATGGTTTACGGCCTTGTTGTTGCCTTACCCCTCATCATATTTGGCGCAGACATCGCTGCTTTAATCGACGCCGACCCAGTTGTAGTGAAAACTGCTGCGTTTTATCTCGCTATCGTGCCTTGGAGTTACGGCTTGTGGGGAGTTTTGATGATGGCTTCCGCAAGCTTCAATGCGCTCGGTAAACCACTGCCCAGTACTATGTTATCTTTCACGCGAATGATATTAATCTACCTTCCCCTGGCAGCGGTTCTAAATCACTACTATGGGTATGAAGGTATATTTGTTGCCAGCTTGCTGAGTAACGCGTTAATGGGGATCGCCGGCTATTTATGGTTCAAGTCTCAACTGCGTCATATGAGTATCAACTAATATGATAATGCGCCGTGCCATTACCATTCCTGGTGTTGTGATCATCTTCATCACGTTATACGGCTTATCACCATTTTTGTACCCATTGTCCTTTGTGATGAGTATCTTTAAACCGTTTCGTTCACTACCTAGGTTCTTAACCTTTTCACTAGGTGTTGTTTTGTTCGAACTGTTGGGTGACATTGGCCTGCTTTTCGCAACACGCCACCGCGGCAACCATGATCGATTCATGTTAGCAAATCGTCGGGTTCAGTTTTGGTGGGGGCAGAAACTTCTGAATCTTGGTGTGCGTGTATTTGACCTTTCCCTGAGCATTACTGGCGAAGAAGCGATTCAAGGCAAGTGTGCCTTGGTGGTGAGTCGCCATACCAGCATGGGCGATACGCTGTTGCCATTGGTTTGTTTTGGCGTTAAACGAGATGAGAATCTACGCTACATATTAAAAAGGGAACTGCTGATCTTCCCTTCTTTGGATGTCGGGGGTAACCGGTTACCCAATCTATTTGTTGATCGAACCGGCACAGATACAGAGAAGCAACTTAACGCGATACGAAAGCTGACAGCGCAAGCGAGTTCAAACGAATCCGTTTTGGTTTATCCAGAGGGCACGCGTTACACCGTTGAAAAAAAAGCAAAACTGGCTCGGAGCCATCCAAACCTAAAAGAACAGCTTGAACGTTGGCCTAACCTCCTACCACCTCGATTAGGCGGGCTTGGCGCAATGTTGGAAGTGAACCCAGGCAAAGATGTGGTATTTCTTTGTCATACTGGTTTTGAAGGGTCAGCATCTATCCGCGATTTATTTAATGGCGGCTGGTGTCACCAACAAGTACGCATACATTTTTGGCGTATAGCCTACGAAGATATTCCAGCCGACCATCAGCAATTCATTTTTGAACAATGGGACCAGATGCAAGCCACGGTAGAAAAGCTGATGGCGTTAGACTAGCCGACATCTAACCAATACCCACCACCCTCCAAGCGTTTAATGTGTCCTGCGGTTGGCGTAGCGAAGTGGGTTCCAATAATCAGTATGTCTTCATCGGCGTATTTCTCTAACAAATTTTCCCGCGTAATTTGACCCTGTTGTTGGTCGTAATCTGCAGAACTACACCACTCAGTTTTGGCCATCTGTACTGGGTGATGAATGCAGTCGCCGGTAATCAAAGCCTCATGCCCAGCAGATGCTATGTGTACGCTGACATGACCAGGTGTGTGCCCAGGAGTTGGCTCCAACCAGATCTGATCACATAGCCGGTGTGTCTGTGCAACAAAATCCACCAACCCGGCTTCTATCACCGGTCGCACAGAGTCGGCAAGCACAGGACCATTCGCCTTTTCATCCTCGTGAGCGTCCCAGTATTCCCATTCTTTTTCCGCAACAAGGTATCGAGCGTTTGGAAATGTAGGCACCCAATCGCCATCGACTAACATGGTGTTCCACCCTACATGGTCCACATGAAGGTGCGTACACATCACCGTATCAATAGATTCGCGCGGATATCCCGCAGCTGCAATATCTTGCAGAAAGTTGGTTTGTAAATTTGTCCATGCGGGAATATTGCGTTGCTTGTCATTGCCGATACACGTATCCACCATGATGCGGCGATCTCCGGTATCTACGATGAGCGCGTGAACACTCATGATCAGATCTCCCTTTGCATTCACAAAATGAGGCTGTAACCATTCGATCGGCAAGCAAGCCTCTCTTGTCGCCGCGGGAAGAATAAACTTGCTGCCCCCCGCTACTTCCATTTCCACAATACGCGTGATTTTGACCTCACCAATTTGCCATCGATTCATCTTGATTCCCCTGTGTGTCCAAACACCATATCAAAGCATAAACCAAGCTGCTTCTTCTAGAGATTCTGGTATGGTTCCTCACGCCAAGTAAGAGGGTTAGGTAATGGGTATCGTTGATGTGGTATCTACGTTGATGCAGGTGCCGGTATTGCTAAAGCTGAAGAAGGCGATGGTACCGAGACCAGATGAGGTAACCGACTGCTTTGGTGCTCGAGTGGAAGCGAACGCGGAAAAATTTGGGCACCGCTCAGCAATCGTATTTGAAGGCGCAGAGGTGACTTGGGCAGAATTTAACGCCCTGGCCAACCAATATGCACATCAACTTCAAACCGAAGGCATAACACGCGGCGACACTGTCAGTGTCATCATGGAAAACCGCATAGAGTTTTTGGCGATACTGGTAGGGCTCAACAAACTCGGGGCAGTTGCCGGCCTCATCAACACCAATTTACGCGGGCGACCATTGAGTCACTGCATCACTGTTACCCATTCAAAGGCGTGCATCTTTGGTAGCGAACTCAGCCACGCACTGGAAGAAGTTAAAAGTGAGTTAACGCTGGTCGAAGGGCAAGACTACTTTGTTGTTCCCGACAGCAGCCCAGACCATCGCAATACTCCCCTACCCAATTGGGCAAAAAATCTAAGCGAGTTCGACGACAAGTTGAGCAAAGACAACCCAGAAAGCACTGGTGATATCACCATTGCCGAAACCGCTCTGTACATTTTTACTTCAGGCACAACAGGGTTACCAAAGGCTGCGGTACTTTCGAATCGACGCTATCTCGGCGCAAGCGATATGTCTGCAGTTGCTGGTCTCAAGATCTCCGAAAAAGATCGAATCTACCTATGCCTACCTTTGTACCATGGCACTGGCTTGATGGTTGGGGCAGGCGCTGCAATTTCTTCTGGTGCCAGCATGTTTATTCGTCGCAAGTTTTCAGTCAGTAAATTTTTACCCGAAGTGCGGCAATATAATTGCACGGCATTCATCTACATCGGCGAGCTTTGCCGATACTTGGCTAATTCACCCGCAGCTCCAAATGACAACAAAAACCCGTTACGAACCATGATTGGTAATGGGCTGCGCCCTGATGTATGGCTCGACTTCAAGCAGCGGTTCGGTATTAAGCGCATTGCTGAATTTTACGGTGCGTCCGAAGGCAACGTGTCCTTCGCGAACCTCTTGAACAAAGATTGCACGGTAGGTATGACCGCCTCAGAAGTCACGTTGGTACAGTATGATATTCACGCCGATGAGATCATTCGTAACGACCAAGGCTACTGTATTCCGGTGGCAGATGGCGAACCCGGTCTACTCCTGGGCAAGATTACGGACAGTGCGGTATTCGAAGGTTACACTGATCCAGAAGCGACAGAGAAAAAAGTCGTTCGTAACGCCTTAGAACAAGGCGATGCGTGGTTCAATTCTGGCGACCTCATGCAAACCGTAGAAGTGGGTTTCACCCTAGGTTATCCCCATTATCAATTTGTTGACCGCGTTGGTGATACGTTTAGGTGGAAATCTGAAAATGTATCCACCAACGAAGTGGGCGAAATAATTAACGGTTTCGGTGAAGTAAAGTTTTGCAATATCTATGGTGTAGAGATACCTGGTGCAGATGGTAAGGCAGGCATGGCCGCAATCACCTTGAACGAAGATGTTGCAACCCTCGACCTAAAAGCCTTCGCGGCATTCGTGAAAAAGGAACTGCCTGCTTACGCTGTGCCTGTTTTCTTACGGCTACAGGAAGCCATCGATGTCACCGGTACATTCAAGATGGTTAAAGGTGATCTGCGCAAAGAAGCGTACTTTATCGACCAATTCACTGACCCGGTATTTGTGATGAAAAGTGGCGAAACCGAATATTCATTACTGGATACAGACTACATAGAGACTATTCGAGCTGGGTCAGCTGGTTTATGAGCACAAAACGAAAATAATTTTGGAGGGGTCCACCGCAGCCTGGCACGGGAGGGAGCGATTTCCCGTAAGGGAGCGAATAACTGCGGCGAACCTGGCGAGTACTGTCTAACTTCTCTCACCATGCCCCCACTTTAGCTGAAACGTCTGAACCCAAACTGAACATCTTATGCAGTTTACAAAACCCTTTAAAAAGACAATTGCAGACGGCTTAGAGGTGGGCTATACACAGAGCTTCAAGGCATTGAAGGTAGAGGAACAATTGGCGGTGAATTCGTGAAAAAGGTTGTCCTACTCGATCTAGGCAATGTGGTATTGGGGGTAGATTTCAGACGCGTGTTTGCAAACTGGGCAAAATCTGCCCAAATAGACAAACAAATATTCCATGACCGATGGCTTCTAGACTCATTTTATAAACAACATGAGGTCGGCGAGATAAACTTTGCAGAATATGCCGCTTCTTTATCTGATCTCTACCAAGTAACCCTCACTGAAGCTCAATGGCGCAAAGGTTGGAACGATCTATGGACCAACCCATTTGCGCAAGTGGTTGAACTGTTACCACGCATCGCCAATGCTTATGAGCTGTTCGCGTTCACCAACACCAATCAAACCCATGCAGAACATTTTACTAGCCACTACCCAGAGGCTTTAGAACACTTCTCGCACATATTTGTCTCATCAGAAATTGGCCATCGCAAGCCCAACCCCACAGCATACGAATTCGTTTGCCGAGAGATGGAGCGGCCACCACATCAGGTTGTGTTTCTAGATGATACCTTGGAAAATATTGCAGGCGCACTACAAATTGGTATGGATGCCCGCCACGTTGACTCGGAAGCCAACGTAGCCCAACAACTACGAACCCTATTAGCTCACGTTTAACCCGTCAAACGCATCTTTCTCGCGCCACTCCTCCAACAATTTGAAAAAGGCGTTTGGACCAGCGCCATAAGGGACGTTTTGTTGGGAGCGATCAGACACCTTACCTTCATTGTTGTAATACCCGGGTGTGCAGTCAGCGAGAAATTTTTCGTTCATACGAGCCATGCTCACAATAGTTTCAACCCACTGCGCTTCGGCCTCTTTACTGGCTTCGACAACTTGATGGTTTCCACCTAGACATCGGTTGATAACATAGGCGATATTTTTTGCCTGCTCATTCAACGTATGAGGATAGTTGGCGGTAAACGCAGTTTGCAATATACCCATCATAAAACTATTAGGAAAACCGTGGCTGTGTAAACCGTGCAGTGTACGCGCACCGTCTTGCCAATGCTCACTGAGGCTAAGCCCGTCTTTCCCGTATGTTTCATACCCGCATCTTCGAGAGTATTCAGTGCCTACTTCAAATCCTGTGCTGAATATGATGCAGTCGAGCTCGTACTCAACACCATTCGCGACCACACCCTTCTCAGAAATGCGTTCTATTCCTTTTCCGCCGGTATCGACCAACGTTACATTCTCGCGATTGAAGGTTGGTAAATAGTCATCGTGGAAACAAGGCCGTTTGCAAAATTGGCGATAGTACGGTTTAAGGTACTCTGCGGTATCACCATCTTTAACAATTTTATCAACACGGCTGCGGATCTGTTCCATTTTTTGAAAGTCAGCCAGCTCCATCTTTTCCATAAGCTGTTCAAAAGATAGCTCTGCTCCCCCTTCGCTTTGAACCATTACTAATAGGTTACGAATGATTTCCGTCCACCCATCATTGACAAGATCTTTGTCTGCAATACCACCTGATACCAAGGTATTGAAGTTGTCCATGCGGTCCTGATGCCAGTTAGGTTCAAGACTTTCAACCCAATCGGCGGGGGTCGAACGATCATTGCGTTCATCAATGGATGATGGTGTACGCTGAAACACAAATAACTCTTTAGCACCCTCACCTAGATGAGGTACACACTGCACCGCTGTTGCACCCGTGCCAATAATGCCCACGCGTTTGTTCTTCAAACCGGTCAGGTTACCTTTGGCGTCACCACCAGTGTACCCATAGTCCCAACGACTGGTGTGGAAGGTATGACCTTTATAACTATCTATGCCTTCGATGCCGGGAAGCTTGGGTCGGTTCAGTGGCCCGTTAGATGAAATCACAAAGCGTGCCTTCATCTCATCACCCTGATTAGTGCGAACAAGCCAACGGCAGCTGTCCTCATTCCAGCGCAATTCCTGTACTTCCGTTTGAAAGCAAACGTCCTCATACAGATTCCACTGGTGAGCAATTTTTTGGCTATAAGCCAGAATGTCTTCACCTTCAACGTACTTCTTTGGTGGCATGTAGCCGGTTTCTTCAAGTAAGGGAAGGTACACGTAGGACTCTATGTCGCAAGCAGCGCCAGGATAGCGATTCCAGTACCAAGTACCCCCAAACTCCCCCGCTTTCTCAATCATACGGATACTCTTGATCCCCAACTGGCGCAACCTTACGCCGGCCAGCAAACCACCAAAGCCACCACCAATGATCACTACGTCAACCTCATCGGAGAGTGGCGCGCGTTTAGCCGCATTTTCAACATAGGGGTCTTCTATGTAGTGGCTGAACTGACCCTTCACTTCTAGGTACTGTTCATTGCCATCATCGCGTAGGCGTTTATCACGCTCTTGATCGTACTTACGGCGTAACGCATCCGGGTCAAAATCTAATTCAACGGGGGCTTGGTTGACTAATTCCGCACACATTCAATTACCTCACCTTGGCTGTTCGATTTTAAGAGAGTCAACTATATCAAAGTAGTCTACCAACCTAAACACCAAGAACAGCACCCCAGGCTGGCACGTTGTATAAAACTCTCAGCTTAATCTAGGGCGCGACACAGATCAGATAACTTACGGCATGTCATTGAAAACATAGAAAAATCTTGAGAATTCCCTTGTTGAGCATCCTCAATTAAACGCCGCCAGCTGGCAGCAAAGTGCTCATGACGTTGCAACCATTGTTCAACGCCACGGCCACCATCTGGTGATTGATCATCGAGTGATCGGGCAGCCAACATGGCCTGGTGCGTGGTCACATCATCGAGTAAAGAATCCCTTTCCATTGCTTGCCAATGACTGGCTGTAGGAAGCTGCAACAACTGGGCAGTAAGCCAGTCGAGCCGCAACAAATCACCCAAAATGGAATACTGATGAGCGATATCTTGGGGGTCTTTGCCGTATCGTTGCGCCGCAGCAGCAATAGGTAGAGCAACTGCCATCACTGCTGCATTTACATTCCTTTCTGCTATATCTTTGCTTACGCCCAAGCTAACCAGCTCACCGACCCGCTGTTGCCATCGCTCCGCGGCAACCTTGCCCATCATTTCTAAACGCAGTGATTGCAAACTCTCAACCACAGTAGAAAATTCTCTAACAGTTTCATTGATACTGTCTACACTACGGCGATGACGCAGAAGCCACCGCGTTACACGTCGTCCAAGCCCAACAATTTCCATCACCATATCGAGTTTAGTCAGCGCAAGAATCTGCTGATCATTAATTTCTTGCTGGTGCTCACGTAGACGAAAACTCGCCGCCGCTACCAAATAGGCTCGGCAAATCTCTGTCACCGAAGCGCCGACCAGCTCCATCATGTGCGAGACAAAACTGCTCCCCATATGATGCACCAAATCATTCGCAAGTTGCGTGGCTATGATTTCTTCGCGCAAGCGATGTTGTCTCATCATATCCGGGTAACGCTCAGACAACACAGTTGGAAACGCAGAGCTCAGTGCACGCAAAATGTGTGCATCATTGTCACCCCTCATGCCCAGATAGTTTTGCTTGATATGTGATTTTGAATAGGCAAGAAGTACAGCAAGCTCTGGTCTGGTGAGCTGGCCACCGCGAAGAAACCGGTCGTTTAATTCATCATCTGACGGCAACCCTTCGAGTTCACGGTCTAAACCTTGGTCACTTTCAAGTCTAGAAATAAGGCGACGATACTCATCATGCCGGGTTAGGGAATGCCGTTCAGCAATACTTATCGCTTGTGCTTGATGAAAACTGTTAGCCAACACTAATGACGTCACATCGTCCGTCATTTCTTCCAGCAGCTGATTACGGTACTTTACGCTGAGTTCACCCAAGGCAACTAACTCGTTTAACAACACCTTAATGTTGACTTCATGGTCTGAACAATCTACGCCCGCAGAGTTGTCGATGAAATCGGTATTCATTCGTCCGTCGGTCAAACTGTAGCTGACACGACCTAGCTGAGTGACACCCAAATTGCCACCCTCACCAAAAACCTTGCAACGCAATTGATCGGCAGTCACCCGCAAGTGATCGTTGCCGCGGTCACCCACGTCATCATCCGATTCACCCGCATCCTTCACATAGGTACCAATGCCTCCATTCCAGATTAGACCCACTGGGGCTTTTAGAATTTCGCGAATGAGTTCGTCTGGTGCACACGCTTCAACAGTGATATCGAATCGCTCTCGCATCTGCTCAGAAATAGTGATGGATTTTACAGCCCTGGAAAACACACCTCCTCCACTTGAGATTAAATCCTTGTCGTAATCACTCCAGCTAGATTGTTTCAACCCAAACAGTCGTAGCCGTTCCGCATAACTACTACTCTGGTCAGGATTGGGGTCGATGAAGATGTGCAGATGATTGAAAGCAGCAACAAGTTGAATAGACTGGGACAACAACATGCCATTCCCAAACACATCTCCGGCCATATCACCAATACCGATGACAGTGACTGTATCTCGCTGCACGTCTATGCCTTGTTCTGAAAAATGACGCTGCACAGAAATCCAAGCTCCGCGTGCGGTAATGCCTATTGCCTTATGGTCATACCCGTTAGACCCGCCTGAAGCAAAAGCATCACCTAGCCAAAACCCTGTTTCTTCTGCGATTGTATTCGCAATATCAGAATAGGCTGCCGTACCCTTGTCAGCCGCCACCACAAGATACGGGTCTTCGCCATCGTAAATACGGACATACGTTGGGTGCAATACGTGACCATCAACAATGTTGTCTGTGACATCCAATAACCCGCGAATGAAATCGGAATAGCAAAATACACCGTCTCGCGCCCGATCACCGGTGGGTGAACGCTTAATGACAAACCCACCTTTGGCGCCAGTCGGCACAATGACCGCATTCTTGACCGCCTGGGCTTTAACAAGCCCCAACACCTCGGTGCGATAGTCTTCCAAACGATCTGACCATCGTAATCCACCGCGAGCTATAGGCCCACCACGCAGATGCACGCCTTCAACATGAGGCGAGGAAATAAATATTTCGAAATAAGGAACTGGTGGCGGCACGTTCGAAATTTCCCGTGGGGAAATCTTAAGCGCAATGACCGGGCGATTGGGCATGTAGAAATTGGTTCGAACCGTGGCGTTAATCAGCTCGATAAACCTACGCAATATTCGATCTTCATTTAGCAATACCACCGTATCAAGATACAAAAAATATTGGTTACTCAATATTTCCAGCTGTTCACCATTTCTTTCAGGATGGAACCGTTCCTCAAAGTAGTCAGCCAATAGCCTTGCTGCCTTGGGGTGGTTGGCCAGCGTGTCAGCGATAAAATCTAAGCTGAAGCCAAAGCGTAGCTGCTTGTTGTAGCGGGCATAGCCGCGCAGTAACGCAATCATTCGCCAGCCAAGTTTTGCAGCGAAGATGAGCTTATTGAAACGATCGTCCTCTGTATGTCGAGCCCAAATCCCTACAAACGCCTGTTCGAAAAGATCTGTGACCTCGACAAGATTGATGCTTTCATGATAAAGCAAATTGAAATCATGGAAATGTATCGGCGAGGTCTCCGCAGGAACAAACTCATATGAAGCCTCACCGATGACGCGCAGACCAATGTTTTCCAACGCAGGAATGACGTCAGAGAGTGGCAGTGGCGCATCTCGATGATATATTTTGAGATGTAGCGATTCTTCAGGATCTTGCGGTACTCTATAGAAGCTCGTCACCAACGCACGCTCGCAGCCAAGCCGTTCCATCTGTGTAATGTCGTCTAATGCGGCCTGCGTTGAATATCTCGACTGATACCCTACAGGGAAGCTGTGAGCGTACTTGTGAGCCAATTTACGCCCTAAGGTACTGCCTAGGTTAGTCTCTGCAAGTGTGGTCAACTCCGCCACCCAGTCGCGCATAATCCCCACAATGTTAGCTTCAAGACGCGGTATATCAACTTCAGTATGCAACCCGGGGTTGATCCTTAAAGTGAAATGAAGGCGCACAAGTATTGATTCGGAAAAATATGGCTCAAAGTCAGCATGGATGGCATCAAAGGCATCGATCAGCAGATTCTGAATTTGCAGCCGCACAAAGGTGTTGAATAAATCCCGCGGCACATAAACCAAACAAACAACAAATAAGCCGTAACGACCAAAGCGCGTGAATATTTTTGTACGACGCCGCTCATGAATATGGGTAATCGCCATTGCATTTTTGAACAACTCACCTTCATCAATCTGAAAGAGTTCGTCACGCGGATAAGTGGCCAAAACTTGAGCCAGCACCTTGCCGTCAAACCCGCTTGGATCGAGATCTGAGGTGGCGATGACATGGCCAACTTTCAAACGCACCACTGGAATTGTGCTGGGATGCTCTAGGTAGACCCGTGAGGTGTACAACCCTAAAAAACCGAACTCACCTACTACATTACCGGCATCATCTGTTTGTCGAAAACCAATATAATCCGGGTACGCATGCCGATGTACCCGCGACAACGTTCCTGATTTTGAAAAGGCAAGGCACACCGGCTGCAAGAGAAAATCTCGCACCACTGCCGATTGCTCAGACAGCTTACGCGATGACGCTTCTGGTCGTTCGCGCAGTATGCCGAGCGAACTACCGGGAACCTGCTCAATGGTGTCATCAGCGTAGCGAAATTCCCGATAACCTAAGAAAGTAAAGTGGTTGTCGCCGAGCCAGCTTAGGAAGGCAAGAGACTCAATAATCTCTTCATTGGCTGGTTTATTTTGCAGCTCGTCCTGCCATTCGACAAGCTTTTGCTTCATCGCCCCAAAATCTTCTACACAGGCCCGCACTTCGCGCATGCTGGTGTGTATTGATGCGTGCAGGCTATTCAGTGCCTCATCTGTCAGCCGGTCAATCTCCGCATAGATAAAAACTTCACGCGAGTCGCCATAACGATCTGTATCAACCGCTGTGAGGTGATGGCTTTTATCTCGCTTGGCGGAAAATACAACATTCCTTAGAAAGTGGGTTACCAGTCCGTCGTGAGAAAGCACCATGAGAATTGAATCGATGACAAAGGGCATATTCGGAGCAATGATTCGCACCACCGTGCGAGTAGGCTGCCAACCATCCCGTCCGTATTGTGGGTTACTCACGCTAGCCACCACCGCTCCGGATTGATAGTGGCGATAGGCTCGCCAGTTATCGATGGTTGCGGCCACATCGTCTTCAACATGACGCTCAGCAAGGTCGTCCGAGGGTGTTTTAGACCAAAACAGTTCCGCAAAATGACAAGCTAAAGGTGCTTCGCTCGCATCCAATCGCCGCTGCATCTGTTCAACAATTTTGATGACATGCGACTGCGCTATTGTTTTGTTCATGCTAGGGAACCTCTGAATAATTATCGTAAACTCAGCGTGACCTGCGGGGCTTGTGTCAAGGCGGACTTCGCCGATAATGGCCACCCCCATTGCCAAGAAGTCCAACGCAGCGAGAAGCTCTGAGAAAACAATAATTAATCAGAGGTTCCCTAGGGCTTGCGAGCTTAGATTGAGCCCATTATGTTACTCCACCAGGACATTGAATAGCCCAACAGACACTTAGGATCAGAGACCTTATGACCACTCAAACAGACTTTATTGTCGACAAATCTAATTTGCGCAACTGTCAATGGCTGCAATCACCACTGACCACACAGTTACATAGCAGCCAAGTTCTATTAGCCATAGATACTTTTGCCTTTACTGCCAACAATATCACTTATGCGGTTGCTGGTGATTCCATGTCGTACTGGCAGTTTTTCCCAACCCAAGAAGGATGGGGGCGGGTACCTGTTTGGGGGTATGCAGACGTGATCGAAAGTGCCAATAGCAATATTAATGTAGGGGAACGGGTATACGGCTACTTCCCCATGTCTAGTCATTTGTTGGTCAATGCCGCTGGTGACGGTAAGAGAAGTTGGTACGATCAAAGCGAACATCGAAGCTCACTGTCTCGAATTTATAATCAATATCTACGTACCGAAGGTGACCCTAGCTACAGTGCAGAAAATGAGGCCGCACAAATGCTGTTTCGGCCCTTGTTCATGACATCGTTTCTCATTGACGATTTTTTGAGTGACAACAATTTTTTCGACGCAAGCCAGATTGTTATCACTAGTGCCTCCAGCAAAACCTCGATTGGTTTGGCCCACACCATACATCACAATCGCGCCGGGCAATGTACTGCTATTGGGCTCACTTCCCATTCAAACTTGGAGTTTGTCAAGAGTTTGGGCATTTATGATGAAGTGGTGACCTATGACAATATCGAAACCATTCACAAAGCCCCAACAATCAGTGTAGACATGGCAGGTAACGGCTCAGTTTTAATGGATCTCCATCAACATTTAGCCGATCAATTAAAATACAGCTGTTTGGTGGGCGTTACTCACTGGGAAGCAAGACAAGGTGCTCAACAGTTACCCGGCCCCAAGCCCGAGCTATTTTTTGCGCCAAGTCGAATCGAAAAACGTAATCAAGACTGGGGCGGTGGTGTTCTCGAAAGCCGACTGGCCGAAGCTTGGCAACATTTCATAGGTGAGGCCAACGGGTGGATCAAACCGTCAACAACAACAGGCAAAGCAGGCGTTGAGGACATATATCAGCTCACTTTAGCAGGTAAAGCCCGGGCTGATACTGGCTACATCCTATCCGTGGTGGAACAATGAGGCGCCCTGCGTAGTTTCAGACTCATGTTCTGAAAAGCCTAAGGTTCGTGGCTTAGTTTACTGTTCTTGAACGCAAGAAATATGAATCCTACGAAGGCCACTACCCCTACGGTAAAGACAATGTCGCCAGGTACCCGCATCCAAACCAGCGTCTCCATAATTGGACTCTGCATAAACTCAGCTGTTCGTGCAAACGCATAATAATGTTTTACGCTGGCGTAGGTTTGCCATAACCCCTGGGGTAACAATGACATAAATGTCATCATTGCCAGACCAATGTTCAGCGACCAAAAAGTGACTTTAAGATATTTCTGGTTCCACTGAGATATG
>JAADHW010000338.1 GCA_013151695.1 Gammaproteobacteria bacterium
GATATGCAACCGATATAGAAGTTCGAGTTGGCTTGTTTCACGGTGGTGCTCACTGAGCGAGGGCGACGGTTACCTGGCTTTTATAGCTGTCTAGTAGCAGTGAAAACTGTTGGGTGTGAGATTTGAATCTTTCCATTTCAGTCTTGGCGATGGGTGCAGCATTAGGCAGCGAAACAGTGCGAGGATTTTGGTGCACACCATTGACTAAAAATTCGTAATGTAGGTGAGGGCCAGTTGTCCATCCAGTGGCGCCCACATAGCCAATCACCTGCCCTTGCTTAACCTTGGTGCCAGACTTGATGCCGCGCCCAAACTTCGACAGGTGCAAATATTTTGTGACGAACTGTTCGCCATGTTGGATCACCACGTAGTTGCCGTTCGCAGTTGCCCTGGATGCTTTTTTAACCTTGCCATCGCCAGCGGCCAAAATCGGCGTACCATTTGGCGCGGCGTAGTCAATGCCACGATGTGGCCGCTGGGTTTTCCATAGTGGATGCAGCCTGCGCAGATTAAAATTGGAACTGATGCGAGAAAATTCCACTGGGGCGCGCAGGAATGCTTTGCGCATGCTATTGCCACTGGGTGCGAAATAGTCGCGATCACCATCATCGTTGCTGTATTGAACAGCTCTGAACAATTCCCCTTGATTTACAAACTCTGCCGCAAGAATTTGACCGTGACCGATAAACTCATCTGCTAGATAAAGTTCTTCATAAATCACATAAAATGCATCGCCGGGTCGAATGTCCAAAACAAAATCGACATCCCACTGAAATATCTGTGCCAATCTCATGGTCAACGAATCGGGCAAACCGGCTCGTTGGGAGGCAACAAAGAGGCTGTGATCGATAGTACCGTGCTTATAAGAAAGCACGCGATCAGGTTCGGTGGTAATTTGTTCGCCGACAAAGGTATTGCCTTGCCGGGTATAGGCCAATTCATCTAAGGGGCCGGTGGCGTAAGAAAGCTTCATTAAACGATTGGCATCGTCGACTTCTAATGCCAGTTGGTGTCCTGGAAATATATTGCGCAAACGTTGTCCGAGAGGCTTGCTGGTACTGATGAGATGAACATCTGTAGGCGACAAGCCATGTCTTTTGAAGATCAGAGCTAAATTGTCTCCGGGACGCACTTTGGTGTTGATGTGACGCCACTGCGGCTCGATCGCTTTGGGTATAGTTGCTGTAGTTGTTGCGGCGTTTGCGGGGGTTGTTGTATTGCTGGTGAGTGGCTTCGCTGCAGGAATTGGTACTTCTGGAAGAGTAATCAGCACAGATTCTGTGGTAAATCGATCGTCAGCTGAGTCATCGCTAAATTTTGCGATGACAAAGGAACACAGCCCGAAACTGATTATTCCAATCAGCAGCAGATGTGTGCGAGGAAATTGAATAATGTGCCTTGTCCTTTTGAACCGTGTCAATTTCAAATGCGAAACTTTGTCTGACAAATTTTCGGCTAAAATCTTCTTCTAAAACCGTAGCTTACGACTCTTAGTTCTAAAAGACTGTGCAGTATACAAATTTGTTAGAGCTGCGCCAGCCTTTTTCAAGAAGCTTCTTTACATAGTTTAGCTAACCGTGCAGACAACTTTAGCCAAGCTGGGTGATTTGGTATGGTGCGCATCCTTGATAGAAGTTGCAGAGTAATACGTGGGAAATTGGATAAATGGCTGAGGATCTAATAGCAGAACTACAGTGGCGAGGTTTGATTGCCCAATCCTCAGATTTGGAAGCTTTAACTGAGCATCTGAACTCGGCTTCTCGCTGTTTGTATTGTGGCTTCGACCCGACTGCAGATAGCTTGCATATAGGTTCTTTAGTCCCCCTATTAACTTTGCGGCGATTCCAACTGTTCGGCCATCGGCCCATTTTGTTGTTAGGCGGGGCTACCGGCCTGATCGGAGACCCGACATTTCGTGACGANNNNCTCACTTAATAGTGAGGCGGTGGTTGCCAGTTGGGTTGAAGCGATTAAAGAGCAAACCAACCATTTTTTAGATTTTGAAGGTAATCACCCTGCCATTGTGGTGAATAATTTGGATTGGACGGCAAAACTCAACGTCATCAGTTTTTTGCGAGACATCGGCAAGCATTTTTCAGTCAACGCGATGATCCAAAGAGACAGTGTTCGCGCGAGATTGGAGCGGGCTGATCAGGGCATTTCATATACCGAATTCAGCTATATGTTGCTGCAAAGTATGGATTATTTAGAACTGGCCAAGTTACATGATTGTTCGTTGCAGATAGGTGGTAATGATCAATGGGGCAACATTGTCTCGGGCATGGATTTAGTGCGCCGCCATCTCAGTCAAGATGCCTTTGCCCTGACCCTACCGTTGGTGACCAAGGCGGACGGCACAAAATTTGGTAAAACAGCGGATGGCACGATTTGGTTAGATGCAGAAAAAACCTCCCCTTATACCTTCTATCAGTTTTGGCTGAATTGTGCGGATGCGGACGTCGGTAATTTTCTTTGCTACTTCACCTTTCTTGCGCAACCCGAGATTGAGTCACTTCGCCAGGCGTTGGCCACTCATCCAGAGCGTCGCGAAGCACAAAAGCGTTTGGCCCAAAGTGTCACGGAGATGGTGCATGGAGCGAAGGCGGTGGAGTCTGCACAAAGAATATCTTCTGCGTTGTTTGGTGGCGAAATTAGTAGCTTGCAAGCGCAAGATTTGGAGCAGTTGCAGTTGGATGGGCTCGATTCTACTGTCTGCTCAAATGGGGATGGCTTGCTTTCAGTGATGGTCAATGCACAACTGGCACGTTCAACTGGTGAGGCGAGGAAATTGGTACAGGGTAGAGGTGTGCGGCTGAATGATGAGGTTGTGGCCACGCCAGACTGTGAGATTAACTTCGAGCGGGCGTTGTTTGGGCGATATTTTGTCTTACGTAAAGGCAAGAAGGTCCATCATCTGCTGGTTAAATCAGCGTAACAATGGCGTGGCGCTGGGCATTTTTCGTGGGTGTATGACGCCTCAAAAAATAATTCTAAAATAATTTCAGAATAAGTTGCTAAGCAAAGCTGCCTACGTATAATACGCCTCCCTTACCGGGGGGCAAACGCCCCTGCGGCAGCTCTTTAACAAATAAAAGTGAGTACTAGACCAACGGTCTATGGTTATCGTGCGCCCCTTATGCAGTGGGTGCCGGAGTTTTGCTCCATGATCGTAGACACTCTTAGGCTAAACACCTTGTTCGACTTCAAATAGGCGGTCTAACTTCAAAGAGAAAGATGTTGATCTGGTACAGATAAGCCATTCGTGTGGGAACACGTAATTCGTTTAGAGCAAATGATTTCTTGGCATCATGAAAGAATCTTGAGTCCGTGGTTTCGACCTAAGACTCATAGAAACTGACAAAAAGCCAAAACCTTATACTTTTGTTCTTCTTCTACTTATATATCTGCGAGCTTCGGCGAGTGGATGGATTAACCGAAGAGGGCATGGGTAACAAAATACTTTTGTCTAATGTGAAAGCACAACACTTCGTGTGTTGTGATATAGCAGACAGATATAAAGATTAAACTGAAGAGTTTGATCATGGCTCAGATTGAACGTTGGCGGCACGCCTAATACATGCAAGTCGAACGAGAAAGTACTTTCGGGTACGAGTAAAGTGGCGGACGGGTGAGTAACGCGTAGGAATCTACCTTCAGGAGGGGGACAACTCGAGGAAACTCGAGCTAATACCGCATAATATCCTGGCGTCTTCGGACAAAGGGATCAAAGTGGGGGATCTTCGGACCTCACGCCAGAAGAGGAGCCTGCGTTAGATTAGCTTGTTGGTGAGGTAAAGGCTCACCAAGGCTACGATCTATAGCTGGTCTGAGAGGACGATCAGCCACACTGGAACTGAGACACGGTCCAGACTCCTACGGGAGGCAGCAGTAGGGAATCTTGGTCAATGGGCGCAAGCCTGAACCAGCGATGCCGCGTGTGCGAAGAAGGCCCTAGGGTTGTAAAGCACTTTCAGTCGTGAAGAAAAGCTTAAGGTTAATAGCCTTAAGTCTTGACGTTAACGACAGAAGAAGATCCGGCTAACTCCGTGCCAGCAGCCGCGGTAATACGGGGGGATCGAACGTTAATCGGAATTACTGGGCGTAAAGCGCGCGTAGGCGGCTTGTTAAGTGAGATGTGAAAGCCCCGGGCTTAACCTGGGAATTGCATTTCAAACTGGCAAGCTAGAGTATGGTAGAGGGTGGTAGAATTTCCTGTGTAGCGGTGAAATGCGTAGATATAGGAAGGAATACCGATGGCGAAGGCAGCCACCTGGACCAATACTGACGCTGAGGTGCGAAAGCGTGGGGAGCAAACAGGATTAGATACCCTGGTAGTCCACGCCGTAAACGATGACAACTAGCCGTCGGGACCCTTGAGGTCTTGGTGGCGAAGCTAACGCGATAAGTTGTCCGCCTGGGGAGTACGGCCGCAAGGTTAAAACTCAAATGAATTGACGGGGGCCCGCACAAGCGGT
>JAADHW010000270.1 GCA_013151695.1 Gammaproteobacteria bacterium
CCTTAGCTAAGGATTCATTTATTTGTGGTAATAAAACTAGTGACAGCCATATGTTCGTAAAGAAATCAATTAGTCGACTGCGCATAATTGTTGCCGGTACTTTTTTTGTATTTCCATTAATCGTTAGTGCCGGTGATATTAGGGTACATAAAATACCGGGCGGGGGTGTAAATACGCTTATTTTTACTGACCAGTCTGGAAATGTAATAAAGCGGATAGATATTGAGGATCAATCCTCGCCAGAAACGCGGATAACAACAGCTGTCGGCGCCAAAATAAATCGTCGAATTGAACTGTTAGGAAATTCAAATTATGCGCTAGTGACTGAATACATCTGGCCAGTTGGAAGTCCTGAAGGGAAAGTGCAAGAAACGATTCGCTTATACGATGCAGGGGCAAACGAACTCTTTATCCTAAACACATTCAACAACACACCACAGGCCTTGTCCGAAACAGGAGTATCTGTTTTTATCCAATCGCCAACAGAAGATTGGTTTGGTACGCAAGAAGAGATGTCCAGGCTTTTTGACGTGATTACTGTTTATGACTCGGCTGGAGATAGAGTCTTTGAACATAAAGAAGCCCCATATACAGTCAGTCGAATAGCCATTTCCTCCTATGCTAAGTGGTTAGTTCTGAGTGTCCGGGAAAAAAGACCACCTCGACTTAAAACATTGGTTTTAGCTAACCTTAAGACCCAACAAATCTATCGCGAAACAGCATCTCCGAATGATCCTATCTTTACTTATCAGAAAGTCCTCGATGATGGTAGTTTAGTTAAAATGTCTGATATTGGAGGGCCTGTATTACCCGACGGATCAATTGAAAGAATTAAAAAAACAATAGTTCTAAAGCGTGGTGTTCAGTAACGATATCTAAACAACAGGAACAATGGGCCGCGCACGATTTCACTATGCGGCTCGCACCACAGGTATAGTGTCTACCGTGCTAACGAAATCGTCATTGGTGAACCAATTGCCTTAGGCCGTTAGAGGGCTCAGGCAGGTGTCTGTGATCGCCTTTCATTCACATTAACACCAGCATTCCCGCACGTTTATACAAGCTGTTTTGGTCGGCTCTTCGCTACTATTGAGCGAGAAGGATCTCATGGAATCAATTCAAGCACCCAAATGGCTCGTAAGCAGCAAGATCCTTCTCAAGGATGCCTATCGAAAAGTCAGGCGCCATTGTATTCATCCCAACACTTTAAAAGGAACTTATCATGACAAGCCCTGTTACGCTCGTGCCAGCTGCACCATCACCAGATGCTCTATCTCACTTCGAAAAACGATTGAGCTATGAAGCAGACTGCTGGGACACTCACGAATCCTTGATCACAGGAAAACAAGATTTTGTCTTGTTGGACGTACGTAGCCCTTCGCTTTACAAGCGTAGCCACATTCCTGGCGCCATTTGTTTTCCCCACGGAAAGATCATTGAAAGCAAGATGTCGAGATGGTCAATAGAGACGCTATTTGTTGTCTATTGTGCAGGGCCGCACTGCAATGGTGCCAACAAAGCCGCTGTCCGGCTTGCCAGGCTTGATCGTCCTGTAAAGGAACTGATCGGTGGAATGACGGGGTGGGCAGATGAAGGGTTCGCTTATTTTAGCGGCGATCAGCCCGGGCACGTCAATGACGTCGAAGACTAAAGGATGACTCTAAAACATTTAAATCCATGGCCAAATTGTTCTGGAGCGAAGCGGTAGTGATTGGGGGTTTTCAAGTACGTGACTTCAATGCCTCCGACACGCCTAGCTTGCTTGAGTTGATGAGAGGTTTGGCAGAGTTTGAAGGCTACCTTGCCGACTTCAAAGTTTGCGAGTCTGACCTCATTGAAAGAGGGCTGTCACAAGCAACCGAATTTTCAGCACGTGTTGCGGAAAACACCGAGAATGAACTTGTTGGTATGGCTGTTTTTTATACGATTCCGTACACCTACGACCTCTCCCCTGACATGGTTCTCAAAGAACTATTCGTACGCAAAAGTGCTCGCAATCTTGGAGTGGGACAAGCCCTGATGAAGGATGTTATCTCTACAGCGCGCTCCCGCGGCTGCAAGCGTATTAAGTGGCTGGTATTACAAGACAATGCGGTAGCTAAGAAGTTCTATGCAGAACTAGGTGCACAGAAAGATACAAAGTGGGAAAATTGGGGCTTAGCTGTCAACGAACAAAGGACCCCATCGCACTAGGTCATAAGCGCAACAATAAACTATGGTATTAAAATCGAATATCAATCAGCTACTCGCCTCGACCAAGTCCAGTGTGGTGTACGAGCTTTCTCTGAGCGACACAGACTGGCACAAGAACCGCGTGCCCTGCATACTGGTCGGGAAGCAGGCTGCCGTCAAAGTTCAGTCCCAGAACTCCACCATCTCAGGAGATGCCGTTTTTGTTAGGTCAAACCACCTACATAAAGTGGCGTTTGGCGAACAAGATGCATTCGTAATCTATCTTGAAGGGTTGTCTCGCGATGAGATGTTAGTCAACGCTTCAAGCGAAGGCATTGCTACCTGTTTGGGTGATGACCTGGTGAGAGTATTGGAAAGTGGCATTCAGAAATGGGATGGCGAAACAGAACATGAAGTCATACACCAACTCATAGGAAGCGGACGAAGACCGAGTGCTCAATCAGCTATGTTGAATTCTCTGCTGACTAGGCTTGCGACAGACCCCATGACCCGCCTCAACCAGGTAGCGCTTGCAGCGAGTCTCGGCGTTGAACGGACGCGCGCGCTTAAACTGTTCAAAGCCAAGACTGGAATGACTTTGCGTTCTTATCAGATTTGGCAATCTTTGCGGACAGCTATTGAACTCGCATCGACCGGAAGTTCCTTGCAGGATGCATGTTTCGACGCTGGGTTTTATGACGCAGCCCATTTTTCCCGGACATTCAAATCATCCTTCGGAATATCACCACAGAGCGTCTTTCGTTCATAATCACGCCAGCGTTCCCGCACGTTTATACAAGCTATTTTGGTCAACTCTTCGCTAGGATTGAATGAGGAGGATATCATGGAAACAATTCTTGCCACCAAATGGCTCGTTGCATCTGGATGCTTTGCCATCTTTCTTTCAAGTCTGCTTGGCGTCGTTATGCTAATCCCATTACAGAAGCCCCGCCAACCCACAGGAACGGGCGTGAACTTTAAACAGATTGGGGCTGCTCACATTGACTGGATCATGCTGGGTTTAATGTCCACCGCTGCGGGCGGATTGATTTATCTATTTGATCTAACGCTTCCATTTTACGTTATCGGATTTATGATCTTCGGTGCCTGGATAAATCCGCTCTCCTATGTCTGGCGGGCTTTTGGGATAAATGCGTTCCAGTTTGCAGGTGGGCCCAGGCAACGGCTCGCATCGTTCCTCAGCGGTTTTTCAAGCGTCGCAATAATTTTGGCTTGGGGCGTGATTTTCTATTCCCTATTTGGGTCGTTGGGTCTTCGCTTATGACCCACAATACAATAAACGCTGTTATCTCATTCAACGTTGGAATAACGACATTCAGAGTGGCGGAGTGTGTGTTGGTTAGTTTCAACCGCGCTCTTCTCTGCAAAAACTCGCTGTACAATTAATTGCAATACTATGCACGATGGACCTCTAAATGCGCAGATAAGTTCATCGAACTAACCAGCCAGTTTGTGTTCTTATACACAAAGTAATCTCACGGAGTCGATAGTGCGTCCATCCACGTTGTTAGTAGCCCTAGCTTTGATCATAACGACATTGCCCCTCCACCCAGCGCCCAAGGCAGAGCTATGGTCATTTTGGAATTTACACGACAACACTAACACCGCGACAATGGATCACGCTCTCTGGCAAAGGGTGTTATCCGAGAACGTAAAGGTCGATGAAGATCAGATTAACCGTGTTAACTATGGCGCTTTAATCGAAGGCCAAGGGCGGCTTAGTTTACAGCGATACATTGAACAACAGACGTCACTAGATCCACGCAAATACAATCGCCAAGAGCAACTGGCCTATTGGATAAATTTGTACAACGCGTTAACTGTTGAGTTGGTACTAGGTTATCCGCATAAAGCCTCAATCATGCGTATGGGGGAAAAATTCTTATCCATCGGACCGTGGAATGACAAGGTAGCAAACGTTGCAGGGGAAAAACTTTCTCTCAATGATATCGAGCACCGTATCTTACGACCCATTTGGCGAGATCATCGAATTCACTTTGCAGTGAACTGTGCAAGTATCGGGTGCCCCAATCTCACGCAAGAGGCTTATCTGGCTGAAAACATTGATGCAGCTCTATCTGCCGCTGAGCAACAGTACATAAACCATTCAAGAGGGGTTAGCTTCAACAAGCGCGGCCAGTTACACCTCTCCTCAATCTTTGATTGGTATGTGAGCGATTTCGCTGATAGTGACAAAGCGTTATTGACCTATCTTTCGAAACACCACGAAACGTTGTCGAATCGACTACGAGACTACGATAAACCCATCAACTACGACTACAATTGGGACCTTAATAGTCAAAACCCTCGATAGAAAAAATTCTACTGACTATCTTCCTGGGGTTCAGTGTCGGGGTTGCTTATGCTGAAAACGTCGACCCAAAATGGCATGGCTCAAACAATGTTGAATGGTCAATATCTACTCATTGATCGATGGCGTTTTTCTACAACGGATGACTCTGCAAAGAAAGTCATCTACCTGGCGATACAGGATACATCCAGTAGTCGAATTTTACCCGCTTAGTGTTTGGGGTTGGCGAGAATACGTACTAGGTTTAGGTCTTCTAGGGCGCCCAATACAATTTCTTCGTTTACGCCGAAATCGACTAAGCAGGCAATCTCATCAACGCCACAATCTTCGACCTTGTCCACCATATCCAGGCATTTCTCGTATGATCCAAACAAGCCGCTCATGTGGAAATATTTTTCAAACGAAGCTTCTAGTGTCTGATCCACAACTTCAGGTGTAAGCGTAGATATGTCGATGTTGTTTGAATCGCGAAGAAAAGGTACCGATTGCAGATGCGGCGCGGCCAAATCCAGTGAGCCTGCCAGGTATTGTTTCATGGGTTTTCGAACAAGATCGTGAACGTCCTTGTCGTTGCTGCCAACGAAGGTGTGCAACATCAAGGTGATTGTGCCTTTGCCCGGATGGCCAGCAGTTTTCCATGCCTGGCGATACGCGACAATTTTTTCAGCAAGTGCGCCCACCGTTTGCCCAAGCAGGTGAGTTAATACACCCACGCCCATGTCTCCAGCTTGCCGGAATGTTTCCGGGTTTGCGGCCGCTGTGATCCAAATAGGCAGTTCTTTTTGGATGGGTCGCGGCAGGGTTTGAATAGCAATTTCCTTTCCTTGTGGGTTTGTAACGAGTTGATGATCTCCACGCCAAAGTTTTCTAATTGTCTGTATGTTTTCAGCAAACAGTTCTTTTCGACACTCAAAACTGTCTTGCTTATTTGATATAACAAAGTCGTTGGGAACCCAGCCGCAGGCTACGCCTAGACCAACCCGGCCGTGGGATATGTTGTCGACAACCGACCATTCTTCGGTCACGCGAATGGGATCATGTAGTGGCAACACGACACTACCGGAGCAGATCTGGATTTTTTGTGTGATTGCAGCAAGTACGCCTGCCAATATCGATGGATTCGGAGACAACCCACCAAAACTGTGGAAGTGACGTTCGGGTATCCATAGGCGTGTAAAACCATGTTGGTCAGCCCATTTTGCACTCTCGAGAATCAATCGGTATTTGTCGCCACCGTCGTCTTCCTCACCTTGGTTGGCAAAATAGAAGAGGCTAAATTCCACAATAATTTCCTTTTGTTTTTCTCAGGCTCATTAGAACAGTCGTGATCTTGTCACTGAGGACTCATAAATCTGGTTTAGCGTTGAGTAGCCCTATCTTTTGAAAAAATTTCACAACTCCCGCAGAAATTTTTTCTCGTAGTGCAGCTTGGGTTGGCGAGGCCAGAGCAATTTTTTGAACCTCGTAGGGTTCGGGGATTCCGGCATCTCGATAGGCCGCTGGGTTGTAGAACGTCACCCAGTTGACGCGCATGAAGCCTGCCAGCCATTGTTGAAAATTGGTCAGCGTTGGTTCATCCCAAGTAGGTAGATATTCCGCGGCAAGTTCACGGAGATAGGCGCGATCAAAAGAAAGATGCCGGGCTTCGTCAAGGTGATGTACGCGGCTGATGTCTCTAACCAACGGGTCGCATCGATCATCCTTCATGACCTGTACGTTGTAGTAATCACCGTATGCCTCGACCACCATCGCCAAAGCATAAAAACTCAACAGCTCTTCACCTGGCGCGTAATCTTTGGCGGTGGCAAATTTTTTGTCGGGGTAGATGCGACCCACGTATTTGTTGCAGAAGATTCCAAACATAATCATGTGTTTGTTTTCTTCGTCGATAAAGTGGTGCAAATATTCGGTGATCTCAGGTGTTGCGCGAGCCCCTGAGTAAAGCTGTTTGGATAACCCTGCAACAAGTAGCTTTTCCCCGTTGAGCGTATTGGAGAACAACGTGGCCGTTTCGCAGATCGTCAACTTGCGTTTCTGCTCATCGTTTAGGCTGCTCCACACGTTAGTGCCATACAGTGTTGTGATCTCCGGGGACATTGCAAAGCTGTCGTGTGCAAGTTCGGTAGGCCAATCAAAACGCTTATAAACATCATAGAACTGATCTCGTGACAGTGTGCTGAGCCGTTCTGACAGCTGATTTGTGTTGACTAAAGTGTTTCCTTTCATCACCCAAGCGTCTCAAAAGATAATAGAGGTTAGAGGGTGTCAGATGTTTAACGTGGGAATTTGATCTGGATCAAACGCGAACTACCAGTTTACATCTTGGTCACATACTGAGGTATCACATCCAAAAAGGACTATTGCATGCAATTTGTCATCTAATTAAATTTTAACTCAATCTACATTTGTTTACGGCGAGGGGGTTATGACATCGCCCCCATCTGTTTTATTGCACCGATTTAAGTCTTCACACTTCAACGAAAAAGCGCGGTGGGCGCCAGATTTTAAAGATGTTGAGCACCAACACGACAGTTACCTACCCCGCGAGCAGCGAGAACTCTCAAGTGGAAACGCGTTCTGGAAATTATTGGATCAACAACAATGCCAAATTTTGTAGTACAGAAAACGTTCTGTATGACCCAAACACAGAGAATAGTCTAAATAGCCAGGGGTGGACGCAGTTTGAGGTGAAACGGTAGGAAGGTTCATGAAGGGCGTAGCCAGGAGTGGTTTTAATGAGTCAGTGTTGGAGCGTGTTTACCAATCTGGAGATACAAATCTTAATAAAATCAGACATTTAGAAAAGTGGCGTCCCCTAGGGGAGTCGAACCCCTGTTGCCGGGATGAAAACCCGGTGTCCTAGGCCTCTAGACGAAGGGGACTTAGAACTTTCTATTTCTGTTGCTCTTTATCCGGCTCTCATCAGCGATGAAAACCGTGCGTCTCGCTGTTGCGAGTCTCACCCTAGGCCAAAGCTCTATACCGAGAGAGCGGCGCATTCTATGGATGTCCCAGCCGTGCGTCAACCACCGTGCAGATTTCCATTTTATGACTACACTGCTCAGAGGACTTGTCCATCAATACAGCTCTTATGAGGACCTATTTTGTTCAGCGAACTATTCTTATGGATCAGCATCGGCAGCGTCGCCGCCATCTTTGGGTGGGCGTTGTACCACTACTCTAGCCGCAGTGTCGCTCGCCGCGATACACAACGCATGAGTAATGCTTTGATGGCTACGCACAATACCTTTGCTGCTCTCGATCACGTTCCCAGTGGCATGGTCACGAGAGACTTGCGTAAAGGTTTAGTGATGATGTTAGCCCAACACTTGAACACATTACGCGAAGTTCAGCCGCGTCATCCGCACCTTTATGAACTTGATCTTCGTGTGCAGAGACTAAACAAAATTCCATCTGGCATGCTGCACCAGCCCATTCGCAGCAAAAAACAGCGACGCGAAGCGGTGCTGGCGTTGGAAGAACTGGCTCAATTCATCAAACAAGCCGGTCATACCAAGTTGCTACCAACTCGAGTGTCTGCACTAGCCCATGCCGCCGCTACCTTCGCAGCCCAGCAGGTAGCGGTAGAATCTGCACGTCACGCAGCCAAGGATGCGGAGAATCTGCACGCCTATCGACACGCCCTCAACTTCTACTACCAAGCCCATGCATTGTGTCGCAAGTTGCCACCTTTGGCCGGCAAGGCGCTCAGTGAGGCTGTCACCTTAGATATCGAGCGCCTAGAATCTCTTTCAGCTAGAACTTAACGCCAATGCCTAAGGTGTAGGTGACATCTGTCTTACCGTTGCCTGGTGTTGGCTTGGTTTCATGATTCAGATCAACCCGCGCTGTGCTGTCGATGCGATCGTTGAGTGCATAACGTAACCCCGTTGAAGAGGACAAAACTTCGCCTCGATCAGAATCGGGGATGAACAATACAGATTGTTTATGGAAGAATTCCAGTTGTTTGGATAGGAAGAATCGGTTGTAAGCCAATCCCCAGCGTAGTGCAGGATTACTTTCGGTCTGGCCAGCTAGATCTTCACGCACCGCACTGATACCTAAGTCAGTTGAAAACGCGCCGAAGCTGTCGTCCCAGAACTGATAACCGACACCAGCACCTAGAGTGATTCGTTCATCAATACCCTTTAACTCATCAGTGAAGTATTCGGCATTTCCCGACGCATACCATTTATCACTTAAAAAGCGCTTGTAGCCATAATCCAAATCAAACTGATCCTTGGTAGAAACATCTTCCGCTTCTTCTTTGCTGACCAATAGCGACACTGCATGTTCAACTGTATCGCGCTTGAGAACTGATTCAATCAACGTGTTCAAACTTTCCGTATCGGAATTGCCGTTGGAGATAATCAACGACACATCTGCCCGCGAAGACCACTCGGAGCCAAGGCTCGCCAGCCTCAAATTTGAGTTGCCTGCTCTTTGCACACTGGCAAGTTCCACAGATAGGCTACCGTTGTCACCAACCAGAATCTGCTCCCCATCTTCTACCGCAAACCGTCCGACTACCTTGTTAGACCCTGTATTGACCTGAAACGAACCTTCAGTTTCCAACGTTGCGATGGCTGCAAGATCTATAGGAATACCACCCGCGTACTGCGTAGTAAGTAGCAATCGGCCGCCAGATATACTATCTACCGTCCCTGTTAGCCGATCGCCATTCTGCATGACAACCACGTCTGCTAACGTGCTCATTGGCACGCTAATTAGCAATACCATGCATAGTCTTCTCATCATCTTCTTTCCTTTTTTGGTCAGTTGTTAGGGAGCTTTTGAGACTTAATCAGAGGCTCCCTTGTTTCTTTGTGATCAGTGCCTGAGCACCCACCCAATCTCGGGCAAAATACTGGGCAGTGCGCCCATTTCGCACACCACGCGCCAATGCCCATCTAAGTGCTGCTGCGCGCAGAGTGACGTCTTCAAGGTCAAAATCTAGTCCGTGTTGCAACGCTAGTTTTGCGACCCAGTGGGATACCACGTCGAGATAGGCGTCTTGTCGGAACGGGTAGAAGGACAACCAAAGTCCAAAGCGATCTGACAGTGAAATTTTTTCTTCAACAGCTTCACCTTCGTGCAACTCACCATCGATCATTTGTGCACGTAGATTCTCACTCATGTATTCCGGCACTAAATGTCGCCGATTCGAAGTCGCATAAATAAGCACATTTTCTGCTGTTTTAAAAATAGAGCCTTCTAAGGCACTTTTGAGCGCTTTGTAGGATGAGTCTTCTGCGTCAAATGACAAGTCATCGCAAAATACAATAAATTTGAAGGGGTCTTGCGCTAACAGAGCAACGATATCAATTAGTTTCGCTAAATCTTCCTTACGCACCTCAACCAATCGTAGCTTTTGTTCGGTAAATTGATTGAGTAATGCGTGAATGAGGGAAGACTTACCTGTACCTCGCGCACCCCACAACAACACGTTGTTCGCCGGTAATCCCAACAGAAACTGCTCGGTATTAGTCATCAGCTTGGTTTTCTGCTCATCAATATGCAGTAAATCATCCAATTTCACTTCATCTACACTGCGGTATGCAGAAAATTCGGCGTGCCATCGATATTCCCGCCAAAGTGCCGCCACGTCGGTGTTCCAATCTACTTCCGTAGGTTTGGGCAAAAACGCCATAACCCGTGTTAAAACACCATCTAGCAGTGGATTTTGGTCGTTTTTCGACAAAAGGGGCATGCCTCGCAGTTTTCAGGCGCGCATTGTACTCAACTGATATGTGAGATCGAGCAGAACATGGTAAAATTTTTGTATGTCTACACTTCCAGAAAGCGAACGCCGAACAGGGCCCAAAGATCGCCGGTCACCCAAGCAAGAAAGACGTAACGACGATCGCGTAGCAGAAGACCTAGAGCCCAGACGCAATTCGCACGGCAAAGACCGCCGTGACGAAAAGCGCCAGTAGCCCTATTGTCGACCTAGCTCTGTCAAAAGCAGGTCCGGCCGATCGGTAATTATTCCGCTTGCCCCTGCGTTTATTGCCTCGCGCATGTCCGCAACATTATTGAGTGTCCAGTAGTCTACTGCTAAGCCCCATTGTTTAGCAGACTTCACCAATTTTTTATCTAACAAGGTTACCCAACCGCTCTCTTTTGACACCTGCAAAGCCAGCGCCGGCGAAGCAAACATCTTTGTCAGGCGCAAATAATGATAGCCGACAAACCACATCACATCTGTCGGACCGGCACTGGTTGCCACGCCTGGGCAATCGCGGCGAAACTCATCCAACACGCTCTCATGAAAGGAAGCGACCAATGTTAAAGACGTGCGCATGTGCTTCTTCAGCAACAGGCAAACAGCGTCAACAATTGACGGTTGTTGCTGTTTAAGTTCCACATTAATGCGCATACCTGGATAAGCGGCCAGCACCTGATCAAATGTTGGAATTTGAATACCCGAACCTCGATACGGAAAACTATCACCATGAAACGGCCAGTGATAACCGGCATCTAAAGACTGTAGTTGTTCTAGAGTCAGATCGCGTACAGCACCTATGCCATTTGTGGTGCGCTCAACAGTTGCGTCGTGAATAACTACGATATGACCGTCTTGGCTGCGATGTACGTCCATCTCCAACACATCCACACCCAAGGACATCGCATGGTTAAAAGCTTGTTGGGTATTACCAGGGTTTAGCAGGTTGCCGCCTTGGTGTGCAATCACCATCGGGGTCGGCAAAGCAAAATACTCGGTGGCTTCACGCGGTGTTACGTGACTCCATCGCAGCGCAAATATCAACAGTAAGGTAACGCCTATAAGCATCCAATTGCGGGTTTTGCGATTCATCAATAGCGGTGTGTTTTAATGGGTATTCCGCTGCATTTTTACCACATTGCTGGTTTCCTTTAGATAAATCCGACGCTCACCTTTAGCATTCTCCAGCCCAATGTTACCTGCTTGAAAATACTGCAAGTCGTAAGATTCGAGGCCGGCTGGCGTGTGTAATTTTATCATGTGACCTTGCAATTTCCAGGCACCTTGAGTTTTTTGCTCATTTTCTATGCGTACATAGGTGCCGCCACCAGGCGTACCAGACAGGATCAGTTCACAATCTCCTTGATCCCAATGCCATCGACCAACTAAGCCGAGTTTCTTCAGCCATGCAGTACGTGCATTTCGCGTTGTGCGAATGTAGAAAAAGGCACCAACACAGACCACTACCACCACCAACAAAGACATTACTTACCTCTTAAACCTGCTCGTCTGCGATGCATTTTGTTGCGCTACCCGGCTCAATTAGCACCAAACTCTTGTGCGTCGAGCTGATAGAACACAGTATCTAACCCATGCCATTCCCGGCGTTCACGAAAAGACATGCCAAGTTTTTGTAGTACTCGCACAGACCTTTGATTCGGAGTATCAGTAGCTGCGATCACCTGAGAAATATTACATTCATCAAAACCGTGATGCAGTACTGCCCGTGCCGCCTCGCCGCCATAACCCTTTCCCCAGAAACTGGGTTGCATGCTGAACAACAATTCCATATCCCGACCGTTTTCAAAAACTCGATGCCCACAAAAACCGACAAACTCACCATCGTCAGGGTCTGTTTTTGAACAAATGAACATGGCATAGAAGCCAGTACCGTGCGCAGCAAAGCAAGCCTCACTAGCAACCACCATTTCACGAACACGATCTACGGAAATGATCTGGCCCTCCCATAGATAACGGCGAACCTCAGGATCGATACTCATCTCGTGTACCGCAGGTACATGACTTTCATCGAGCGGCAGCAGCCGCAATCGGTCTGTGCAAATTTCCCCCATACACCCCAGTTTGCCATAGCCGATGACATAAGCGAACATCTACGCAAACTCAGTAAAGAGAACATTCATGCGATTCAGTATTTGGCCCACACCTAGCCTGCCATACAACGATGTTTTAGAAATTTGCCAACACGCGCAAAACACCGGCTGGGATGGCATGTGGTATGCCGACCACTTCATGCCTAATGCACCAGACACCTCAACCCCATGGCCGGAAGCTTGGATTACACTGGCCGCCATCGCCACCCAAGTACCGAGACTGCGCATCGGCACCTTGGTCAGCGGCAATACCTATAGACACCCAGCCGTGCTGGCAAAAATGGCGGCTACCCTCGACCACATCAGCGCGGGACGATTGGTACTTGGCTTAGGCTCAGGCTGGCAGGAAAACGAACATAAACAGTATGGGTTAGAGTTTTACTCAGTAGCGCAACGCTTAGATCGCCTCGATGAGGCCTGTCAGGTGATCAAATCACTGTTCAACCAGAGCAAGTCAAATTTCAGCGGCAAACACTACCAATTGCATGACGCTTCATTAGAGCCTAAGCCCCTGCAATCACCGCTAAGTACGCAGATGAATGGAATGTTTGGGGGGATCCCGCCACATTGCGACATAAAATGGAAATTCTAGACCAACATTGTGCCCAGCAGAATCGCTCACCTAAGGAAATCCAGCGCAGTGCCGTGGCATTATTGTTCATGAGCGAAGATGGCGCCTATCTAGAGAAAATGCGCAACGCTGACATCGAGCAACCGCATATTATTGGTACCCCAGCAGAGGTTAAAGAAGTCATCAGCCAATACCAACAAGCCGGTGTAGATGAGTTCGTTGTGCCCGATTTCACCTTGGGCGGCATGCCACAGAAACTAGCCACCATGGATCAGTTCATTCAACAAGTAGCAGGGCGCTGATGCGAATATGACAGCTAAGCAATCTGTCGAACCGAAACCTTCCGCAACCATCATGTTGCTTCGAGACGGCGCCCACGGCATGGAGGTATTCATGGTGGTGCGTCATCACGAAATTGACTTCGCCTCGGGAGCCTTGGTTTTTCCGGGTGGTAAGGCGGATGCTCAAGATTTTGACGAAACCCTACTACCCTACCTTCATGGCAACCCTTCGGACCCAAACCAACGGGCGCTACAAGTCAGCGCAATTCGCGAAGCTTTTGAAGAATGTGGCATTTTGTTAGCGCGACCGATGAATGGCGAACACATCATATCAGCCCAGCGTTTGGCGCAGTTACAACCCTTCCGAGTCCAGTTGAACGATGGCTCGCTGTCGCTGCTAGATTTTTTGGAACAACAGCAACTACAGCTTGCCTGTGACACTTTGGTGCATTTTGCCCACTGGATCACCCCCGAGATGATGCCAAAACGTTTCGACACACATTTTTACTTGGCCATGGCACCCCACGACCACCTGGCAGTACATGACGGCTATGAGTCAGTTGATTCTATATGGATCACCCCTGCACAAGTCGAAGCAGACGCGCAAACAGGACAACGAACGGTGATTTTTCCCACCCTGTTAAACATTCAGAAGTTAGGTCTATGGCAATCGTCAGCTCAGGCGTTACAAGCCGCTAAAGAGGCGATCGTTGTCCCGGTGCTACCTTGGATGGAGCGTCGTGAGGAAGGCAATTTTGTATGTATTCCGGCGGAAGCGGGATATCTGGTGAGTGAGCAAAAAGTTCCCGCAAAACAAAGTCAGTGAGGAATGTCGTCGTCACCCAACTGGTGTAAAAGCTCTGCCACGGTGAGTAGTAGTGCCTCATAATATCTTCGAATTTCTTGCTTGCGCCCTGGCTCAACCATAGGCAATTGTTGTGTAGAGCTGCGTAGCCGACGCAGTTGTCCGAGAATATCGTCACGTAACTGGCGGGCGTGAAATACCTCTAGTAAATCGATAAGGCCTTGCTGATTTTGTTCCATCTGTATGCTTAATCCCTTTTATACAATCTAGTTGGCTCCAAGCCAAATCGCCAATATTTGAATCAAATTTCTGTGACACGGATTGCAACAACAGTCTTGCGTTCGTAGTTTGCTCCCCCACATGGCTCAGCGGCAGGTTATGGCAGACGGACTATTTTAGAGAAGACACGGCCCCGTTTATGGAGAGATACGGGGGTTTAACGACCCACCGCTCTTCCAATACTGTCAAATTCAAGTCTTTGCATATGTCTCGGATCTTGAAATGGATCCCAAATAAGACCTTTGCATGCCGTGCGGTACCATCGTTGTCCGCCGCCGACGTCAGACAGGTCTCCAGTAATATTGCTTTGTAGGTTATAACAGCCTTTTGTGGTCTTTATGTGTCTGCT
>JAADHW010000369.1:0-11778 GCA_013151695.1 Gammaproteobacteria bacterium
TGAGCTCACAAACAACTACAATGAGCGCACTCTGGTGATGAGTTGGAAGGAAGGTTTCGGCACAGCTGGCGCTCTGATTGCCGCCCTCACCCCAGTTGTGCTATTTTTCTTTGGCTATACCAAACCCATCGACATTGTCTACTTTCTCGCTATCGGCGTGGCCATCGTTACGCCAATTGTGGTGATCAACAGCCTTTTACAAGTGCCCGAACATGAAGTGGTGGAAACCCAAACGCGAAAATTGTCCCTGCGCGAATCCTTCCGATATGTGTGGAGCAATGAGCCTTATAGGCGCCTCGTAATCATTTTTTTGTTTTCTACCATCGGCACAGCAATGACACAAAGTTTGAGCTTTTTCTTCGTCAAACACGTGCTGTTGGCGGGCGCTTTATACGGATTCTACTTAGCGCCCTATTTTATCTCGCAAATTGTTGCCATTCCTTTGTGGTTCATGTTGTCCCGGCGTATCGGCAAACATCGTGCAACCATGTATGCCATTGGTTGGTATGCACTGTGGTCTTGTTTCATTCCGTTGATTGCCATCGCACCAACCGAATGGTTTACTGGTTTCGAAATTGCTGTGTTAATGTCATTCCTTCCCGCCGATGACCATGCTGCTGTCGTCAGCTATTTTGAGGGTATTCCCACAGGTAAGTTTCTGTTCTTTGTTGTAGTCATGTGCCTGAAGGGTTCGGCCATTGGGGCGTTGTCAGCCTTGCCATATGCCATGGCGGCAGACGTCATCGACCTCGACAGTGCACAAACTGGCAAGCGACAAGGCGGAGCTTACTTCTCCATTTGGCTCATGACTCGCAAGCTGGCCTACGCTTTAGGGTTGTTCATAGGAACAAGTACAGCCGTTTGGGTAGGGTTCAATTCTCTTGCGGACCCGCTCACCAATCCAAATTCGGATTATTCTCTGATCATGCTCGCCTGCCTATATTCAATAGTGCCAGCCCTGCTTAAATTTGTCGCAATGCCGCTGCTATGGAACTACCCGCTCACCGAAGAACGAGTAGCCGAACTTCAGCAAGAAATCGAAGTTAACAAACAAGCCGCCGCGGCGACATCTTAATTTCGACTAGACTGATGAAATAGGCTCCAATCTCGGGAAGTAAAACCTATTTCTGTAATAGTAATATTAGTAAAGCACCGCTACTAACTGTGAAGGGTATCTCAACCCTGTTGTATTAACGCATCAATCTGACACCCATGAGCTAAACAAATAACAAAGAGTGCCGATATCAACAAAGCGGTACTAACAATCGCGATGCTTCTTCGGCATCAATTAATCCGCAGCTGTGCCCGGATCTGAGATAAGGATGTCTTATGACGCAAAGTGTGTTCACCGTTGATCTTCGCCTATATTTTGATGGGAGACACTAATGAGCATTGATATCGACATGGCAGAAATTGCCCAGTTGTTTATCGAAGAGAGTGAAGAAGGCCTAGCTACCATGGAATCTGGGCTGCTCGAACTAACTATGGGGGCCGCAGACCCAGAGACAATCAACACCATCTTCCGCGCAGCTCACTCTATTAAGGGTGGCGGCGCTACCTTCGGATTCACCGAGGTCTCGGAATTTGCACATCATGTTGAGACCCTCCTTGATGAAATGCGTCAAGGACAACGCCAAGTGACCCAGGCAGGTGTTGATCTCCTTTTACAATCGGTGGACTGCATTCGCGACATGATTGCAAGCTTAGCCGAGGGTGACATTGACGTGACGCGGGCCAAGGAACTCCAAGTGGATTTAGAGACCATGCTGGCAAACCCGGCTGAACCTGCTGCTACTGACAATGCAGACCCAAGCACGAGCAACGCCCCTAACGCTGAGCCAGGTGCAACCATCGGATGGTCGATCCATTTTAAACCCCATGCTGAAATGCTGCGCTCCGGTAGCGACCCACTGCGATTATTTCGCGAATTGGAAGAGTTAGGTCCTTTAGACGTGGTTGTGAAAGGGGTTGATGAACTTGATTTCGCAACTCTGGACCCTCAAGTTTGTACGCTTGCGTGGGCGATCAGTCTGCACGAGCCGGCGCCCCGAGAGCAGATTGAAGAAATTTTTGTTTGGGTGGTAGACGAATGCGATTTGTTAGTAGATCCGATACTGGCGCCATCCACCCCCATGGCAACACCCACCAAGCCAAAGAAGGCTTCCTCGAACGGGCCAGATTCTGGATCTATCCGAGTCAACATCGACAAAATCGACGCGTTAATCAATCTCGTGGGAGAGCTGGTTATTACCCAATCTATGTTAAGCAGGTTCAACGGCGATTTTGATTTCACCCAACTACCGAAATTGCGCGACGGCTTGAGCCAACTCCATCGCAACTCACGTGATTTACAAGAAAGTGTCATGGCGGTTCGCATGTTACCTATTAGCGTCGCCTTCAGCCGCTTTCCTCGCCTTGTTAGAGATACAAGTAACGCCTTGGGTAAACAAGTCGAATTGCAGCTGACCGGCGAGAATACCGAACTAGACAAAACAGTTTTGGAAAAAATTGGTGATCCGTTGGTCCATCTGGTGCGCAATTCACTAGATCATGGCTTAGAAATTCCAGAAATTAGACTTGCCGCCGGTAAACCAGAAGTAGGCATCATTGCGCTCAACGCCTACCACGAAGGCGGCAATATTGTCATCGAAGTAGTAGACGATGGTGCTGGCATCAACGGGGAGAAAGTACTGGCAAAGGCCCGAGAAAAGGGATTGGTTGCGTCCGATGAACAACTCTCCGAAGATCAAATCAACAATCTCGTTTTCATGGCAGGCTTTTCCACCGCCGACAAAGTCAGCGACCTGTCCGGTCGCGGGGTGGGTATGGACGTTGTCCGACGTAATATCGCCGACCTCGGTGGACACGTATCTGTTCGCTCGCAGCCCGGCATTGGCAGTACGTTTACCATCCGACTGCCTTTGACCATGGCCATTCTTGACGGCCAGTTGGTTCGAGTGGGCAAAGAGTCTTACATTATTTCACTGGTTTCGATTGCTGAGACGATTCAAAGCTCCGCTGACAAGATCAACCAAGTTGCCGGACAAGCAGAGTTGTTCCAACTGCGCGACGTCTACCTTCCCATCTTGCGCTTACATGAACTGTTTGGTATCGAAGCTGACAGCACGAACATAGACGATGGCTTGTTGGTGGTCGTGGAAGCCAACGGCCAACGCGTAGGTATCTTTGTCGATGACTTGCAAGAACAGCAGCAAGTGGTGATAAAAAGTTTAGAAGCCAACTACCGCCAGACACAAGGTATTTCTGGAGCCACCATTTTAGGCGACGGCAAAGTTGCCCTTATTCTGGATGTTCCTGGTTTGATTCAATTGTTTTACAACCAAAACGCAGCTGGGCAAAACCCAACACCTGCGGTAGCCGGATTCTAACCATGGGGAAAAGTATGTTAGGAGCAAACCGATGACAGCCACACCGCAAAGTGAAATAGCACTGGCGTTAGATGCCAGCGACAGTGGCGGGCAGTACCTCACCTTCATGATCGCCGGTGAAGAATATGGGGTTGAGATTTTAAGGGTCCAGGAAATTAAAGGCTGGGAAACTGCCACGCCTATTCCCAACACCCCTGAACACGTCTTGGGCGTACTGAACCTGCGTGGTGCCATTGTACCTATTATCGATCTGCGTAAGCGATTCAACCTTGAAAGTGTTGCCTACGGACCCACCAGTGTGGTTGTGGTTGTACGCGTATCAAATGACGATCAAGAACGCACGGTGGGTCTACTGGTGGATGGCGTTGCGGATGTATACCGCCTAGAAACTGCAGACATCCAGCCCGCACCGGACTTAGGTGGAACTATCAATACAGAGTTTGTGCACGGATTGGCAACAGTGGATAACAAAATGGTCATTCTGTTGGAACTTGACCAATTGCTAGATCTCAGTTCAGTCCCCGACGCTACACCAGACGCGTCTGCACCAGATGAAGCCGAGACAGATTAGTTGGTGCCGTTGGTACCAACCTAACGGCAAGAGATAAACAAGGAGAAGTATATGATTAAGTCTATAAATTTGAGTTTGGGTTGGAAACTTGCCGGCATGCTGATTCCTTCAGTCACCGTGCTAGTTTACCTTGCTTGGTCAACCAATCTGCTGGCTGTTCTCGCGGCAATTGCTATATCGGTCGCTCTGGCCGTGACAATTAGATACACCGAAGACAGCAGCCCTAGCGAACAGGATGAACTAAAGGCCGCTGATCATGCCGGCCAGGTCAAGGCGATTTGCAGATCCCAGGCGGTGGTTGAGTTCAATATGGACGGCACCATAATCCACGCCAACGACAATTTTCTCTCCGTCATGGGTTACACCTTGGATGAGATAAAAGGTCAACACCACAGCATGTTTGTTGAACCCACAGTCAAAGAAAGCAGCGAGTATCGCGAGTTTTGGCAGCGCCTTAGCCTGGGCGAATATGAAATCTCTGAATACAAACGGTTGGGCAAAGGTGGCAAAGAGGTGTGGATACAGGCTTCATACAACCCAATTCTCGGCTTAGACGACAAGCCATTTAAGATAGTTAAATACGCTACCGACATCACGGAACGTAAGCTCATTAACGCCGACTTCTCCGGCCAGGTCAACGCAATCTGTAAATCCCAGGCGGTGATTGAGTTTAGTATGGACGGCACCATAACCCACGCCAACGACAATTTTCTTTCCGTCATGGGCTACACCCTGGATGAGATCTTAGGCCAACACCACAGCATGTTTGTTGAGCCCGAATTCAAAGAAAGCGCCGAGTATCGCGCCTTTTGGAAACAGCTCAACCAGGGTGAATATCATTCCGATGACTACAAACGACTGGGTAAAGGTGGGAAAGAAGTGTGGATAAACGCTTCATACAACCCAATTATGGACCTAAATAACAAACCGTTTAAGGTTGTAAAGTTCGCAGCAGATATCACCGACCAACAGGTTCAAGCCACTCGCAATCAGCGAATCAAACAAGCCCTCGACAATGTTTCTTCCAATGTAATGGTGGCAAACGCCAGTCTCGATATTATTTACATGAACAAGGCGGTGGCCAAGTTATTCAATGAAGCTGAATCTGACATCCGACAAGATCTACCCCAATTTGATGCTAACCAACTTATGGGTACCTGCATCGATATCTTCCATGTTAACCCTGCGCATCAGCGCGGTTTGCTGGCAAACTTAAAAGGCACCCATGCCGCCGAAATGAAGTTGGGCGGGCGAACCATGCGCATAACCGCCAACCCTGTATTTAACGAAGACGGAAGCAATTTGGGCACAGTGGTGGAATGGGTTGATCGCACCCAGGAATACAAAATTCAACAGGAAGTAGAAGATGTTGTAAACGGTGCCCGCGCGGGTGAGCTCGATAAACGTATCGCCCTCGATGACAAAGAAGGTTTTTTCCGCACCCTCTCAGAAGGCGTGAACCAGCTTGTCGAAGTTGCTGACCAGGTAATTCAGGATACGCTGCGAGTATTCGGTGCTATGGCAGAAGGACAGTTAACCGAAACTATGGAAAGCGACTATGCCGGTTCGTTCGACCAGCTTAAGCAGGACGCCAACGCCACCATAGTGAAACTGACGGAAGTTGTGTCTAACATCCAGGTGGCATCAAACTCTGTAAAAGTAGGTGCTGATGAATTGTCCCAAGGCAACGCCGACCTCAGTCAGCGTACTGAAGAACAAGCCTCGAGCCTCGAAGAAACTGCTGCCAGCATGGAAGAAATGACCAGCACAGTGAAGCAGAACGCGGACAACGCAAACAAAGCCAATACCCTCGCATTAGCCGCCCGCGATGAAGCTGACAAGGGTGGCATGGTAGTGAGCAAAGCTGTTGATGCAATGGCAGAGATCAATGCCTCAAGCAAGAAAATTTCCGACATCATCAGCGTCATTGACGAAATTGCATTCCAAACCAATTTGCTGGCATTAAATGCCTCGGTTGAGGCAGCCAGAGCCGGCGACCAAGGCCGCGGATTTGCAGTAGTGGCAAGCGAGGTACGTAATCTAGCTGGCCGCAGTGCCACAGCAGCAAAAGAAATAAAAGAATTGATTGAAGATAGCGGCCGCAAGGTTGACGACGGTTCACGGTTGGTCAACGAATCTGGTGAGACTTTGAAGGAGATAGTTAGTGGCGTACAGAAAGTAACCGATATAGTCGGCGAAATTGCCGCTGCAAGCCAGGAGCAGGCTGCAGGCATTGACGAAGTGAACAAGGCGATCTTACAAATGGATGAACTTACTCAGCAAAACGCAGCCCTAGTTGAGGAAGCCGCTGCTGCCAGTCAGTCCATGGGTGAACAAGCGGACGGTTTAAACCGCATGATTGATTTCTTTACCGTAGACGACACTGCCAGCCACAGTACACAAACGGAATCGGCCTTCACTGGGGCAGAGAATCGTTCGGGAAATCGACCCTGGGGCAAGCAATCGGCTGCAAGCCCCACCCCCATTGCGGCCAAGAAAGTGGCGTCTGGCGGTAGCGACAAAGAATGGGAAGAGTTCTAAGCATGAGTAAAACAAAGCAAGACAATACCTTGCAACTGGATAGCAAGCTGTCTATCCACAACATCGCGGAGCTTAAATCGAGTCTCGATGAAAAGACAGTTAACGAGGGCGATGTTGTACTGGATGGCTCCCAAGTGCAGGCAGTGGATACGGCAGCTTTGCAACTCATGAGTGCTTTTGCACTTGTTATGCGCGAACAGGCTCGCCCACTACGGTGGGTTGATCCGTCCACCACGATACTGGATGCAGCCAAACTCACAGGGCTGCACAAAGCCCTAAATCTAAGCCCCTGAGCTATGCCGCAGTCTGTGCCGCAACTCACCGATAACGAATTTGACGCAGCCTGCGTTGTGATCCGAGATTTTACTGGTATCAGCCTGGGGCACACCAAACATGAGTTGGTGCACCGACGCCTGAGCGGTCGACTCAAGGCATTACAAATAGAGTCCTTTAGTGAGTACCTCAACTACCTTAAGCAGGGTGATGAAGTGGAACTAGAGGCGTTTTGTAACGCCGTAACGACTAACCTCACCTCGTTTTTTCGCGAGCGTCATCATTTCGAATTCCTTGGCCAGACAATATTACCAAATATCATCTCAAACCAGAGTATCCAAAACCGGCGGGTGCGTATCTGGTCGGCTGGTTGCTCTACCGGTGAAGAACCCTATTGCATAGCCATGACATTGAAGCAAGAGCACCAGCTCACGCCTCAATGGGATACAAAGGTACTCAGTACCGACCTCGACACCCAGGTGCTTGCGACCTGTCGTGCAGGCTTATACCCGGAAAACCGGGTAGAGAAAATACCCCCACAACTGCTACGGCGCTGGTTTCGTACTTGCACACAACAAGATGGCCCACCGTGTTATCAGGTTCATCCACAGCTCCAGCAACTGATCACCTTCAAACAGCTAAACCTGATGGAAGAGTGGCCCATGAAAGGGCCTTTTGATGTGATATTTTGTCGCAATGTCATCATCTATTTCGATAAGCCAACCCAGCGTACATTGATCGAACGTTATGCAAACATTCTTGCAGAAGACGGGTACCTTATCCTCGGGCACTCCGAAAACCTACTTGATGTATCGGACCGGTTTTCGCTGATTGGCAAGACCATCTACCAAAAAATTTCCCAATGAGTATCATCGAGCGAGGAGCACCTGACATTGCAGATGTACTGCCCGGATTCGAACACATTGGGCGTGCCTGGAATGACGAGTACGCGTGTTTTGCCAGCAAGATATTGCCCGGCGAGTACTATGTTACCCAGCAAAACGAAGTCATCACCACCGTACTAGGATCCTGTATTTCGGCTTGCATTCGCGATCCCGACATCGGGGTTGGTGGCATGAACCACTATATGCTCCCAGGTGACACAACGGCAAATTTAGATCGTTGGGGAGGGGTCAAAGGTCTCGCAACACGTTATGGTAGCGCCGCCATGGAAAAACTCATTAGCGATATATTGGCGCAAGGTTCGCGAAAAAAACGACTTGAATTGAAGCTGTTTGGTGGCGGCAAAGTGCTTAAGATGGAAATCAGCAACGTGGGTGAGCGTAACATCGCATTTGCACAGCGATTTGCACAAGCTCAGGGTTTAGAGGTTAGCGCCCAGGATGTTGGCGGGCCCCATCCGCGTAAAGTTATCTACTTCCCAAAAACCGGCAAAGTACTGATACGACGCTTACGGTTGTTACAATCTCGCAGTGTTGCTGATCGTGAGCGTAATGATCGGGAAGCACTCTTAAGTACTGCAGCTCCTGGGCACAGAGGGTGATTTGACTAGCGTACTAACACACAGGCTCATAACATTATGAATAAGGTTCGCGTTTTAGTGATTGATGACTCTGCGCTTATGCGCAAGTTACTGACACAATTATTAGATTCCGACCCCATAATTGAGGTTGTGGGTACCGCCATGGACGCTTATGTCGCTCGCGATAAAATCAAAAGCCTCAAGCCTGATGTGATCACATTGGACATTGAGATGCCTAAAATGGATGGCTTGAGTTTTCTCAGCAATCTTATGCGGCTTCACCCAATGCCAGTAGTTATGGTGTCAACGCTCACCGAGCGCGGCGCAGATACAACATTACGGGCATTGAGCCTGGGTGCAGTAGATTTTGTCACGAAACCCAAAATCGATGTAACACATTCACTAGAAGATTGTGCCGAAGAGATTTGCAGCAAAGTCAAAGCTGCAGCAAGTGCATCGTTACAGATACTCCCAACACCTCCTCGTGTAGATACCCGGGGGGCAATCGCAAAATTGGCCAAGTCAAACGGGAAACTCTCTCGGGACTTAATCGCAATTGGTGCATCAACTGGTGGCACTGAGGCAATCAAAGAAGTGTTGGTCAGATTACACCCAGATTCTCCTGGAGTTGTAATTGCACAACATATTCCGCCCGTATTTAGCCGTTCCTTCGCCGAACGTATGAACAAATGTTCGCCGCTGACGGTGACCGAGGCACACGATGGACAACAGATATTTCCTGGTCATGCTTATGTCGCTCCAGGGGATCGGCACCTAGAAGTTGTGCGTAAAGGCGCAGAATATTACTGCCAACTGAACAACGGGGAGCGAGTAAACCGACATAAGCCGTCAGTTGACGTGTTGTTTGATTCAGTTGCAGACCAAGTCGGCGATCAAGCCGTAGGGGTGATACTTACAGGCATGGGTCGAGACGGCGCAAAAGGACTCCGCCGCATGCATAACACGGGTGCACCAACCATCGCACAAGATCAACAAACAAGCGTGGTGTGGGGCATGCCAGGTTCAGCCGTGGATGAAGGAGGTGCAGACAAACAGCTACCGCTAAATCTTATTGCAGCCAATCTTAACGAAATCTGCCGGAGTTAATACTGCGTCCACCGAAGAAAGATACCTAAGGTTAGGTCACAAACATCTTAATCAAGGGTTCTACGGACGTGCGTGCAGCGTCAATCAACTCTGGAATGTCATCCTCATTTAAGCCAAGTAACTTAAACGCACGCTCGTCAATTGGTGGTGCTTCATCTAAATCACTGCTATTCAACTCCGCCAGGACAGCCAAGCTGTTGGCCACGTTAACCACAACGCTTGCATCTATTGTCTGGGTTTCGTCGCACAACGTGTGATGCTGTCGGATACACTCTTGTAGTTTGCTGGGGAAATTCCATTGTGCTGCAAGTTCAGCGCCTACTTCTGTGTGGTCGTAACCAAATACTTCGCGCTCACTAAGATGAGGCATAAGGCCATCGTTTTCGTCCAACGACTGCTGCAGCGCCACCCTAGAAGCGTCTGGACACTGGTTAAACATAACCAGTTGCCCAACGTCGTGTAGCAACCCAGCCGTAAACAGTACGTCGGCGTCGCGAAGCCTTACCTGCTCGCCAAGTGACCTGGCAACCGCAGCACAATAAAGCCCATGTTTCCAAAAATCCTCCATGCTGATGAGGTCGTTTGGCACATCATTGAACGTTTTGGTTGCACATATTGCAAAGGTGATATTTCTGATTTCTACTTGACCAACCAACGCGACAGCGCGAGCGACGCTATCCACCGATCCGCTGATATTGTATGACGGGCTATTGGCAACTCTTAATATTGCTGCGCTTAACGCAGGATCTAACTCGATCACGGCACCGATATCTTTCGCTTCGCTGGCATGATCAGCCATCATTTCATCAACGCGCAGTGCAACTTTTGGGAACGACGCCAGTTTCGACACTTTCGCGACCATTTGCTGCTGACTTATTTGTGCATTCACTATTCTGGCGCCAAATATCTATGAGTACCAACTCAGGTTATCGGCGCTGGTAGCCAATTCTTGAATTGTCTCAACCATGGCTATGCACCATTTCGCAGTTTTCGCTCCATTTAGTTTTTGTAGTGGAAGAACCGGAGGCTTTGACTATTCTTAAGCAAAGGAGCCTACCAGACCGATTTGAATGGTTACTAGGAACTTACCTTACGAGCTACTTAGTAGGAATACGGCATGAACATATTGATTGTTGATGACAGCACTGCCATGCGCCAGATGGTAATCCGGGCTATGCGGCAAGCAGGATTTGGTGACCACGAGTATTCCCAAGCCGAAGACGGTGAGGTGGCACTGGAGAGTATCCTCGAAACCCGACCAGACTTAGTCGTATGTGATTGGAATATGCCAAACATGAACGGCATAGAGTTGCTCAAGAAACTCGGCGAGCACAACGTCACGGTACCTTTCGGTTTTGTTACCACGGAAAGTTCGCTTGAGATGAAAACCGTTGCCAAAGAGGCCGGTGCTCGTTTCATGATTTCTAAGCCGTTTACACCAGAAGTGTTTGAAAAAACGCTGTCTGGGTTTATTTCATAACCCTCCCTTAACCTTTTAAAGCTGGAATAACATAGCAAATGGAATATTCGATGCCGGGAACAGATGAACTACACGGTTTGATGCAAATGCTGTTTGGTGAAGATGCGACTGTAGAGACAATAGAACAGACAGAGGATGTGGCACCAACAAATTATACCGCGTCGTTTGTCAACCAACAGGAGACAAATGTCGCTAACTGTTGCGCAGACCTTCCCTTTGTCGCATATGCCGGTGCCGCGCTGTCAATGCTGCCAAAAGATTTTGCCGATGATGTGGCCGGTGGTAAAGATGAAATTACCGACGTCATGCGCGACAATTTCCATGAGGTAATGAACATTCTCTCCACAGTGCTGATGAATGATACTACACCGCATTTGCGCCTAAATGACGTGACTACAAACGCAAGCGAGGCTTTAGCGGAGGCTGCCAACCAGTCATTTAAGGTGGAAATACCGAAGTACGGCTGCGGAGTGTTTACGCTCGTAATAACCTAGCAAACTTAAGCACGTGGGGCTGTCGTAATTGTCTTCTCAGTTTCTTCGCAGCGCACCTTGCGAAATCTAGGATCCTTGCTAAATCTAGGATCCTTGCCTTTCGCATTAGCCCCTGATCCAGCGAAAGTCGCAGTGCGATCCGCCTGACATGATCGTTTGTGTGCGCTCCAAAGTTACGTCCGCACCAATTCCCCTTGTCATCGTCGGATCAATCTCACAAGTTAACATGGCCCCGAATTCGAGCTCCCCGAGCTCCTTGAAATATTCTGCATATTTGCAGCCACTGACGTTCATGGAGAAATGTTTCTCAGTGTCTTCGATCGGCTCAATAACAAGTGCCCCGGCAGCACCGAAAACTGGCGCCACTGCTTTGAGTTTTTCCAGCGATGTTCCCGGGAATTGCGACGAAATAGACTCCCCTAACGACGTTGCATATTCCC
>JAADHW010000369.1:11783-26288 GCA_013151695.1 Gammaproteobacteria bacterium
CGCACTTCTCAGGAGTTCACACGCCTTGTCGTTGCCTAATTCTTCCCGCATTACGCGAAATAGCGGCAACAAAATCTCGGCCTGAATCTTGACGCGCTCCAGGTAGGGTAGCTGGTCATTCATCCTCTTCTCCTGTTGACGATGCAAAAGTACTGTTAAATTAACTTGTATCTTCCTCTTTGCAGCAGTTTAGCCGATATCGATCGAATGTTGTAAACTGAGCAGTATCTATGACCCTGATCCAACAGTGAATCTGCTTTTATAGCAATATCGTTGAGACGAGCCATATCTCAGAAGCCGATGGTGATCTGCCGCCGTTGAAGTTCGAAATGGCGTACTATTACCAAGTGACTGGGTCCGGCTTTGCCGCCGGGCTCCAGCAAACAAGTCTCCGCAAGGCGCGGGATGGTTCAAACCAGGAAACATGTCTTTATGAGAATATTTAGTCACTCAGCACTCATGAAAGTCCACGCGCTTTTGGCAGTTTTTATGTTGCCTGTCGCTGTTATGTTTTTCGTAACCGGTGCCCTCTATACATGGGGTATTAAAGGTGGTTATGAAACAACGGTCCACGAATTGCAACTTAAAAACCCGCTTCAAAATGAACTGGAAGAACTGGTTAATCTGGCAGAACGCGAACTCAGTAAACGCAACCTAACGCCGCCAACCGGACAGGCTAAAATTAAAGCGATAGGTGATTCTTTCAAACTGGAGTGGTCCGGTTCAAGCATGGATGTGAGTATCGCGACTACACCTCAACCGCTCGTTGCAGAATTGGAAATAAAACATACAAGCTGGCATCGGCGTTTCGTGCAGCTGCATAAAGCAAAAGGCGGTGATCTGTTTAAAGTATATGCCGCGACATTGGCCACAGCTTTGCTTTTACTACTGATAACAGGGTTTATTATGGCGTGGCGAATGCCGCAACTGCGCAAATTGACTTTAACGACAACGGTGTTGGGAATAGCTGTTTTTATTGCAATGGTTTTATCCAGTTGATTTCAGCATCTGGCATTGTTGAACCATGCCTACTTCTCGCACCACCGCTTGGCTAAAGTCGTTGGGTTTCTCGAAGGGCACCAGATGAGCCGCGTCAGCAAATTCAACCCACCGTTTGTAAGGTGCCTGCAAAGAATCAAAATACGCCCGTGTCACCGATGTCACTGTCTGTTTGTCATGGGTACCCTGCATCACAATGATCGGCACGCGAAGACGCGTAATGCGCTCTGCCAGCACATCGTCTAACAAGTATTTCAGAAGGTAGCTCATAGAAAATGCTTCAGCATTAAGGTAGTTCAACTTATCTTCAATACGATAGGCCGGGTATCGCAGAATTGGATAAGCGAACAACCACAACACTTGGAAATTATTTTTATCATACGCAGCCCCACCAAATTCGCGCACCCACTTTCGTTGGCGCAATAATCCTGCAAATCCGTCTCGATAGTAACCTTGCGTCGGGGCACCAATGCTTTTGAGATCACTCAGCGCTGCCAAGTTATACTTCTCTGCATGTTTCAATACCCAATCGTAACTCAGCACTTCACTAAGAGGTTGGTTTGCAACCTGCCCTATGCCAATGTATGCACACATGAGTTCCGGGTTTTCATCTGCCAGGCGCAACCCAAGGTAAGTGCCCCAAGAATGCCCTATGACAACCAGTGGCTTGTTTGGAAAGCGTTTCTGTAGCAGAGAAATAAGGTCTCGCGCGTCTTGTAAAACTTGCTCGGCAGTCATCGATTCAGGTGGAATTTGTGAATGAAAAGACCGACCTGCACCACGTTGATCCCAGTGTACAACAAGGAAATTGTGTTGCAGTAGAGGATTATAGTGACTGATATGTGGCGCTATCGGATCACCAGGTCCGCCGTGAAGAAATAGCAATAGGGGTGCATCTTTGTTACCCCGCACAGATACAAACTGTGGTGAACCAGAAAGGTGAACATATTCAGTTGTGGATATGCTATTTTCACCCTCTTCGGGTAGCACACCTGGGCTCCATGTCATGAGAATGATGGCAGAAACAATGACCAGGGAAGCTAACGAGCTCATGAACACTATTACACCGTAACGCAACATTTTCATCATTCCTCGGTGTGACAATATTCTCTGCAGCACGCACCCTTGGGCGGGCTAGTTGGTCAGAATCTGGGTCGACACCAGTGATGGGTGCGCTGACTCGCAACTTACCACCACACTACGCAGACAGTTCTGTCTAATCCCAAACACTCTGGCCAACATTCAAGCCTTGCCCGCCTCAGAATCCAATTCTCGATCATCGGCCAGTTTCTTGGCAAATTCACGCATGTCGGCCACTTCGTCCTGTTCGTCGATAATTTCGACTCCTAACAAAGTTTCAATGACATCCTCCAAGGTCACGATGCCAGCGGTGCCGCCAAACTCGTCACACACAAAGGCGAGGTGGTTGTTTGATTTGCGTAACTTTTCGAATAACCCCTCCACACTCTGGTCCAAATTGACGGTTATCGGACCCTGCACAAAATCGATCACCCGCTGATCCCAACCGCCACTACTGGCGGCCAGCAGAATATCGCTGCGCAGTACAAAACCGCGCAAATCGTCAATAGAATCCCCATAAAGTGGGATACGGCTAAAGAGGATCGGGGGTTTTTGATCAAGCGCTTCGCGAACCGTAAACCCCTCCTGTAGTGCACTGATGACCACTCGTGGGGTCATAATTTCACTCACGGCAATGTTACGAAGATTCAGCACATTCTGGATGACTGCCTCTTCATCGCGCGCAATAGTGCCTTCTTCTTCGCCAATATCAGCTAACACCGCCAATTCGTCTCGCGTGATGACCTGAGAATCTGTCGACGGCAAGAGTTTCTTCAACTTCAAGATCATCACAATCAAAGGTTTCATGACTCGAACCATCCATTTGAGGACAATTGCCGCACTAGGCCCAAGTTGCTTCCAATAGGCAGCACCCAGGGTTTTTGGCAAAATCTCTGAAAGCAGCAAGATGGCGATGGTCAGGATGGTGGCAGCAATGCCAACCGTATATTGACCAGGGAAAGCCGCAGCTGCCTCAACTCCTACACCAAGGGCACCCACGGTATGGGCGATGGTGTTGAGTGTTAAAATGGCCGTAAGGGGCCGTACCGCGTCGTTCTGTTTCAGTTCGAGCCACAGCGAGCCCACTTTATCGCCTTCTCGCTTGAGGATAGATGCATGGCTGATGGAAGTGGATAACAACACACTTTCAAGCAGCGAGCAGATAAAAGAAATCCCCAACGCCAGAGTGGCATAAAAAATCAGCATGCTCATATCACGCACCCGAAAAAGACATGAGTTCGCAAAGGAGGCACCAAATAACTAATACGTCTCGCCTGTGGCCTGGTTGCTATCGATCATCCACGCACTTGAAGCAAAGGTCAAACAGATCCTATCGCCGGGCTTGGCGCACAGCCTGACAAGTTTGTGCTCTCCCTAGCAACCTGGGTGCTGGTTAATTGAGGTTGTTGAGCATCTTCAAACGTGTGGCGAGTTGTTGTATTGCATACATCTCATGTGGCTCGAGTTGGGAAATCCGCATTCAGCGCAGATATCGATCGATGTACTCTACCGACGCGCGAGACTCGAATCGCGGCACCGCTTGATGCGGACCGGGATTGGCATGCAGTGTCTTCTTCGATGTGCCGAGTGCGTCGAAAAGATCCAGAGCACTCTGCCGTGACACGAGTTCGTCGTCCCACTGAACTAAAAAGCGGACCGGACAGGTCACGTTGGGTGCCAGTTTAAGAAGATCCTTCGCGTTTGGCCCCTCGGTTCCCATCAAGCCAAGCAGCGCCACCTTAATGCGATCGTCCGTAGCGGTCATCGGCAACCCCATCATCGTACCCATGGAAAGCCCCCACCAGCCGGTCGGCCGTGGACCCATCTCGCCCTCAATGAAATCGAGTGATGCGCGCCAGTCTTCGAGAATCAAGTCTGTGCCACCCCCGTCGTGCCACATTTTGACGAAGGCGTTGACATTTTTCGCGGACCCACCGCCAGCGCGATCTCCATGGCCAGGTCCATCAATCGCCATCGAAGCAATTCCCTCGGTCGCAAACATCTCCGCAATCTCGACGATATACTCGGCCTTTTTGTGGGCAGTGCCGCCGTGGCCTAGCAAGACCAACCGTTCGCTGGGAATATCGATCGGCGCCCAGTAGACACCCGGCACCGTATGATCGCCAACCACGAGATCGAAGCCTCGTTCTTCGACGCCATTCTTCTTTCCGCTCTTATCGTTCCAGCCCATGTTCACCTCCTCGGTCAAACGAGTTTGTCCGAATGTGCGAACCGCCGCAACCTACCCTAGTCGCTGGTCGCTGGTCGCTGGTCGGGCGCGGCCGCCGAGTGTGCTCCTTTATATTCGCTTAAGTTAAGACGATCACAAAAGATGGCCTAAGTTTTTCCACCTACAGACGCGTCCAGATATCGCTGCGACCAAAAAGCGGTATTCCCACATACCCACGCAACTCCAACCGGTTTTCATCCAGAATAGACAGCCGACACTTGTAATACTTACCAATATCAGGATCGTAAACTGTACCACCATCCCATCGGGCCTTAGTCTTGTTGTAGGTCATCCCTTCTAACATATCCAAACCGAGGAGCCGGCGTTCACGCAGCGATTCATTTGGGTTGAGGCCATCAAGGGCGGATTCACCAATATTAACGCCATTCTCGTCCTCCCCCGGGAAGAAAGTAAATTTCCCATAGAAAGTCTCAACCCCATCTACCATTTTTGCATAGATTTTGATGTGGGCAGGATCCCCTGTCGCAGACGTTACCAACCACGTCCCTACCACCGCTTGTGAAGTATCTGCGGCTAGCGAGGCCGTTGTTCCTAAAAGAGCCATCAAAGTAATCAACACCACCGATACGTTACGCTTCAATTTGTTCATAAACCCACCTTTATCCGGGCAATTATCATCATTTACGCACATGCGTAAAATAAATATTACTATGTATATTATATATAGTAAATACTAAATCGGCGAACAATCAAGCGTACACAAAACATCCAAAGAACCCCCTCAACAGCGCTGATGAGCCTGCTGATACTTCAAGGGGGTTTGAGTTTTAGTTCAAGACACTAACGCATATCCGCCAACTTACCTTTCGAAAACCAGGCAAACAGCGTTGGCAAAACGAACAGCGTTAAGAACGTTGCCGTCAATAGACCACCGACAATCACCGTTGCTAAAGGCTTTTGAATTTCAGCCCCTACACCAGTTGAAAGTAACATGGGAATTAAGCCCAACGCTGAGGTGATGGCAGTCATCAATACCGGGCGTAGGCGTGAGGTCGCGCCATCAAATACAGCCTCCGCCACCGGCAGGCCATCAGCAATGCGCTGGTTGATGCTTTCTACCATCACCACGCCGTTGAGTACTGCAACACCAAACAGAGTGATAAAACCTATGGAACTCGGAACTGACAGGTACTGACCAGACAGATAAAGTGCAAACACACCGCCTATAACCGCCAACGGCACATTGACCAGAATCAACATTGCTTGTCCCATGGAGTTGAATGCAAAATAGAGCAACAGTGCAATCAGGGCAATGGAGATAGGCACCACGGTGGTGAGTCTTTGTTGGGCCCGTTGCTGGTTTTCAAACTGGCCGCCAATGTCTACCGAATATCCAGGGGGCAACTCAACTTGCTGACCAATCGCCTGCTGAATCTCGGCCACCACACTGCCCATGTCGCGCCCTTGCACATTGGCCTGAATCACCACACGGCGTTGCACATCATCCCGACGCACTTGGGGCGGGCCTGACTCTATAGTGATCTGTGCCACATCATCCAGACGCACCCATGCGCCGGTGGGTGATTGCAGACGCAAATCTGCAATAGCGCCGGGATTGGCGCGAAACGCTTCCGCCAAGCGCACGTATATGTCATAACGTTCATTACCGCTGATGATTTGCCCGGCTGCACGGCCACCCATACCATCGCGCACTAACGCCATTACATCACCCACAGCCAAACCATAACGTGATAGTTGGTCTCTTTTAGGGCGTATCACCAGTTGTGCTTCACCAGCGATTTGCTCCATGGCCACATCTCGCGCCCCTTCGATCCCTTGCACAACCCTCTCTATCTCCTGGCCTTTTCCAGCCAATATCGCCAAGTCGGGGCCAAAGAGTTTAATCGCCAGCTGCGCCCTCACTCCCGATAACAATTCATCAACACGTGTCGCAATGGGCTGCGAAAAATTCAGCAACAAACCGGGATGGCGTTCCAACTTTTGTTCCATCAAACCTTGTAGAGCCTGGCGGTTGTCTGCACTGGTCCATTGATTAACCGGCTTAAGGCCAATGTAAATTTCAATGTTATTGACCGGCTCAGGGTCTCCGCCAATCTCTGGTCGACCAATGCGACTCAAGGCATAGTTGACTTCCGGAAATTCCAGCAACATTGCCTCCAACTTTGGCGCTGTCGCCAAAGCAGTCTCCAGGCTGGAAGAAGGCGCTAAAGTCACACGCAAGTTGATAGTGCCTTCTTCTAGCTCCGGCACAAACTCCGTGCCAATCTGCGGCAATAACACAAGCGCGGATATCAATAACAGCATCGCACCACCAATGACAAGCTTTGGTGTTTTTACCGCCCACCTAAGACCTTGTCGGTAAAAATTGTCCAGCGGCTTTAGAACAAAACTCTCTTTTGCACGCACCCCACGACGAAATAGATAGGTGGCCAGCGCCGGCACAATAATCAGCGCCACAAACAGTGCTGCAACAATGGCTAACATGATGCTGATCGCCATGGGTTGAAACAATTTTGCCTCAACACCCTCAAAACTGAACAGCGGCATGAATACCACTAGGATAATCGCGGTGGCAAAAAATATCGGCCGGACCACTTCATTACCCGCCTGCTGCAAGCGCAGAGCAATACCTTGTCTGTCTCGCTCAACGTTATGTGGGTCAGCGTCATCTGCCGGCAGGCGCGCCTGAAGCTCTTTGTCATGCTCCGCATCAGGATGGGAGAGATGTTTGAACATGTTGTCCACCATCACCACCGAGCCATCCACCAGCATACCTATCGCCACGGCAATCCCCCCTAGTGACATCAAGTTAGCCGACAAACCGAACCAAGCCATGATCATCAGAGCGATGCCTATGGAAATTGGAATCGAGATCAACACCAAAAACGTGGCCCGTAGATTCATCAGAAACAGCGCCAATACCACCACGATAAAAGCAAACGCCAACAACAACGCGTTCACCACAGTGTTGACTGCCCGCGTAATCAGGTCTGCTTGGTCATAAAACGTCTCAAACCTTACCCCTTCAGGCAAGGCTTGTTGGATCAATACAACCCGGCTGTTAATGCCGTCGATGGTGCTTTTAGTGTTGGAACCGATACGTTTTAACACGATACCGGAAACCACCTCACCCAACGCTTGGGCTTGGCCGCTGCTATCACGGCGCGTCATGGTCACCGCACCCTGCCGAATTTCACTGCCCAGAGATACTTGGGCAACCTGCGCTACGGTAACCACAGTGCCATCAACCGTTTTTAGCGGTATCTGGCGTAATTCCGTCAGACCTTGCTCGTTATCACTTAACCAACCCACACCGCGAATCACCAATTGTTCCTGGCCGCGATTCATATACCAACCACCAGCATTGCTATTGTTGTTTTCCAACGCATCCACAACATCTTGCTGACTTAATCCATACGCCAACAAACGTGATGGATCGAGGTTGACTTGGTATTGGCGGACATCACCACCAAAAGAGAGTACGTCGGTCACCCCATCCACAGGCATCAGCAACAGTTTGACCACCCAGTCGTTAAGACTGCGCAACGCCATGGCATCAAACCCTGAATCGGCATCAGCCACCAACATATATTGATAAACTTGCCCCAGGCCAGAGGTATTAGGACCAATTTCCGGGGTGCCTACGCCCTCTGGGATGAGTTCTATGGCCGATTGCAACCGCTCAAAAACCAACTGACGCGCAAAGTAGATATCCTTACCTTCCTTAAAAACCACGGTAATGCCCGACAAACCTGTTTTAGAAATAGAACGTACTTGCTCCACATCCGGCAATGCGTACATCACTGCTTCAATGGGAAAGGTGATGAGTTTTTCTACTTCTTCTGACGCTAACCCAGGGGCTTCAGTATTGATCGCAACCTGCACGTTGGTGACGTCTGGAAACGCATCGAGATTCAATTTAGGAATAATAATAGAAGCTGACGCCGCCAGCGCCAACAGGCCGATCACAACCAACAAACGGTTGGACACTGACCAATTAATTAAGCTATTTAACACCATCTAGCTCCCTTTAGTGGTTATGCGGATCAAATCCGCCTTTGGCCATTTCAGACTGCACAAAAAAAGCACCTTGTGTCACAACACGTGTGCCCACAGCCACGCCTTCAATCACGGCACGACCCGCAATGGTACGTTTCACCTCTACTTCGACGGGTTCGAAACGCCCGGGCTCATGCTCAACAAACACCACCCAATCACCATCGGCACTACGTAGCACCACTTCTTCTGGCACACTCAAAGCATCAACCACACCCCCACCACCAATACGCACATCTACAAACAAACCGGGGTGTAGGTGTTCATCGGGATTAGGCACCTCAATGCGCACCGCCAGCGTGCGCGTGACTTCATCCAACACATGGTGCACCTGGACCACTCGCCCTTGGTGCCATGTATCGCCTACACGTATGCGCGCCGTTGCACCAACTTTTACGCTCATCGCCTCCCGCGGAGTGAGGCTCGCCTCTACCCACACCTGGGTCTCATCACTGATCTCAAACAGCACGCGGCCGGGCTCAACAAATTCGCCTTCTATGAAAGCATCACTAATAACTGTTCCTGCACGAGGAGCAAGTAATTGAAAAGTGCCATCTGCACGGGTGCTCGTTTGACCGGTGGCCAAGGCATCAATCTGACTTGACGTCATTCCGTACGCTTGGGCTCTGGCCCGAGCCTGATCCCGAGCAACCCGAGCTTCGGTGTAGCGACGATCCGACACTGTTTCTCGCCCCAGCTTACGTACCCGCTGCCATTCACGTTCTGCAACCTGAAGGGTGCCTTGGGCAACCGACATTTCAACGCTAGATAGAGTAATCAAAACCTGATCTTGGACAACATGATCTCCAAGCCGGACATGCCTTTGCATTGCTTGGGCGGTAATGCGGGGAGTCACCTTGTGGGTTAAATACGCATTAAGTTTGACTTCACCGGGCGCGGCGATCTCTGCCACCAGTGGCGCCACCCCCAATACTTCGACCACAATACCGGCAACTTTTTGTTGGGCCAGGCTGATCTCAATATCAGCACCGCTTTCTTCTTCAGCATGGCCATCAGCATGATCTTCAGCATGATCGTCGTGGCCGTCATGACCTTCCTCAGCAAACGCAGGGGTGATCAGTGCACAACACAACCACACGACCCAAAATGCCATCTTGTTCATTATTAGTCCTCTTTTTAGCCTTAATGTGTTGCCACTCATTGCTTAACTCCTTGTCCAAACCAAGCATCTACTTGGCCTGAAGCCCATAACCATTCGAATAAAGCGCGCCACAACGCTTCGCGCAAATCCAGCGCACTCTCCTGTACGTCCAGGGTTTGGCGTATCTGCACGAGGTAATCAGTGGTACTTAATTCACCCACTTCCCACAGTTTTTGTAGCTGTTGGGTTTGTCGCGTCAGGCTGATCTGCCCAGTCTGCTGCCAATCCTGCCAAGCACCACGCGACAGCTCATAACGCTCTGTAGCGCTGATCAGCCGTGCATGCGCCCGTTGCATAACGTCGTCTGCAAGTTGTTGTGCTTGACTCCGCTGCGCAATGGCAGCGCTCACTTCGTGATTAAAACTGTTGCGAATAAAAAGTGGCATCGATAGCGTTAAACCAACCAACCGCTCACCATTTTCTTCGCCACCCACCAAGCTCACGGTAGGGTCTGGGCGGCGTTCACGGCGCCGCAGTTCAACCATTGCGTCTGCTGACTCAAGTTGGCGACGAACTACCAACACTTCAGGCAAGTCCAGCACCAGAGATTGAGGAGATGTTGCACTGGTCGGCAGTGTTGGCATGACGTTCGGCAAAGAGGGCCACTGTGACGTGGGACCTCGAGGGGTAAGGTTGCGCACTGCTTGGCGTGCCTGGGCAAGCGCAGCACCGGCAGTGGCTTTTTGAATCCGTGCGTCGGTGGAGACAAGTCGTGCCAGATCGAATTCCACGCGATTGAGATCTCCGGCGTCGAAACGTCGCTGCGCCAGCGCCGCAAAATCATTCATGAGGTCGCGCCGTGCGGCGGCCAGAGTGTCTCGCTCCACCCCAGTTTGATGTTGCGCAAGGCCCTCCAACAACTCAACTGTTATCGCCCAGCGTAGGGCGAGATATTGCGCTTGGACTACCAAACGATCAGATTCAGCCACCGCACCGCGAGCCTTGCGTTTACCGCCCCAATCAAAAGTCTGGCTGAGACCTAAGGAGCGGGTGTCAGATTCGGCATTTTCAGCATCTAAGCTGAGTTCAGGGTTGTACAGTGGCCGCAACGCAGCATCGCGCATAGCCCCACTGGCACTGAGTGCAGCTTGGGCCGCCTGCACGCGCGGGTTTGCTTCTACCACACTTTGTACAAACCGCGTCAATGCGGGATCTGCCCGCTTGAGATTTAAAACATCATTCTGCTGTGCCCAAGCGGCACAAGGTATAACAATTAGGCTGCCGAGCACGGCGGCCAGCCAACAACGAGGTGTTTGCATAAGTCATCTTCTTTAAGTTCTATCCATTGGAGTGCATACCCCTACTGGGCACGCACGGTCTAAACTGAGAGATGATCTAGGTGTTGGGAGGGGGGTTCGGCGGAGCTTGCGCAAAATTACGCACATGCGCGACACTACGAGCAAGATGATCACAACCCACTAACGGCATCTCAATCAATGCCGCTTGTACAGTCATGTTAACCGAATTAGCGTGGCAGCAGCGCTCGCAATGATCGCCAGGCGCGTCCAGACTAACGTCTAGCGAGCCCTCATTAACTTGATGAGCAGCTCCGCTATCACCATGCGAATGACCTTTAGTGACCATGTCAGCAGCGCCATCGACACTCATAAAGAGCACCGAAACAATGACAAGACTGCACCAAAAGGATTTCATAACGCGCGCATCATACCCCAGTTATTGTTACAAAGGGAGCACCTGGTTCTCATTCGTTATAGGCGTACACAATTTTGCCGTTGCCGGAAACCGCATGCAAATTGCCGAGCCGGTCATGTTTAGCCTGTTTGTTTTAAGCAAAGCGGCTGGTCAAAACCCTACAGCCAGGCGGATCCCAATTTGGTCACGCTGTGCAAATTGACCAAAGAGTTGATCACGTTCGCCGTCAAAAATATCCGCATACAAGCTGACATCAATATTTGAGGTCAACGCATATTGCGACTTTAGTCGAAGCAAATTGTCGCCATCATTGGCGCTGTAAATCCACAAGAACTCCAACAATAAGCTTTCGTTCATGAGGTTGCGACGCACCAGAAAGGTAAAATTGGTTTCCCTATCATCTCGAGTATAGTTTGCATCGTCCAACAATATCGATTGGAATGTTTGCACGCTGACCAACGTATCGGTCATACCAGACCAGTCCAAACCCACTACATAACCTACCTCTCGGCTTTTTTCGACCCCCTCATTGTTGAGGGTTGTGGTCACGTCGATGTACTTGTCAGTATTAAAAACCACCTCAGCTCTCACAATAAAGCTGCCAAACGAGTTACTGAGGCTGCTGCCGAAAGTGTGGGTGCGCTCGTATCCTGGAGAGAGTTCAAGTCCACCCGGACCTATCCGTTTACGTATTACAGGAAAATCGTCGTAGTGATACATATAATTTAATGTTACATCCCAGCCACCTTCAAACAACGCCAAACGCAAACCAAAATCACTATCGGAAAATGCCCCGTCGGGTCGATCAATGGGATTAATTGAAAACGGAATCGCGGTGGGAATATTTGCGAATGGCGCAGTGATTTCAAATGTTGCACCTGGCATTGGTAAACTGTGCATTGAAGTATCTGGAATCCACAAAAGCTGGAGGTCGCCAATATCCAAAAAAAGCTCAAGATTGAACATCCAAGTTGGGATGCGAGAATCATCAAAGTCTTCGAGGATAAACTCGCGAAAGCTCTGTGGATTTACAACATCAAGCAATTTCAAGCCATCTGCCTGACCCCACACAACTTGTTGTTTACCAACACGAAGCTGACCTTTCGGCAGGTCAAAATCCCAGTAAAATTCCCGTAACTCCAACTCAAAGGTGTCATTGAGGTACCAGCGTTGTGAGGCTGGGGATACTGAAGCCTGATCATGCCTGCCAGGATCCAATTGGTCTGGCCCCAAAGCCTGACCGCGCACTATTACATTTAAAGATCCGGCGCTCTCAAATGAATGAGAGAGTTCAACGGTGGCTGACAACAGGCTCTTTTGGCGCCCGGATTCGGACCAACTTTGATCCACATCAACCACAATGGTCGTGTCCAACGCGTTAGCCGCAATAGCTACAATCGCCAACAAGCCAGCAAGACTTAGCCGCACTATAAGCCCCTGCGGAGTCGCCGGGTTTCGAACCAGTTGTCGTCAATGGGGGTGAGGTAGTCAATGTCAGAAAAGGTAAAACGGGTTTTGTGCCCGGTTTTGTGATTGCGAGCAACCAACTCATGAGTGGTCCAGATACCGTTGATCAAACGGATGTCTCTAGCCTCTATCACCTTTAGTGGATTTCCCTGGGTATCCCAAAACTCAGTTTTTCTAGAGATCCAGATGTTGGTGTCTATGTATGAAACCACCTTACTGTAACCTAGCTCCTGCGCGATTTTTTTAGACACCGGCAGGCCCTCAACAATTATACAATTTGCCCCGTCTACTGTTGCAACACCCAGCCGCTGATGCTCATAGTCAGAAAGGTTGGGTTTGGCCTCATTTTTTACATCTTCGTAACTGAAATCCGTTCCCAGAAAATAGTCGCCTCTATCGGTTGCCGATATGCGGCGAATTTTGCGCACCGCAGGGAGATAAAGCCACTGGTCATCATCAATCTCTTCTCCGGGATAGTCCCAGGTTAAAAAACCAGTATCTTTTATATTGGCTGGGCTAACATAAAACAGCACGGTGCGTTTTTCTTCGCCAAAGTACTTGCGATAGCTGCGGGTTTCTCGTACCCGAGACTTACCTCGGCGATCAGTTAACTCCATAGTCAAGGTGCGGGTGACAAACTTGCCATCGTCGCGAGCCACAACTTTCTCCATGGCTGCACGCCCTGTCAAAATATCAATAGGTATTTCAGACGCCTGAACATTTGAACCAACTGCCAACACGCTCAAGGCAACCCCTACCACCATAACGTTTGCAACAGAAACAGATGTAGTAGGTTTATTGCCATACACAAACCTTGGCTTCAACAACAAGATTAATGCGGGTAAAAATGTCAAACTGAATAGAAAAGCAGTGCTCACCGACAAAGCTACTATGGCGCCAAAACGCATCAAAGGCACCACTTCTGATGACATCAAGACACCAAATCCACAGGCAAGCGCCAACAGATTAAAAAAGAGAGCCCGCCCGGTGGAAGGAAACAAGGCCAGCATCACAGAGCTGTCTCCGGAGCTTTGCGCGTACAAACTACGAATACGGTCGATGGTGTGGATCGCAAAATCCACACCAAGACCAATCGCGACGGAAGCAAACATGGAAGTACCAATACCAATGTCTATTCCCACAGTGGCCATTACCGCGTAGACAAATAAAATGGAGATAGCAACCGGCGCAAGTGACAACAGGCCGGCAGTAGCTGAACGAAAAACAAACGCCGCCATAGCAAATACCAGCAATAGAGAAACCAAAACGCTGTTAAAATGGCTTTGGCCAACCGAATCTGTCCATTCATAGGTAACCATAGCTCTACCACTGATTGTTGCTCGTAACCCCGGCTCATTAAAGGTGAGTTCAATGTATTCATTCAACGCCGCTATCACGGGCTTGATTTCCTGGTAGCTAGGGCTCTTTAAGTTGACTCGAATATTAGCCCGTTGATAGTCATAGTCGATCTCTTCTTCAAAGTCTGTGGGATCACCTGACGTTGAATACAACAAAAACAGTTGTGCGTTCAATTGAGAGTCGTCTACCAGCCGATAGTACGCCGCGTTTCCTTCATTCAGAGAACGATTCATTTGCTTAAGATAGTCAACCACCGATGTGGTACCTCCCACTATTTTGTGAGTTCCAATAAAACTCTGGAAGGCTTCAATTTTCTGCAAAAAATGCGGTTTGAACAGTGCTTCGGGTTCATCTGTTTCGACGACAATATCAAACACACTGGTGCCATCAAAATGGGCGTTAATTAGTTTGTCCGCTTGATACACGGGTTCGTTTTTATTAAAGGAGTCAATGCGACGATCATCCACTTCAATATTCAAAGCCCCTGCAATACCCGCGATCACGAGGAGAACCCCAA
>JAADHW010000149.1 GCA_013151695.1 Gammaproteobacteria bacterium
GGACTTCGTTGCACTGTTTGCCAAAGTGGCCTACATTGCCTGCGCAGCGCGTCTCGCCACAGAGCCCGTGTGACACGCTGAGCACATGAGACTTAATCAGAGGTTCCCTAGATTAAAGTGATTTGGCTAGCTGCTATGGCCACCTTTGCATACAAGGAGTTGTTATGAGTGAACGTCAACAACCAGACCTGTCCACCCAAGCTGGTACTAGCTACCGTGGAGGTGGCACACGACGTAGTGAGAAAAAGTCAGCAGGAATTGGACGAACCATCGGTATGAATATGGTGATGGCAGTGCTGATTGCGGGTCTTGTGCTGGCGGGTTGGTTTATTGCAAACCAGCAAGAGATGCTGGCCCAAGAGCGCGCGCGAGGTGAGCAAGCCCATGAACGATTGGCCAAGCTAGAGAATCGTTTGTCAGCGACAGATAATGCCATGGCACAAGATGGCCAGGACACCAGTCAAAAAATAGGTTTGTGGGAAACTGAAATTCGCAAATTGTGGGCGGTTTCCAATGACCGCAATAAGAAGTGGATCAAAGCCAATGAAAGTGGCGTGAGTAAGCTGCAAAACTCGCTTGTTGGCCTAGAGACTAGCAATCGCGATTTGGCCGCCGCAGTTGGGCGTCATGAAAGCGCGTTTGATCGACAACAAGCGCTGATAGATCAACTCACTAGCCTTGAACTGCAAATGCAACAAATCGTTCGTGGTCAACGCGATCTTGTGGATAAAGTGAACGGCGCCACCCAGGCGGTATCGAGTTTGAGAGCGAATATTGTTGGCAAGGTAGATGACAACTCTGAAGCGATTCAATCTATCGATGCATTTCGTGTGGCCTTGAATTCAAGATTGTCAGATATGGAACGACGTTTAAGTGCTGTCGCGGGTGCAAGCGGCCAGTAGTACTGCTTGAAGGCGTACTGGCGAGGAAGTTCACACGACTAAGGTGAAGTTCCTACATTAAAGGTGTGAACCAGTGCCATGTTCTATCGGCATTGCCCGGCATACTGATGGCTTATAGATTGCTAGATTTGCCCACGTGGAAAAGGTCGACAATTCTCATTCAGCAGTATTTGGCTGCGCTCATTTGCCGGCTTCCCGGCTGGCGAACTATGCCTTGGAACAAGGCTGGCCAGTCAAATCTTTCGACAAGATTTCTGTCGATGAATCTCTCTCGGTAGGATTGGTTGAGCTCAACCAAGGAGATGTTACGGTAGATGTTCACCGCCGCTTTCCGCATGCCTTGCTGGTTGTCTGTCATGGTGTAGAGATTGAAGGAAAAGCTGATTTTGAGGTTGATCCTGACCGCTATGGCGGTTTTTTACCGCAACTGTTTAGTCATGCGGGTAAGTTTTGGAAAAAAAATGAGAAAGTTCATGCGTTGGTACGCGATGTCGCAATGCGTCGTCAACGCATGCATCAACTGAACGAAATATCCCTAGCCCTGACAGGCCAAATGTCCCAGCAAGAATTGCTGCAAACCATTCTCAGCGAGGCAAGACGTATTGCTGGCTGTGAAGGCGGATCGCTATTTTTGGTAGACAATGAAGGACCTGGCGAAGACATGCTGGTGTTTAAGTTGGCGCAAAATGACGCGGTCAGCTTTCCTTATGTGGAAACGAGATTGCCACTGACCGCCGAGTCCATCGCAGGCTACGTTGCGGTGACTGGGTCTGAGTTGAATATCCAAGACGTCTATACCCTGCGCGAAGACTTACCTTATAAATTTAATCCCAGCTTTGATGACAGCATGGGATATCGCACCCAGTCTATGTTTGCCTTACCAATGCGCGATCATCGCGAGCGAGTGGTGGGCGTCTTGCAATTTATTAACCGGCTCAGCCAACGGAGCCAACAGGTGGTGTCGTTTGGCGAGGAAACTGCAGAAGTATTGCGGGCCATTGCAAGCCAAGCAGCCATGTCTTTGCAAAAAAACACCCTATTAGAAGACATCAGCGAGCTGTTTGAGAGTTTTGTTCAAGCCAGTGTTAAAACCATTGAACGGCGGGACCCATCCACCAGTGGTCATTCTTTTCGTGTTGCTGAAACCACAGTTGCGTTGCTGCAATCGCTGCCTAATTCTGGTTTGCCGCAGTTCAAATCACTGGTTTTGTCCGCGGAACACATTCGAGAGGTAAGGTATGCAGCGTTGCTGCACGACTTCGGTAAAATTGGTGTGCCTGAAGCCATACTTGTCAAAGCTAACAAATTGTCAGACGAGCGTTTGGAAATTATTCACTACCGTATTGAGTTGCAGAAAGAGCGATTGAAGCGGCGGGCCGTAGAACAAGAAATAGAATTGCTGCACCATAATCCGGTGGATCATGAAGTGGCTCGTCGGCGTGTGCACCGAAAACTCGACAAACAGCTTTCTGTGTTGAGTCAGTATTATGAATGGGTTTCGAAAGCAAATAATCCCAATGTCATAGACGCAGGTGAATTTGGACACCTAGAGGAAATTCGCGACTATGCATTTCGAGAGCTCGACGGCACAGTGGGTGGGGTCATTACTGATCAGGATGTGCTCGCGTTGTCTATTCGCCGCGGCAGCCTCACGCCCGAGGAGCGTCGAAAGATCCAAGCGCACGTTGTCTATACAACAGAGTTTCTCTCGGTTCTACCCTGGCCGCCTGAGTTGGCACAAGTGCCAAAGATCGCCGGCGCTCATCATGAACGTATCGATGGAAGTGGCTATCCTCAAGGCCTCGTGGGCGAACAAATTCCCTTGGCCAGTCGAGTGATGGCGGTATGTGATGTATACGATGCACTCACCGCGATGGATAGACCTTATAAGCCAGCCATGGGAACGGATACTGCCTTTGCTATATTGCAGGATGAAGCGCGCCGCGGCTTGTTGGACGCTGACATGGTCAACATTTTTATTGAAAGCGGCTCCCACGACCTTGCACAGGTGATCTAGTTTAGTAATTGTTCGAGTACTGGCACTTCGATGTGACGAGGTATGCCATTTCGCTGTTCTTCAAAAATAACTCCCGACTCAGTAATTTTTACGACTTTGAGCCCCTTGAATGGATCTCCTGCACGAAGGCTGATGCCATCAACTCGAATCACGCATTCGCTGGGTATGTCGGTGTACAAGTGGCTGGTGAAGTTCAACCCTAAGTAGATACTTTGTTGGTTTGAAGGCAGATCTGCCAAGGCGAGGAGTTTTGGCTGCAAGACTGTTTTCACCACGTGTGCCGGCTCAGTGTTTTGATTAAGTGGTTGTTGTGTAGGTATCTGCTGTCTAGGTGCTGGCTGAATAGGTGCCTGTTGGATAGGTACCTGCTGAATAGGTGCCGGCTGAGGTGAAATTTGCTGGGGTGAGGTGGGTGAGGCCAGCTGTGACCAAACTAATAATCCTGCGTTAACCACCAGCACAGCAACCAAGAACCAAACCAGCCATTGAGGTGTAGTTCGAGATTCTTGACGCGTTGTCGTTCTTAGCGTGACCCCCTCGCCCAGTTGTTCCGCTTGATTTTTTTTGAGCGCGTCGAGAATGTAGGACATGTTATGGCCTCAACTTCGGAGCTGGCAGATCAAGTCGTGCGCTTATTCGAATCCAAGTCAACGGACCTACCATCCCATCGGCGAGTAAGTTTTCTGCGCTTTGAAACTCTGATACAAAATCTCGTAAGCTACTGTCAAAATAGTGTGAGGTTGTTTCGATATCTTTGTGCGGATCTAACTGCGCAAGTTTTTCCCGCAACCATCGGACCGAAGGATGCTCGGTTCCTTGTTTTAATGTGCCAATGTAGCTTGGCGGGGTTTGCCAAAGCAGGATGTAGGTTCCGAACCAGTGGTCACGAAGGTCATTTCGAGATACGTGCATGCGCTGCTGGTCAAGTTCTATTACATAAGTGGAAGCATGGGTTCCAAGCAGGGTGGCGTAAAATGGGGTAGGTAAGTCATCTACTAGCTCAAGTATAACAGGTGTGTTGAGTTGCTCGATTTCCGCCCAGCCACCACTTCTTCGCAAACACTGCAAGCCTACCTGGGGGGCAAAATCGCAGGGTATGCCACTTTGGTCGGGCGGATAGTCTACCCCCCATTGTGCGAACAGCACCTGATATGCTTCTCGCTGCAGTATGTAGGCTCCCTTAAGCGGTCTGTCGAGAGATACACTTGATGTGGAAGTGCTCGCGTCAGCGGGGGCTGTGGTTGCACTGTTCGCCACACCATTTATTGAGTTGGTTGGACGACTTGTTTGTCGTAAAGTGTTTTCAGCTTCCGGCTCAGGCTCTGACTCAGGCGGCGCGAGTTGTTCTGTACTGTGCGGGATCGATGCAAAAGGCGCATCTTGCGGCGGAGTAGTGTATGCCCACAGTATGAGTCCAAGGGTCACTACAACTACGAATGCAGCTCCGATCTGATAGGACCTCGGTGCGCCCCAACGAGCAACGGGTTTTCCTAGTACTTCTTGAGATGCCTGCCGAATTAGAGAGCTGTCGACTTGATATAAGCCTTGCACATATGCCCCCAGTAGGGCTCGGTCAGCGATTACGTTTATTAGACGAGGTGTACCTTTGGAAATACGATACAACGCATTCAAGGCCCGTTCTGTGAAAATATTAGGATTACCCCCAACCCGAGCCAGGCGGTGGCTAACGTAGTGTTTGGTGTCTTGTTTGTTCAGCGGTGTGAGGTGGTATCTTGCGGTTATCCTTTGAGCTAGCTGGCGCAGTTCTGAACGTGCCAGTTGTTCGCCCAGTTCTGGTTGTCCTAATAGTATGATCCGCAGCAACTTTTTTTCGTTTGTTTCCAAATTTGTTAAAAGTCGAATTTGTTCCAGTACTGCCGGAGTCAGGTTTTGTGCTTCATCTATGATGACCACAGTGCTGCGGCCAGCTTGATGTGTTTTAAGTAGATGTTTATTCAGCAAGTCGATGTATTGTTTAACGCTCTGCACCGTATCGGGTGTGTAGGCAATACCCAGTTCGTCACAGAGTGACTCAAGCAATTCTCTTACTGTCAGGCGTGGATTCAAAATAAACGCCACATCGAGGTCGGGTGGAGTTTTATCCAACAAATTTCGAAGTAATGTGGTCTTGCCGGTGCCTACTTCGCCGGTAATGAGGACAAAGCCGCCATGCGAAAAACCGTATAAAAGATGGGCCAGCGCTTCGTTGTGAGCGTCGCTCAAGAACAGGAAGCTGGGGTCTGGCGCAATAGAGAACGGTTCCTGATGAAATCCGAAATGCTCTTGATACATGGTTAAGTGGCCGTGCTCATTCTAGCCGTGCTCATTCTAGCTATGATGCGTGCGTCTTTTGCTAACCATATAGACTTAATCCACTGGGCGAGTTCGACGCGTTGCAGTTTGCCCTGGGTGTCAACAATGGTTGTAGGAATCTGATGCGGGGTGACCTCTATTTCTACGGTTTTACACTTACCTTGGAGGAATTCCCAAAGTGTCGGCGCGCCACTTGGATATATTATGGTTACGTCTAACAGCTTGTGCAGATGGCCGTGCATGCCTTCTACTACATAACCTAATCCGCCTACTTTTGGACGCAGTAAGTACTGGTAGTCGTCTGCTTGTTTGGAGAGTTTTTCTGCAGTTCGCCGGGTGCCTTCAATGAAATTGAGAATGGAGGTTGGGTGGTTTTTGAATCCGACACAAGCTTGTGCAACATTATCTCTATCAGCGGTTTTGAGTTTCGGGTTGGCTTTAATTTGTGCTTTGGTGACGCGCTTAACGTATGGAAAGCCAAGCACATACATGGCCAGACCAATGGAGGGAACCCAGATCAATTGTTGTTTGGTGAAAAATTTCAACGGTGGGATGGTGCCGTATAAATAGGACTGTAGGAGAACGATATCGACCCAGCTTTGGTGGTTGCTGATCACTAAGTACCAATTTTCATCAGACATCTGATCTTTGTCATGCCAGGTGATTACTGGATGGGTGAGCCCTAAGAGTTTGATCATGCGTCGATTACTTCCAGTCCACCATAAGATGACCTTATCCATATTTTTCTTAAGCTGTGACAAGGCTTCCCCGCGCGTCCACAGCAAACGAATTAGCCACCACGTGAGGGGGATCCACACCGCTAGCGCAGTAACGGTCATCGACAGCATGGCTGCTACACCACGTATAAAATGCATAACTTAAAACGACTTTAAATGTAAGATCGTAATGTTGGCACCCAACTAGGCATGGAGCAACAGGCTTTGCACCTCTACCAAAATGTTCTGCTGTAAAGTCATGGCCCTTTTCAACCAAAACAGGATATTTTGCTTATCATGCCTGTAGTGAAAGTCGCTAGACGGCTATCTTGGTCTATGCTCGCGATTCTGGCGCTGTGGGTTTTGACTGGGTGTTCCACGCTGCAATTTTATCAACAAGCAGCCCTTGGCCAATGGCAGCTCATGCAAGCCCGCAAACCAATAACCGCGGTACTGGCGGACGTGAAACGCGAACAGAGTCTGCGTACTCAACTTGAATTGACCCAAGATATACTAGATTTTGCTGAGACTAACTTGGGACTAGATCGCGAGGGACGCTACCAAAGCTATGTTGATCTGCAGCGACCCTATGTGGTGTGGAATGTGTTCGCTTCCCGACCTTTAGACCTTGAAGGGCATAGTTGGTGTTATCCATTTATTGGCTGTGCTCCCTACAGAGGCTATTTTAAGCACAGTGCAGCCCTTGAACAGGCACAACAACTGCGGCAGCAAGGTTATGAAACCTACGTCGGCGGCGTACCTGCGTACTCCACCTTGGGTTGGTTTGAAGATCCAGTGTTGAACACGTTTGTGTATTGGCCCAGTCCGGAACTTGCCAGTTTGCTTATCCATGAGCTGAGTCATTCTCGTGTGTGGTTAGATTCTGACGTGGCGTTTAATGAGTCGTTTGCTAGTTTTGTTGGCCGGCAAGGTGCTCGTGAGTGGATGCGTAGCCAAAATGGCGAGGCCGCTTGGCATCTATGGCAAACAACGCGTGAAGATTGGCGACGGTTTCGTGCATTTCTAATGAGGGCTAAGTCTGCCTTAAACGAAATTTATGCTCAGGACGGATCAGAAGCTGAGCGTTTGCACCGGAAATCTTTAGCCCTCGATGAGATTAAGCAGTGTTACCAGGTGCATAAGGCTGTGTTAGGGCAAGGACGATGGGACAAGCTCATCAACCAAGATCTGAACAATGCGTTCCTCGTGTCACTGGCGACCTACGAAGATTGGCTGCCTGCTTTTGCGCAACTATTTAAGCAGCGCAGCAATGATTGGGCGACCTTTTTCCAAGCTGTGGAGGACATAGCTGCGCTTGCTCCCGCGGCAAGACAGGCGATGATGCAAACGCTAAGTCAGCAGCAGGAAACAACCTATGCTGATCACAATTACCCCGAACAAATTCAGTGCGAAACCTTCGCGCGCCATGGTGCGAACGCTGAAACGGCCAGTTGAAAAGGTGATGACGTTGGGTGGGGTTGCGACAGGTAGCATGAATGCACATGAGGCGCTGAGTGCGGCAGGTACCATGAACAGTTTTGGATCAGTGCCGGCACCCATAGCCGCAGCGGCGAGAATTGGCATGAGTAGCGTTGTGGTGGCGGTATTGCTGGTGACTTCAGTGAGAAAGGTGACGCTGAAACAAATGATACCAATCATTACCAGCAGGTGGAGGGTGGATAGTTGCTCAAGGTTCTGACCAATACTGGTACTGAGGCCAGAATTCATAAATGCGCTGGCTATCGAAATTCCCGCCCCAAATAGAATCAGCATCCCCCAGGGTATTTTATTGGCGGTTTCCCAGTCGAGTAGCTTATCACCTTCGCCGTTGGGTATTAGGAACAGTGCGATCACACCTAAAAAGCCAACGATGGCATCATTGGTATACGGGACCTGTAGCCAAGTGCTCCAACCTCCAAATGGTTCAGTACGGGTTACCCAGCAAAATGCAGTAACCGCGAATATTATGAACACACGTCGTTCGGATGTTCGCCATTCTCCCACGCTAGGAAGTGCCACATAGCCCTCATGTGTCAACTTGCGCGTAATCCAAAACCCGGCGATTGGGAGCAAAACCAGAACAATGGGTATGGCCCAGCTCATCCATGTTGAAAAGGCGATAGTGGCGCCGGTGACTTGTTCGTAAACACCCATAAAAACCACATTGGGTGGAGTGCCAATGGGTGTGCCCATGCCGCCGATAGACGCACCATATGCAATGCCTAACAATAATGGGGTAGAAAGCATTGGGTCGTCTGAACTGTCTAACACAGCAATAGCAACTGGCAGAAGCATGAGTACCGTTGCCGTATTCGATATCCACATACTCAAAACAGCACTGGCTGACATAAAGCCAAACACCAAACGCTTGGAACTACTTCCACCAAACAAGCGCACCATGGCCAAGGCTATGCGGCGATGTGCGCCACTTTTTTCCAAGGCCGTCGCTAACAAAAAGCCAGCCATCAATAAAAGCACCAGCGGATGGCCGTAGGCAGCTCCAAGTTCCTTGGGTGTAAGGACCCCAAACATGGGCAGTAGCGCGAGTGGGATTAACGAGGTTGCCGGAATCGGAATCGGCTCGAACATCCACCATATGATGACCCAGGAGGTGATGCCTAAGGTGAGGCAAGCCTGGCTGCTGCCTCCACCGGAAAACCACATGAGGCCACCGGCTAGAAGTGCGACAATGGGCCCTAGTAGCAGGGACATTGTTTTTGGCTCTGCTAATTTTTGCAATGAACTAACTGGAATGAAGTTCCCCTCGGGTTATCTGCATACTTGGGGTCCATCGAGATTAACTGACATGGCAAATAGTTTCTATTGGTATGACCTCGAAACCACTGGCGTTCAATCGAAGTGGGATCGCATTGTGCAATTTGCAGGGATGCGTACCGATGAAGATTTGAATCCTCTCGGGGATGAATATTGTACCTACGTACGAGTCCCAGATGATGTGTTGCCAAATCCGGATGCCAGCCTAGTCACCGGCATTACGCCGCAACTCGCTGCGGCTAAAGGTATTTCTGAAACCTCCGCGCTAATAGAAATTAATCGATTGTTTTCGCAACCCGGAACTTGTGTTGTTGGCTATAACAGTTTGCGTTTTGATGATGAGTTCATACGTTACGGCCTATATCGTAATTTGATGGACCCCTACGCACGTGAGTGGCAACAAGGAAATTCACGCTGGGACTTGTTGGACTTGGTGCGAGCAACGGGTGGGCTGCGGCGCGAAGGAATCGAGTGGCCATATGATGAAAATGAGCTACCTGTTTACAAGCTAGAAGAGCTGACTAAGGCCAATCGTATTGAGCACGGACAAGCGCACGACGCCATGTCTGATGTACGTGCAACGGTGTCTATGGCGAGATTGATTAAGAAACGACAACCGAAACTATTCGAATACTACTTTAAGCTCAGACATAAAAAGCAGGTGCGCGCGTTACTTGAACCCTATGGCGCACAAATGTGTGTCCATGTTTCTGGTATGTACCCGCGGCAGCGATTTGGAGTAGCCCCCATCGTTTCTCTCACGCGACATCCAACCAATGGCAATAGTATTGTGGTGGTAGATTTGGCGGAGGATATAGAACCGATACTGCAGGGTACGAGCGAAGAAATTGCCGATAAACTCTTCACTAAGGGTGCTGAGAATAGGCCTCCGCTTAAAGAAATACGAATTAATCGTTGCCCGTTTGTTGCGCCGATCGAAGTGTTGAACGAGGAGAATCAACGTCGTTTGGATATCGATTTAAACCTAGCCAAGGAGCGCGCTCGTCAACTGCGCCAGCCCGAAATTACTGCAAAGGTAGCCCGCGCGTACATGCAAGGTCGGCCAGAAGCCGCTATCGACGCCGATACGGCACTGTATGAAGGGTTTCTACAGCAAGATGACCGCTCGCGATGTCTCCATCTTCATGACGAGCTTAAGAAAGGGCGTTGGCAAGATTTAGATTTCAATGACAAGCGTCTCGCACCGTTGGCCGATCGTATGAAGGCGCGGTCTTTCAGCAGCTTGTTAGATCCACAAGAAATTGCTGCCTGGCGAGAATTTGTGATCGCAAAGCTGCACGGCGAAGGGGATTGGATGAACCTAGCAAGTTATGATGCTCGATTGGCACAGTTGTTGGTTGATCCGAACTTGTCCGCGGAGAAATATGCGGTTCTTGAGCAACTGACAGAGCATGGGTTGGATCTGCGCAGCCGATATCAAATATGACACCTTGTGTAAGCTTTGAACAGGTGACCAAGAAGTATGGGTCCCACACTGTATTTGAAAACCTGACAGTGCAATGCCCATTCCAGCAAACTACCGCTATCGTTGGTGCGAGCGGTAGTGGGAAAACCACGGTGTTGCAGTTAGTTAATGGTGTTTTACGAGCTGACGGTGGCTTGGTAAGGGTGTTTGGCGATCCCGTACCCCTGCAAGGTATAGAGCAGTTTCGTCGAAAAATTGGCTATGCGGTGCAGTCAGCGGGATTATTCCCTCATTTGACCGCCTTTGACAATGTAACCCTCGTAGCCCGTTTGGAGGGTTGGGAACACGATGCCATGCAGAACCGTTTCGCTCAATTATTAGACGAAATGGATCTGCCTATTGATGTGGCTCAGCGGCTGCCTAGAGAGCTGTCTGGTGGTCAGCAGCAGCGTTTGGGGCTGTGTCGTGCGTTCATGTTGAAACCTAAGCTGTTGCTGTTGGACGAACCTTTTTCTGCCATTGATCCCATCACCAGGACAGAACTGTACACACAGTTTCAAAAGGTTCAGAAGCATGAGGGTGTGAGTAGCTTGTTGGTGACTCACGATTTGCGAGAGGCCCGGCGGTTGTCAGACTACCTGGTGATTCTGCATGAAGGGCGGTTGCAGCAGTGTGGTGCGACTGCCCAAGTACTGGATAACCCAGGCAACGACTATGTGAGCGCGCTTGTGGAAAGCCAGCTTATATGAAGGGGCTTGTGAGAGCGACTCTGTTAGTGCTCATGTTGGGATCTTTTAGTGGGGCCATTGCTGCTGCTGAAACGATAAGTGTGGGTAGCAAAAATTTTAACGAAAACTATGTGTTGGCGGAAATTATTGCACAGCTATTTGAAGCAAGAGGGTTTGAAGTAGATCGCCGATTTGGTCTAGGTGGCACGCTGATATGTTATGAAGCGTTGAAGAAAGGTGATATTGACGTCTATGTCGAATACTCAGGTACACTTAGTCAAGCTATATTGAAACTGTCAGGTCAGCCTAGCAAAGCTGCATTAAACCAGCTATTGGCGACGGAGCATCTACAGCTTTTGGATGATTTTGGCTTCAATAACACTTACGCGATTGTGGTGCGCGAAGAAGATGCCTTGGCTCGTAATCTGAATTCTATAGGTGATCTTGCAGGCGTTGATGATCTTCCGATGATGTTTAGCCATGAGTTTTTAGAACGCCAGGACGGGTGGCCTGGTCTTGCGCAGTCTTACGGTTTGCAGCAAGTAGTAACCGGTATAGAACATGGGTTGGCCTACCAGGCGATTAGCGATGGCGCCGTGGGCGTGACCGATGCCTATAGTACTGATGGCGAGCTGGTGAGGTATAAGCTGCGGATACTGCAAGATGATCGTAAGTACTTTCCAGAATACTTCGCCGCACCGTTGGTATCGCGCGACCTGCCTGTGGCCGCCTTGAACGCTCTGGCAGAGCTTTCTAATACAATTACTAATGAGCAAATGCAGGCGTTGAATGCGCAGGTTGTGTTTGGTGGCAAGAATTTTGCGCAGGTTGCCAGTGGTTTCTTAGCGTCACGTAAATTAGCGAGCGGGTCGGAATTTTCGGCTCACAGTATTTGGCCAAACCTTATCCGTAACACGTTGCGCCATTTGCAGTTGACCGGCATAGCACTGGGGCTGGCCATTGTATTTGGCTTAGCGTTGAGTTTGTTTGTGTATAGATTTGAAAAAACCGCGAATGGGATTATCTACTTTTGTGGACTCCTACAGACCATCCCATCTATTGCTTTACTGGCGTTGATGATTCCACTTTTTGGCATAGGCATGCTACCGGCTGTGGTTGCCCTATTTCTTTACTCGCTCTTACCCATTCTGAGGAATGCAATCACTGCGCTAAGAGAAATCGAGCCCACCTTGATTAGGGTGGCGGTGGCATTGGGATTGTCGCAGAAAGAAAGGCTCCGGTATGTTTTAGTACCGCTGGCCTTACCTCAAATATTTGCCGGTGTCCGCACAGCGGCAGTCATTAGTATAGGCACTGCAACCTTGGCTGCGTTTATAGGGGCTGGAGGCTTGGGTGATCCCATCGTTGTTGGGCTAGCATTGGGAGATGTGGAGATGATATTACAAGGGGCGATACCTGCTGCGATACTGGCAATTCTAACCGAGATGTCTTTTGGGCTTTTGCAAAACAAATTGTCTGGGCGCCGTTAAGCGCGAGGATGCTCCAACAAAAGATACTGATCGAAGCTAAAGCGGGCTGGGTCGAAATCGATGTCGGCAGGTGGATCATCCACCAATGCAAGATGCCAATTGTTGTCTCCACAAATGTGTTCTGCCGGATATAACATTTCATGCCACGGGTACTCTTCACTTGCCATGTAGTGTTCAGGACGTTCGGAAAAGAAAGCGATGAACTGCTTGGATTCTAATTTTTCTATAAAGCCCGGCGGCGCACCAAACTTTTTTGCAATCGTGAGTTGGGTGTTGTTTTCTTTGTCATTCTGGATCACTAGCCGATACATTGTACCGTTAGATCGCAGCAGCAAGAATCCATAAGGATCGCTTACCATGAAATATTCGACGATCTTATGCTGTTTTAGAATGCGGAAGAATTGGTTTGAAATGCTTTGATCTAATAGAAATTGCGGTGGGTTGATGGCTAAGTTAGATGACAAGCGTGCACTATATTGTTGAAAGAACTCGCCCTGCATCTGTTCGATGAGCGGTAGCAGAGTGTTGAAACCACTCAGTTCAGCCTTGGGTAGGTAGCGATCGATTAACCCATCATTAAAAGCTTGTATGGCGGTGGTTTCGTCTGCAACCCCGGTGAGTAGAACCTTCTTGATATCTTTGTTACGCACCGCAGCACAGAGGTCGATGCCGTTCATATTAGGCATCGCATAGTCAACGAACAATACAGATATGCGTTTGAAACGTTGTATTTGAGTAATTTCCTGTTCTAAGGCGCTGAGGTTCAGGTGGATGATTGGGTCGCTGGCCTGGCTATCATCCATGCTGAAACATCGATCAACCAACGGCGGTAGTTCATCAGGTGTATTAATGACGGCTAGCGCTTCTTGTGGTGAAAAAAAACTGATGTACGCACTTTCGGCAGGTAACCCCAGCTCAATACTGCGCAGAAAGGCTTCGTTATCATCAATAAAACAAGTAGTTGTGGGGTGATAATATGGCGGTATGGTGGTGTTCATTTTAACTCAGTAGCTCAACTAGTGCGGCTTTCTTCTCTGACGGTAAACGGCGGTAAGCATGTAGAATTTTTTCTTCTTCAATGCTGAGTGTCCTACCGAATAGTGACTCAATATGCTCGTGCATTGGGGGTGCTACCGAGGCGCCTTGGCTAGAAGCGCTGATTCCGCTGAAGGATCGTTCCAGTCGAGTTACAATCTCTGAATTCTGGCTACGTCGATAATAAGTTGCCGCATCCGCGATTTGATTGCGAAGTTGTAGGGGAAGTCGTACCACAAATTTGTAAGGCTTTTGCTTTGGGTCCATATCCACATCGGCCGTCGACACCCTACGACCCTACCTATGTATTCTACGCCAAGCAATGATGGCATTTTGATATCAAATTTGTAGGATGGCCAGGTTGATGTTGTGGGTAGGCGCTTTTGGGACAGAAACTAATAAAGGGAGAGTTTAGTGCAGCCACTTGAGCGCGACAATATTCGGCTTGCCGCTACAGTGATGTTGGTTCGTGATACACCTCAAGGTCTTGAAGTGTATATGGTCCAACGACCTGGAAGAGGTGCATTTCCAGACTTGCATGTGTTTCCGGGTGGTAAGGTTGATGAGGACGATTTTGCTCCTGGAATTTGTTATGGCATCGATGATGCGCAAGCAAGCCAACGGCTAGGGGTTAGCGTCGGGGGGGTACGTTATTGGGTTGCTGTGGCGCGAGAGTGTTTTGAGGAGTGTGGTGTGCTTATGCTTCGTCGAGATAATGCCATTGTAGATTTCAGTAACGTGGTTCTCAGACAAGAATTTTCGGCGCTGCGTAAATCGCTACTGGCGGGTGAGATTAGCTTTGCACAAATGTGTCATCAACAAAACCTCACCGTAGCCTGTGATTTGCTCGGCTATTTTAGCCACTGGATCACACCACAAAGCGCGCCTCGTCGCTTTGATACACGTTTTTTTCTTGCTGGAATGCCTGCGACGCAACACACACTAGCGGATACGCAGGAAACGGCAGATGACCAGTGGGAGCGTCCAGCGCAAGCATTGGAATCATATCGTCGTGGAGACTGGCAAATGATTGATCCAACTTTGCGTTGCTTAGAAACA
>JAADHW010000316.1 GCA_013151695.1 Gammaproteobacteria bacterium
CTTGGTGTCCGCATGAGTAGCTAGCGTATCGCGGAGTTTTTGAGGGTCTACCTGCGTGCCCCAATCATCTTCTATTGTGACCAGTTCACCATTCATACGACGCACATTTTCCGCCATACGCATACCAAATACGCCGTTGATGCACACTACAACTTTGTCACCCGGTTCGATTAAGTTGGCAAACGCCGCTTCCATGCCAGCAGAACCTGGGGCAGACAAAGGTAGGGTCAGAGTATTCTCGGTTTTAAATGCATAACGTAGAAGAGACTTAATATCTTCCATCAAACCTACAAACTCGGGATCTAGGTGTCCTATGGTGGGCTGCGCCATGGCAGCCAACACCCTCGGATGGACATCAGATGGACCAGGGCCCATCAAAGTTCGCGGCGTGGGGTGAAAGCTCCTATGAACTCTACTATCTGCCATCAGCAATCACCTAGTGTGTTGTTGTCGAGTATTTAACTTTTCGCTTTTTCTTCTTCGATGATTTCAGCATCTTCAATGTCGTTGGATGCATCATCCGCAGTTGTTTCTATCTGCTCTAGATCTTCATCGGAATCAAGTTCTTCGCTCACCGGGCGATCGACCAGTTCAATGTAGGCCATAGGTGCAGCGTCACCGGCACGAAAGCCGCATTTCATAATTCTGGTATATCCACCCGGGCGGCCCTGATAGCGCGGACCCAATTCAACAAACAATTTACCGACTGCAGATTTACTTCGAGTCCGTGCAAAAGCAAGACGTCGATTTGCTACAGAATCTTCCTTAGCAAGGGTGATCAGGGGTTCAGCCACGCGACGCAATTCTTTTGCCTTAGGCAGCGTCGTTCTGATGACCTCATGCTCGATCAGAGATGCCGCCATGTTGCGAAACATCGCTTGGCGATGCGAGCTGGTTCGGTTGAGATGTCTGCCACTCTTTCGATGACGCATGTCTTCTACTCTTCTTAAAAACTCTTATATATCTCTAGTCGGTTTCCCGACTAAGCGATTATCCGTCCGCCCTGCAAGTTTGCTGGGGGCCAATTTTCTAGACGCATACCCAAGGACAAACCGCGAGAAGCCAGTACGTCTTTGATTTCCGTCAGTGATTTCTTACCTAAATTTGGCGTTTTCAACAACTCAACTTCAGTGCGCTGAATTAGATCACCTATGTAATAGATGTTCTCTGCCTTCAGACAGTTGGCTGAGCGAACCGTCAGCTCTAGGTCGTCTACAGGTCGAATGAGAATAGGATCAATCTCATCTTCCTTCTCCTCCACAATCTGCTCACCCTCACTTTCAAGGTCAACAAACACGGCCAACTGATGCTGCAATATGGTTGCTGCACGACGAATTGCTTCCTCTGGATCAACCGTACCGTTGGTTTCCAGATCGAGAATCAACTTGTCTAAGTCTGTACGTTGTTCTACTCGTGTACTTTCAACACTATAGGAAACTCGCTTCATCGGGCTGTAAGAAGCATCAAGACGCAGTACACCAATGGGCCTGGTATCTTCTTCATCATTGTTTGACTCAACCGGGACATAACCGCGGCCACGTGTCACACGGGCTTCAATACGAATCGCACCGTTGTCATTTAAGGTGCAAACCACATGATCAGGATTGGCAATTTCAACATCTTGAGTGAGTTGAAAATCACCAGCCGTCACTTCGCCTGAACCTTCTTTGGACAAGCTTATGATTGCTTCTTCTTGGTTATGCAATAATACCGCAATGCCCTTGAGGTTAAGCAAGATGTTAATCACATCTTCTTGAACACCTTCGAGCGTACTGTACTCATGAAGTACACCATCTATTTGCACTTCTGTAATTGCGCATCCAGGCATAGAAGACAATAAAATTCTTCTAAGCGTATTGCCCAAGGTGTGGCCGAATCCACGCTCCAACGGCTCCAGTGTGACTTTTGCCCGAACCGGGCTGTCCGACTGAATATCAATGTTTCGAGGGGTCAAAAAATCATTAACCATCTGTGACATAAAGTTTGTCTCCTAACGACTGGCGCTCTTTACTTAGAGTAGAGCTCGACAATGAGGTTTTCATTAATTTCTGATGGGAGTTCTTCCCGGTCAGGCAGGCGTTTAAAAACGCCTTCGAACTTCTCAGCATTGACATCAACCCACTCTACTGCTGTGCGTTGACTGGCAAGTTGTAGCGCAGCTGTAATACGTAACTGCGCCTTAGATTTTTCTTTCACTGCAACCACGTCGTCAGGTTTTACCTGATAGGACGCAATATTCACAATGCCACCGTTAACAACAATCGACTTATGCGACACTAACTGGCGTGACTCTGCTCTTGTGCAGCCAAAGCCCATACGATAAACCACGTTATCGAGCCGACTTTCTAGGAGGTTGAGTAGGTTTTCACCAGTTGCACCCTTCTGACGGTCAGCTTTTTTATAGTAGTTGCGGAATTGCTTTTCCAGCACGCCGTAAATACGACGCACCTTTTGCTTCTCACGCAACTGCACTGCATAGTCTGAGAGACGGCCGCGACGGACACCATGTTGGCCCGGCGGGTGGTCAATCTTACACTTCGAATCAATCGGCCGCACACCACTCTTTAAGAAAAGATCGGTGCCTTCGCGGCGACTCAGTTTGAGTTTTGGGCCCAAATATCTGGCCATACTCTACCTCTTTAGTTTAAACGCTTAAACGCGCCGTCTTTTGGGTGGACGACATCCGTTGTGGGGTATCGGTGTAACATCAGCAATGCTGTTAATTTTCAAGCCAGCAGCATTGATGGCTCGGACCGCAGACTCACGCCCAGGACCAGGTCCTTTCACAAATACATCAACACTTTTCATGCCAAATTCCAAAGCAGTGTTGCTGACACGTTCTGCCGCAACCTGCGCAGCAAATGGCGTACTCTTACGCGAACCGCGGAAACCTGAGCCACCCGCTGTCGCCCAACACAAAGCATTACCTTGGCGATCGCTAATGGTAATGATGGTGTTGTTAAAGGAAGCGTGGATGTGCGCAACCCCATCAACCACCACGCGTTTGGCTTTCTTACGTTCTGCCATAGATATTCCCAGTTAAACTCATCTTGCTCATTAATTACGAATTGGACGTCGTGGTCCTTTGCGGGTACGGGCGTTAGTGCGCGTGCGCTGCCCATGCACCGGTAGGTGACGTCTATGACGCAGGCCTCGGTAACAACCCAAGTCCATCAATCGCTTAATGTTCATGGATGTTTCTCGGCGCAAATCGCCTTCTACTGACAACTTCGAAATCTCACCACGAATAGCATCTAACGATGTCTCAGTTAGATCACCCACATTACTCGCAGGATCAATTCCTGCGGCATCACAGACTTTCTCTGCGGTGGTGCGACCGATCCCGAAAATATAGGTTAACGATATTCTCGCGTGCTTATTATCGGGAATGTTTATTCCAGCAATACGTGCCATTTCTTGCTCCTACCCCTGCCTCTGTTTATGTCGAGGCTCTGCACTGCAAATGACCCGCACAACACCTTTACGCTTAACCACTTTACAGTTACGACAAATTTTCTTAACTGACGCTCGAACTTTCATTTCGTCTACCTACTATGCTACTTACACACGGAGCCTAACGGCGACGTCCATAACCCTGTAAATTAGATTTTTCCATCAGCTTTGCATACTGGCTGGACATCAAATGCGATTGAACCTGTGACATGAAGTCCATGGCCACCACCACTACGATGAGTAACGCTGTACCGCCTAGCTGAAACGTGATGTTAAACGCTACAATCATAAATTCTGGCAACAAACATACTAAGGTGACATACAAGGCCCCGAACACCGTCAGCCGGGTAATCACATCGTCAATGTATTTCGCTGTTTGCTGGCCTGGCCGAATGCCTGGTACATAAGCACCTTGCTTACGTAAATTGTCTGCTACATCTTTAGGATCAAACATTATCGCGGTATAGAAGAAGCTAAAAAATATAATGCCTGCGGCAAACATCATGATGTACAGCGGCTGTCCTGGCGACAACACCAGTGACACTTCCTGCAACCAGCCCATACCTTCGTTAGTACCAAACCAACTGGCCATAGATGCAGGCGCCAACAATAAGCTCGACGCAAAAATAGCAGGAATAACCCCCGCCATATTAATTTTCAGCGGCAAATGACTAGACTGTGCTTGGTAAACACGACGGCCTTGCTGACGCTTTGCATAGTTCACGGTAATGCGGCGCTGGCCCCGCTCTACACGTACCACAAACCACACCACACCAATGGCGAGAGCGGTCATGAACAGCAGCGCAATGATATTAATTTGATCTTGTCGCGCGGCTTCGAATACCTGTCCTAAAGCAGACGGGAAACCGGACACAATGCCTGAGAATATGAGCAGTGAAATACCGTTACCCACTCCACGCTCGGTAATTTGCTCCCCTAGCCACATCATAAACACAGAGCCTGTGACCAAAGTCAAAGCAGAGACGAAGAAGAAGGTAGGGCCAGGATCAAAAGCCATACCTTGATTGGAAAGTGTTACGGTCAGGGACACGGCCTGAATGGTTGAAATTACCAGTGTGAGATAACGCGTAACTTTAGTGATTTTGCGTCGACCCGCATCACCTTCTTTGCGCCATTGCTGAAACTGTGGGTACATCATGGTCATGAGGTTCATGATGATACTAGCGGTAATGTAGGGTATGACGCCTAAGGCCAAGATACTCATGCGCTCCCAAGCACCACCCGAGAACATATTGAACAGCTCTAGAATTCCACCTTGGTTTTGCCCAAATATCTGCTGCAATTGAATAGGATCAATTCCAGGTACCGGGATATGGGTACCAATGCGGTAGACTAACAATGCTATAAACACAAACAGCAGGCGACTACGGAGTTCAGCAATACCTGCCTGATTCCCCGCAAGTTGGTTCGCCATATCTGTTGTGTTACGAGACATTAAGAGGCTACCGAGCCACCCGCAGCTTCAATTGCTGCTAGTGCACCCTTGGTTACTTTAATATCTGCGCCTGCAACGTTTACACAACCCTGCACATCACCACTGAGTATGATACGGGCGCGCCTCATATCTTTACGAATGACGTTCGCCGCCTTGAGTGATTCCAAGGTAATGCTGTCGCCGTCAACTTTCGCAAGCTCGCTGGTTCGCACTTCGGAAGTCACCAAAGCGATGCGAGATCGAAAGCCAAATTTAGGTATTCGAATTTGCAGAGGCATCTGGCCACCTTCAAATCCTGGACGCACGCCGCCGCCAGTACGAGCCTTCTGACCCTTTTGACCGCGCGTAGCAGTCTTACCCCAACCTGAACCAGGGCCACGACCTACGCGTCGTTTGGCTTTTTTGCTCCCTGCACTAGGGTGTAAATCATTTAAGCGCATCACGCCTCTCCTTCTACCCGCACCATGTAGTAGATGCGATTGATCATGCCGCGAACAGAAGGTGTATCTTCTAGTTCAACTGTATGGCCAATGCGACGCAAACCCAGCCCTCTAACACAGGCCCTGTGGTTCTTTAGACGCCCAATTGGGCTTTTTGTCAGTGTTACTTTAATTATCTTGTCACTCATGCCCTGCTCTTATTAGCTCGCAATCACATCTTCTACAGGCAAACCGCGTTTTTCGGCAACCTGCTGCGGCGACTTAATGCTGGCTAACGCCTTGAATGTGGCATTAACCACGTTCACAGGATTAGTCGAGCCATAACATTTAGCCAAAACATTGTGCACTCCAGCCGCTTCAAGCAAGGCCCTCATAGTGCCTCCGGCAATCACACCGGTACCTTCAGATGCTGGTTGCATATAAACTTTCGAAGCCCCATGCCGACCTGTGGTGGCATACCAAATGGTATTGCCGTTCAGGTCCATATCGACCATGTTGCGTCGTGCAGCTTCCATCGCTTTTTGAATGGCCAGCGGTACTTCGCGCGCTGTGCCACGCCCAAAGCCTACTCGTCCATTGCCATCGCCGACAACAGTGAGCGCAGTGAAACCGAATATTCGACCGCCCTTAACCACTTTTGCGACGCGATTAACTTGGACCAGTTTTTCGACTAGACCTTCTTCACGTACTTCTTCTGAATATGCCATTTAAAACTCCAAACCACCTTCACGCGCTGCATCGGCCAACGCCTTGATGCGACCATGGTATTTGTATCCAGACCGATCGAATGCAACCGTCTTAACGCCAGCTTGCTTGGCTCGATCTGCAACCAAGGCACCCACTTTGGCTGCCGCGGCAACATTGCCCGTTTGATCACTGCGTAAAGCAGATTCTAGCGTTGACGCTTGAGCCAGTACTTGGCCCCCATCTGCCGAAATCACTTGCGCGTATATGTGTCGCGGTGTGCGCGTCACGCTTAGACGAGTTGCACCTAACTCACGCATCTTCATGCGACCGCGGCGCGCTCTTCTTAATCTGCTAACTTTCTTTTGATTCATTTATTTCTTCTTCGCTTCTTTGCGCCTCACATATTCGCCCTGATACCGCACACCTTTACCTTTGTAAGGCTCGGGCGGTCTAAATGCACGAATCTCCGCACAGACTTGACCAACCAGCTGTTTATCAATGCCAACCACAACAATCTCTGTTTGACTCGGCGTTTGCGCATCAACTCCTTCAGGCAGCGTGTACTCCACCGGATGGGAAAAGCCCAATTGCAAATTTAACTTCTTACCTTGGGCTTGAGCACGGTAACCAACACCCTGCAACTCTAGACGCTTCTCAAAACCATCGGTAACTCCTATCACCATGTTCTGCACAACCGCTCGCATAGTACCGGCCAACGCCTGAGAATCTTTGTCGCCATTGCGTGCAGAAAGTTTCAAAGCGCCATCACTGTGACTAATCGCTACAGAATCATGCACGCCTAATTTCAGCTCACCCTTTGCACCCTTTATCAAAACAGTCTGACCGTCGAGCTTCACCTCTACGCCCGCGGGTAAATCGACTGGAATTTTTGCTACTCGAGACATCGACTACTCCTAAAAGACAGTGCAGAGTACTTCGCCGCCGATACCGGCAGCGCGTGCGCGCTTTTCTGTCATAACACCCTTGTCTGTGCTCACTATGGCCACACCCAACCCGCCACGCACCTTGGGTAAATCACCATTTTCTTTGTATATTCGCAGCCCTGGACGACTCACTCGCTGAATTTCCTCAATGACTGGCGCGCCGTTGTGATACTTCAACTGGACATCGATAGACGATTTAACTTCGTCAGTCGTGGTAAAACCCAATATAAAGCCTTCACTTTCTAGCACTTTCAAAATATTGCGCTTGATCTTTGAATTAGGGATGCTGACATTTTCATGTCTGGCCATCTGCGCATTACGTATGCGCGTTAGCAGGTCTGCGATAGGGTCATGCATAGTCATAGATTTTTCCTACCTTACCAACTGGCCTTGACGAGACCGGGAACGTCTCCACGCATCGCTGCTTCACGAAGCTTGTTGCGACCCAATCCGAACTTTCTGTACACACCATGAGGGCGACCCGTTAACCCACATCGACGCCGTTGGCGACAAGGGCTTGCATCACGCGGTAATTGCTGCAATTTGAGCTGCGCATCCCATCGTTCGTCGTCTGACAAATGACGATTTGAAATAATGGCCTTCAGGGCTAAGCGTTTTTGCGCATACTTGTTGTGCACTTTGGTGCGCTTCTTTTCCCTTTCGATCATCGATGTTTTAGCCATAACCTTCTCTTTTCTAGGTTTTAAATGGGAAATTAAGTGCTTTCAACAACGCCAATGCATGCTCGTTGGTTGCACTACTTGTGGTAACACAGATATCCATGCCACGAATACGATCTATTTTGTCGTAGTCGATTTCTGCAAAAACAATCTGCTCGGTAATTCCCATACTAAAGTTTCCGCGGCCATCAAATGACTTTGGGTTAAGCCCGCGAAAATCTCTAATTCGAGGGATAGCGATACCGACCAAGCGCTCGATAAAGTCGAACATTCGTTCTCGACGCAGCGTCACTTTGCAACCAATGGGATAACCTTCGCGAATCTTAAATCCTGCTTCAGATTTTCGCGCCATACATATCACTGGCTTTTGGCCTGCGATCGCCGTCATATCGACTACCGCCGCCTCTAGTATCTTTTTGTCGCTTATCGCGCCACCAACCCCCATATTGAGGGTAACTTTTTCAATGCGCGGCACTTGCATGACGTTACTCAGCTGCAGATCACTCTGCAGTTGGGGACGCAACTGCGTGACATAATGTTGATACAAATTCGACATGCCTAGTCCTCGATTGCCTTGCGGTTGGATCTAAACACTCGAATTTTGTCGCCATCTTTAGTTTCAAAACTCACCCGATCAGCCTTTTGCTCTTCGTGATTCCATATGGCGACATTAGAGATTTGGATAGGGGCTTCTTGATCAACGATGCCTCCGCGCTCACCCTCATTCGGATTGGCACGTTTGCTTTTCTTGACCATATTGATACCTGCTACCAGCAAGCGGCCATCTTTTGTCACCCGCAGCACATCACCACGGCGGCCTTTATCGCGCCCTGCGATGACTACTATTTCGTCGTCTTTCTTTATTTTCAACATTCGTTTCTACCTAACGCCTTACTTCAAGCGCTCAAATAACTTCTGGTGCTAGAGACACAATACGCATGAAATTTACCGTACGTAGTTCTCTTGTAACTGGGCCAAAAATGCGCGTTCCGATCGGCTGGTTTTGCGGGTTAAGCAGAACCGCAGCATTATGATCAAACTTAATTAGCGAACCATCTGGCCTGCGCACACCTTTACGAGTTCTAACCACTACAGCGTTCATCACCTGGCCTTTACGTACGCGCCCCCGGGGAATTGCTTCTTTAACAGTGATCTTAATGATGTCGCCAATATTGGCATAACGACGATGAGACCCGCCCAGCACCTTAATGCACTGCACTCGGCGCGCGCCGCTGTTGTCGGCTATCTCGAGTATGGTTTCTGTTTGAATCATCGGCCTTAAACTCCGCCTGCTTTCTCATCGATGCTTTTCAGCACCCAAGTTTTAGTCTTGGACAACGGCCGGCACTCCATCACCGTCACGGTGTCACCGACGTGGCAAGAATTTCTCTCGTCGTGGGCATGAACTTTGCTGCTTTTACGCATGTACTTACCATAAACCGGATGCTTCACGCGGCGCTCAACACGCACAGTTATCGTCTTGTGCATAGCGTCACTTACAACAACACCTGTCACGGTCCGCGGGTTTGTATTATTTTGCAAACCTGCTTCAGCCATTAGCCTTCTCCTTGATAAGCGTCTTCACTCGAGCAATGTCTCGGCGAGCTTCTGTCACCAAATGCGTCTGCCCAAGCTGTCCGCTTGCAAATTGCATGCGCAGTGAAAATTGTTCCTTGCGCAGTCGCAGCAATTCTTCGTCTAACTCTTCCGAGTTTTTTTCACGTAGATCCAAGGCTTTCATTACATTGCCGTCCGCTTCACAAATACAGTTTTAAAAGGAAGGTTTGCTGCCGCGAGTGCAAAAGCTTCGCGAGCCACATCCTCTGGCACCCCTTCCATCTCATAGAGCACTCGACCCGGCTGGATCAACGCCACCCAATATTCAACACTACCCTTACCTTTACCTTGGCGAACTTCCAAAGGCTTCTTGGTGATCGGTTTGTCCGGAAATACACGTATCCATATGTTCCCACCACGTTTAACGTGACGAGTCATGGCACGACGCGCTGCTTCAATCTGGCGAGCAGTCATCCGACCTCGACCAATGGCCTTGAGCCCATATTCGCCAAAGCTCACCTTACTTCCGCGCTCTGCCAGGCCGCGATTGCGCCCTTTGTGCATTTTCCTAAATTTTGTTCTTTTCGGCTGTAACATGCTTTTACTCGACTGCTCACCCTAGGCTTGCTGTGAGGCCTCCCCAGCTAGACCGATGACTTCACCTTTGAAGATCCAAACTTTGATACCTAAAATGCCGTAAGTGGTCTTAGCTTCGAAGTTTGCGTAATCAATATCGGCGCGCAACGTATGTAATGGCACACGCCCCTCGTGATAAACCTCAGATCGCGCAATTTCCGCACCGCCGAGACGACCGGCCACTCGGACCTTGATTCCTTCCGCACCCAAGCGCATGGCATTTTGAATGACACGACGCATGGCCCGGCGAAACTGCACTCGGCGCTCTAGTTGTTGAGCAACATTTTGAGCCACTAGTAGTGCATCTAATTCAGGCTTACGAATTTCTTCGATGTTAACGTGCACGGGTGTACCTGTGATCTTGGCCAACTCAACTCGTAGACGCTCGACATCTTCACCTTTCTTGCCAATAACAATTCCCGGGCGAGCGGTATGGATAGTAATACGCGCTGTTTGTGCAGGGCGTTCAATATCTACTCGGCTTATGGAAGCGTCTGCCAATCGCTTGCGTAGATAACGCCGCACTTCCAAGTCGTTGAGCAAATAGTTCGCATAGGTTTTCTTGTCGGCATACCACACGGAGGTGTGGCTCTTAACAATGCCTAACCGAATTCCAGTTGGATGTACTTTTTGACCCATATTTTTCTCTTTATCGCCTTGTTTGAGAACTAAGTTCGAAAACTCAGCTCTACACGTCCGACACAGTCACTGTAATGTGACTGGATCTTTTTAATATTCTGTCAGCTCGACCCTTAGCACGCGGGCTAATGCGCTTCATTGTCATGCCTTCGTTCACATAAATTTCAGACACCCTCAACTCGTCAACATCAGCACCTTCGTTGTTCTCAGCGTTAGCGATCGCAGACTCAACAACCTTACGCACCAACACTGCTGCTTTTTTGGTGCTGAAGTTCAATATATCCAGCGCCTCCGCCACCGGCTTACCGCGCACTTGGTCTACAACCAACCTGACTTTCTGCGCAGATATTCTTAGCCGATTGGCTTTGGCACTAACTTGCATCTTCGCTTCCTATAAATTCCTAACGCTTCGCTTTCTTGTCTGCAGAATGACCACGATATGTTCTAGTCGCGGCAAATTCGCCTAGTTTGTGACCTACCATGTCTTCATTCACCAGCACAGGTATGTGCTGACGGCCGTTATGGATGGCTATGGTCAAGCCGACCATTTCCGGCACGATCATTGAACGACGCGACCAAGTTTTGATCGGGCGACGCTCGTTGTTTGCGGCCGCTGTTTCCACCTTCTTCATTAGGTGAGTGTCAACAAATGGACCTTTGTATAACGATCTTGGCACTTATCTAGTCTCCTGCCTTACCGCTTGCTACGACGGCGAACGATGAGTTTGTCTGTGCGCTTGTTTTTGCGCGTTTTATATCCCTTAGTTGGCAATCCCCAAGGAGAAACAGGATGTCGACCACCTGACGTTTTTCCTTCGCCACCACCATGCGGGTGATCTACCGGGTTCATTGCAACACCACGCACTGTGGGACGGCGGCCACGCCAGCGAGCAGCGCCAGCCTTACCTAGAGAGCGTAAGTTGTGTTCGTTGTTGCCTACCTCGCCCAAAGTTGCACGACATTCTGTGAGGACCCTACGCATTTCGCCAGAACGTAAACGCAACGTTGCGTAATTACCTTCTCGAGCAACAAGCTGACAAGAGCCGCCCGCGCTGCGAACCAATTGTGCACCTTTACCAGGCTTGAGCTCTACGCAGTGAATGACACTTCCCACCGGAATGTTACGCAACTGCATTGCGTTTCCGGCCCGAATCGGTGCACTTGAACCACTCATGAGTTCATCACCAGCGTGCACGCCTCTTGGCGCAATGATGTAGCGTCGCTCACCATCTTTGTATTTCAGCAGTGCAATATTGGCGGTACGGTTGGGGTCGTACTCAAGCCGCTCTACCACACTGGGCACGCCATCTTTACTGCGACGCCAGTCGATGATGCGATAATGCTGCTTATGACCACCACCACGGTGACGAGTAGTGATTCGACCCGCGTTGTTACGTCCACCGGTTTTACTTTGACGATCGAGCAGCGGCTTATGCGGCGCCCCTTTGTGCAATTCTTTGTTGACAATTTTAACAACAAAGCGACGCCCCGGAGAGGTTGGTTTTGCTTTAACAACTGCCATTAGTCAGCCACCATGTAATCTATTTCTTGACCAGCCGCCACTGTGATGTAGGCTTTCTTCCAATTCTTTTTGCGTGTTTCGCCTCGAGCTGTCTTCTTTACCTTACCCTTGACGTTGACCGTAGTGACCTTGCGCACCTCTACCTTAAAAAGAGTTTCGACCGCTTCGGCGACTTCAGCCTTGGTCGCATCGCGAGCAACCTTAAATGCGTACTGATTAACTTTGTCGCCCAGCAAAGAAACCTTCTCAGAAATATGCGGCTCAACTAGAACGGTATATATTCTTTCCTGGTTCATGCCAGGGCCTCCTCTAGTTTCTTCAACGCCCCAACAGTGATCAGCACCTTGTCGTGGCTAATGAGACTGACCGGATCTATGCCTTGAACATCACGCACATCAACTCTTCGAATATTGCGTGATGCCAAGTATAAATTTTCATCCACCTCTTGCGTGACGATGAGTACGTTGACGAGGTCTAGGTTCTTGAGTTGAGAGAGAAGGGACTTTGTTTTGGGGGCATCTACACTGAAGGATTCAACCGCAATCAGGCGTTCTTGGCGAATCAGCTCTGAGAGGATACAACGCAATGCACCGCGATACATTTTGCGGTTAGTTTTGGCTGAATGATCTTGTGGTTTAGCGGCAAAAGTAACCCCACCACTACGCCAGATAGGCGAGCGAATGGTGCCTGCCCGCGCTCTACCAGTGCCTTTTTGACGCCATGGTTTACGCCCACCACCACGAACCGCTGAGCGATTTTTCTGTGCTCGCGTTCCTTGGCGGGCACCGGCCATGTGCGCCACAACAACCTGATGAACCAAGGCTTCGTTGAATTCGCGCGCAAACGCCACATCAGACACTTCTACACTACCACCGTCAGCCGCCAAACTAAGGTTCATGACTTGTCTCCCTTAGCAACAACACCCAACGTGTCCGAGCCTTTAACTGCCGGACGAATTTCAATGTCGCCACCCGTAGCACCAGGAACTGCGCCTTTGACTAAAATCAGCCCTTTATCTACATCGATGCGCACAATTTCTAGATTCTGAGTTGTGACATTCTCGCTACCCATGTGGCCAGACATTTTCTTGCCTTTGAAGACACGACCAGGTGTTTGGCACATGCCGATAGAACCCGGTACACGGTGCGAAATGGAGTTGCCATGGGTGGCATCCTGTCCGGCAAAGTTCCAGCGTTTGATGGTGCCGGCAAAACCCTTACCTTTAGAAACGCCACGTATATCTATTTTCTCACCAACAGAAAACTGCTCAACTGTGAGTTCGCCGCCAACCGCCAACTGCGCCAACTCTAGTGTACGAAACTCCCACAAGCCGCGACCCGCGCCAGTATTAGCTTTGGCAAAATGACCCGCCTGAGGCTTACTGACTCGATTTTGTCGAGCCTCACCCGCTGTAACCTGAATGGCACTATAGCCATCGCTTTCATCCGTTTTTATCTGGGTGATGCGATTGGGCGTTGCTTCGATAACGGTCACGGGCACAGACGCGCCGTCTTCCGTGAAGACCCGTGTCATGCCTGCCTTTTTTCCTACCAATCCGATTGCCATTGGTCTTACTCTTTATCTCGCTTTAGCCTTGTCCCATAAGCGCAGCGAGCCCACACCGTCTACTTGCTCTAAATAAGAGTTTTTGCAGAAAGTCTAGCTCGGCCAGTGCCTACCCGTGGTTCCTATTTGGAACCTTGTCTCTCGGTCTACTCGTTTTCTTTCAACCGATACAAAAAAACGCCGGTCTCTCTATTGATAGATGACCAGCGTTGCTTTAATTCAAACTAATTTGTACCTCTACCCCTGCTGCCAAATCTAACTTCATTAGCGCATCAACGGTTTTTTCGGTAGGTTCCACAATATCTAGGAGTCGTTTATGCGTTCTAATCTCATATTGGTCGCGCGCATCTTTATTGACATGAGGCGAGATGAGTATGGTGAACCGCTCCTTACGCGTGGGCAAGGGAATAGGGCCTTTTACTTGGGCGCCAGTGCGCTTGGCAGTGTCTACAATTTCTTGTGTAGAAACGTCAATTAAACGGTGATCGAATGCTTTTAAGCGTATTCGAATACGTTGGCTATCCACCTAGCATACTCCAGATATTATTAAAGAACGCGTTTTCAGAAGCTGAGAGATCCACTCCAACCACTTCACCTCTTCGGTTTAGCTAGGATCTGACTTCTCAAATTTCCGCCAACGACTCAGCCCACTTCGATTCCTGCGGGTGCAAGATAAAAATCGCACACACAGACACCCCCAAAGCGGGACGCGAACTATACATACGCGCCCCTAGAGGTGCAACTCCTTAGACAGTACTTTTTGTGCTTATTCAATCACCTTAACGACAACACCTGCACCCACCGTTCGACCGCCTTCGCGGATCGCAAAACGCAGCCCATCATCCATCGCTATC
>JAADHW010000241.1 GCA_013151695.1 Gammaproteobacteria bacterium
CAAATATTGGCTAAATGTCTTTCTGCAACACCCCAACGCTATTGCTGATTTTGCTCATATTGATCCCCAACAAATCGAATCCTGGTTCACCCTCACCGCTATTCAGCGCCTACTTAAAGCCATCGGCATTTTTTCTCGCTTACATTTGAGAGATTCAAAATCGAGCCACTTGGTACACATACTACCGGTGTTAAAGCGCACCGCATCCCTCTGTCAAGCCAACACCGAACTATCTACACTCAAAGTGCAATTAAATAATTGCATAAAGATAGCGGAAATTAAGCTGCAAGCCAAATGAAAGCCCCAATAAAAGCCCCAATAAAAGCAATGATCCTTGCAGCGGGCAGAGGCACGCGACTGGCACCCCTGACCGATACCACACCCAAGCCCATGCTGCCCATCGCCGGCAAGCCATTGATTGAATGGCAAGTGACAAAGCTTGCTGCCGCTGGGGTCACCGAATGTGTAATTAACCTCCATCACCTGGGAGATCAGATTCAAACCTTCCTGGGTGACGGCAGCAACTTTGGCTTGCGCATCACTTATAGCGAAGAAACTCAGCCCTTAGAAACTGGCGGCGGCATTGTTAAAGCCCTGCCACTACTGGGAGACAAGCCATTCTGGGTGCTAAATGGAGACATCTGGAGCGACTTCGATTTTTCTCTGCTGCCCTTGCAACCACCCAATAATCATCCAGCACACATCGTGCTCACGCCAACCCCTTGCTACCGAGATCAGGGTGATTTTGACTACGCAAATGGCTTGGTTACCCGCAGGGGAAACGACTACGTTTACTGTGGTATCGCTGTTTTATCACCGCAATTGATGGCCAAACAAGTTCATGGGGCATTCTCCATACGCGACGTCTATTTCGACCTAACAAGCCGTGGCACACTAAGTGCACAGGTTCACACGGGTGCGTGGCACGATATTGGCACTTTAGAACAGTATGAAGTGCTCAAAAATTCACCCGTCTAAATAGTCTTTTAGCCAAATAGTTCTACGCTTAAGGCATGCCATCAGAACTCTTTCAAAACTACTGGTTCGGCAAAGCCATTGGTTTTACCGGCGCATTTGTATTGGCCCCAGACAACGTGACGATTTTGTACGCCTACATTATCGCCGGTGTGTGTGTGGGTCACACATTTGACCTGTGGGCTAGTTGGGTATTTAAAAACACTCAAACAAGGGTTCGACCTGCCAGTTATTCTGCCCAAGCCAGTGTTCTAGCTTCCTCTGCATATGGCACTTTCTTATTTGCAGCGATGGGCCATCTTGCTAAGGCCACAGGTGCAGTTTCAACCCAGCATATCCGTTATGTAGAAACCCTGATGGATCATTTGAAATTGGCCAGCGATGATCGCAAACAAGCGATCGAACTTTTTAATGCCGGGAAACACAGCGCGTATCCTTTCATTAAGCTGTCAAAAAAGTGTTTGGCTAAATCTCAACCGGAACAACAGTTTGCTAGGCTGATATTGCAAAGCTTGTGCGACATTGTGGTTATGGCACCTACCGATCAAGCTCTGATCCGGCTGAAAAGTCTGGCGCTACTACTAAAATTTTCCCCCACCCAAGTTGGCACGGCCTTTGGTGACGCCCAGCAAGCCCAAGCAAAACCGAAGTCGAAAAGCCCACCGAAACCTGCAGCGAGTCACGAGCCTGCAACCCAACAGAGCATTCCTGCTACGCCCTTAGATAAGGCCTATCAGTGCTTGGACGTACCCAGTGGGAGTTCAAAGTCAGTGGTTAAAAAAGCCTACCGTCGCCTGGTCAGTCGATACCATCCAGACCGGTTACCGGCTAACGCGAGTCGTAAGCAAACAGAATATGCAACCGTGAAGATGGTTGAAGTTCGCGATGCGTTGGAGACGATCCTCACCAGCTAGGGTAGAATATCCATCCATGGACCCCTGGATAACCCCTTCAATTCTCGCCGCTGATTTCTCTAGATTAGGAGATGAAGTGCGCACCGTGCTAGCCGCTGGCGCTGACGCCATTCATTTCGACGTGATGGACAATCATTACGTGCCTAATTTGAGCGTGGGTCCGCTAGTTTTAGCCTCCTTGAGAAAGGCAGGTATCACTGCCTGTGTAGACGTCCACCTCATGGTCAAGCCAGTAGATCGTTTGGTTGAAGATTTTCTCAACGCTGGCGCTGACTACGTTTCGGTGCACCCCGAATCCACAGATCATCTGCACCGCACACTGACCATGATTCGTGACGGCGGTGCTAAGGCGGGCTTGGTTTTTAACCCTGGCACACCCGTGGAGATACTTGAAGAAGTCATCGATTGCGTAGATTTGATTCTCATCATGTCCGTGAACCCTGGCTTCGGTGGGCAGAAATTCATCGAATCCAGCTTAAGCAAACTCACCCGAACGCGTGAAATCATCGAACACACCGGTTTACCCATTCGCCTGCAAATTGACGGCGGCATCAAAATAGACAATATCGCGGCCGCGGCCGCGGCCGGTGCCGATACCTTTGTTGCAGGCACCGCTATATTCGCCAGCGATGACTACGCCAAAACCATTAATGCAATGCGTGAGAAAATTAAGCAAGCTGGTGACTGACACTTGGCACAAGCCTTACGCAGCCTACCTATTCGATTTAGACGGCACCCTCATTGATACCGCGCCTGATTTAAGCGCAGCACTGAACCATTGCATGGCGGTTGCTGGTTTCTCCCCTGTTAGTGAGCAGCTCACCCGACATTGGATTGGCCATGGTGCACGTGTGCTGCTCGAACAAGCGTTCCTGCATCACACTAAGAAATCGACAAACAACGACCAAAAAATCGACGATTTGCTGCCCGTCTTCATCGACTACTACGCACAACACTTAGCCCTGTTGAGCAAACCCTATGACACTGTTGTCGATACACTCATGGAACTTCGTCAACGTGGTGCCAAGCTCGCTGTAGTGACTAACAAGATCACTCGTCTTAGTCAGCCTTTACTGGAGCAGATGGGCATGAGTTCATTGTTTGATCTCATCGTTTGTGGCGACACCACTGACCATCCAAAACCAGCCCCAGATTCTATCCTGTACTGCCTTCGAGAACTTGCTGTTGACAAACAAGACTGTCTCTTTGTCGGCGATTCCAATACCGACGTCTTAGCTGCGCGCGCCGCGGGAATCTGCGTGGTGTGTGTACGAGACGGTTACAACCACGGAGAAGATGTCACCAACCTGCAAGTGTCTGGTGTTATTGACGTCTTTGAGGAACTGCTCTAGCGAGGTTGATTGTTTTGAATTTTGGCAACCAAAGGCTCAAGCAACCTGGTGCGTATAAAAAACTTTTCAGCTTCACGATCACGCAACCACCTCGCAAACGGTGGTGAGCAGCGGTAGTACAACCAAACAAAGCCTCGGCCATACATGTTGCGCATCAAGACTCGGTCTCGCCAATGGCGCAGCGCCATGACATCTGCGTGATCGCCATTGTTGTAACACGCGGTTGCAACAAAGCAATCCGAACTGGTATTCGTCGGCGCACCGTCTTGCCAGAAATGACGCACCTGTTCCAAAGTGACCGGTCGTTGATCATCCCAATTTTCTTCCGCAGCCTTGTTATAGAGGGCGACCACTTCATGGCCTATATCCACAACTAAAGTGTCACTGTCTAGCGACGATACCGCAGCAATAGCGCTAAGATAAAATGCCATCGCCTGGACCATGCTAGGTAACTGAGAGGGAGCAAGTTGAGCCAAGTCGGCGCCGGTATCACATAATCTCACCATCGACTCAATCAACGTATCTCCATCGTTCCAGGCCCCTGACATGACGTTTTTCTTCAAAGTATCCACATCCATTGCCAGGCATTTGCCCGCAACCGCGCATGACTGTAAGTGTTCTAGTACCGGATCAAACCGAGCATCTATCCACTGGTCACCAGCGATCTCTTTCCCCCGCTGCACGTAACAAGCCCCCAGCGCGACGAGTGCCCAACGAGGCAAGCGCTCGAACTCATCCTCAACGGTGCGCAATTCGATAGATCTCTCTTTAACGGCCTCGCCCAGTTGCGGAAAGGCAGTTCTTTCTCCCATTTCAAGATCAAAACTTTGAAATGGTTCATCCGAGATTGACCCAACCGGGTCTGCGTGCAGGTTGTCATTCAATAGGCGTAAGGCTTGATTCACATCCAATCGGGCCTCATCCGACAACAGCACGCTATCGACCGAAATAAATACACGACTGGCGCTGTCGAGACGCGATTCTGCTGCCTCTTGACTTTGTTCATATTCTCCCATTGCACTAAATGCCGAAGTAGCCAATAAAACCAGTGCCGTGTATGCAGTAGATGCCGACTTAGGCACCTGCCCACGATGCCCATACCAAATAACATCGGACACAATGCCATTTAGAAAATTTCTAGTTATTTCAATCAGCTCGGGGCGAGTACATGTAGCTTTCTCTTCAACCACACTCTTTACGACATTGAGTACGCGGTCGAATTCACCTGGGTACTCGGAACCAACGAGAACGTCTGCTTTGTCTAACGTTATAGATAAGCGTCTCATGAGACAGTACGCGATGGTTAAGGCTTGCTGAGAGGTAATGCCACTGAAAATCTGTTCTTTGTCCTTTGATACTTTTTCCTCTGATGCTTTTTCCTCAGATGCTTGGAACTCTGGAAGATCGACAGCTTCATGACGAAAGTTGTCACACATGTCATCAATCGTGTGGCGCAGATCTTCAATCAACTCCAAGCCCGGACGAAATTCAGACTCGACGTAGTCGAGCATGTATTTTGCCCCAAACTTGGTTTCTACTTTGGCAAAAAGAAGAGGTTTGGAATTCTGATTTTTCCAGTTGCTCACAATCGCTCGTTTCGCTGCGACTAAGTCGTCTTTATATGTCGCCATATCCTGCTCCTAAATGACCACAGTACTGCCAAACCCACCCAGCGCATCTGCTTGTTCCTGTGGCAGCAAACCCAGCAACTGACGACAAACAGCGCGCAAGCCCTCTATATCGCCATTGTCAATACAACGCTGCCCCTGACGGATCAACTCATCGGCCAAGGCAGGCTCTTGTAACTGGCCGCGCAGATCCGTTTGCAGCTCAGAAAACATTCCAACCCAATGTTCTGGCGATCTCCTCGCTATATTCCAGTACAAAATTTCCAACTCAGAAACCACTCGCCGTAAGCCATCCACATCTCGAGCACTGGTTCGGCTGTCTAACTGAGTCGATAACTCATCCAAGCGCTGCCTATCTTCATCAGTCGCATGATCCATCCCACAGCTTTTACGCGCATCTTCAAGCCACTCTTGAGCTTGCGCTTGTATCGAGGGCCACTCTAAAAGACCCTCTATTTCATCCAGACGAATACGCAGATCACGCATTCGATTCAAGGCAATTTCTTCACCATGCCCGCTGGCAAGATTAACCAAGTCTTGCGCAAATTCTTGAACCATTCGTTCCTCAGAAATTTCCTCAAAGATCTGGGCAATGTCATCTTCTTGCATCTGTTGCGCCCTCGAAGATAAAGTTTCAAAGCGCTCGAGTTCTGCTGCGATATCGTCTTGTAGCGTGGGCAGGTCAACTTCCGGGCGTGTAAGATCGATAGAGCCCTCTACATGTTTGTCGAGCATGGGAATATATACGCTGGCCAACAAGCGCTGTGAGAGATCTACGGTCAATGTGAACTCCACCTGGCTCCGAACGGGCAAGGTACGATCTACTTGATCAGCGCTCACACGGATGAAGCCAATGGGTACATTACGATCTGCCTTTGGTTCGGCACCTTCCAACAATGGAATGAGCAGCTGGCCATCAGTGGCTGATGGATTAACCTCTACAACTGTGGTGTAGTCACGTACCGCTTTTACCGGTAGATGCATGCCTTTCTCAAATATGACGTCTACGCTATTGTTAGCGAGCGCCACAGATATCGTATGAGTAAGTGGTATGTCTCTAAAGACCCCCTTGCGTAGATAGCCAAGAAAGTCTGGTTCACTGGCGACCAAGCCGCTGCGATTATAAACATCGATTTGGAACTGATTTTCTCCTTCTTCAGCAACCAATTGAGTCATGAATGCGCCATTGGCTGCCACCGGTATTTTGGCACTTTGCCAAACAGGAGACGTGAAACTGATTTCAAACCCTTCGAAACTGTCACGAGAATCATCAAGCAACATACCGCCGACGAATGGTTCCACCTCTGAACCCGCCGGATCATACTTGAGATCGACCATCACCGTAGCCGACGGTGTGCTCTTTGCCACTATTGGCATTCGTTGAGAACGCGCGAACACTGCCGCACCTATAGACACAACAGTCATCGGGTCTATACCCAGTTGCAAGGGAGTGCCGAAGCCATCAGTAGAATCAGTGATGAGATCACGCAGCACTGGCATTTGCGTCGGACCGCCAACCAACAGTACGCGTTGCATGTCTTGACTAGACAAGCGTTTTTCCTTCAATGCACGTCGACACAAATTGACCGCCCGAATAATAAACGGCATTGCACATTGATCAATTTGGGCACGGGTTAACTCAAAATAGAAGTCTAACGGAGCGCCATCGTTGCCAGGAAGCAAGTTGAGAATTTCAAGTTCCATACTAGATTCAGCAGACAGCCGAATTTTTGCCGCCTCTAATGCCACCTTAAGCTTGGCGTAGACTGTACGCAATACAGGGTCTTCACTGTTCCGGCCAATGCCATCGATGCCAAATTCTGCACATACCGCCGGGATAATCAGTGAATCAAGCATCGCATAATCCATATTCTTACCGCCCAACTGATTGTCACCGGCGTGATTCACCAGCTCGAAATCTTGACCTTGTTGCATATGCACAATGGCCGTATCGGTGGTACCGCCCCCCATATCGAAGACGATAGAGTACCCACTGAGATCATATCCGGCATTACTGTAGGCAAGTGCTGCTGCCACCGGCTCTAAACACAAAGGCGACGCACTGAAACCGGCAAGCTCGGCAGCACGATTGGTCGCAGCAATTTCGTGGCGTTCAAAAGCAGCGGGAATAGTGATGACTGCTGCATCTAGATCAACGTCAAGTTGGCGTTTCGCATCTGCTTTTAGCGACTTCAGAATCTCTGCAGACAGATCTTGCGGCCCCATGACTCGGTCGCTGTGTGCAAATGGGTATTGGGTAGTTGTGCCCATCCTCTGCTTAAACTCATAAAACACGTTAGGTTCACCAGCTGCCAACGCATTCTTTGCGGTCGCCCCGACCCTTAAAGCACCACGCCGGTCTTCCGAAACCACTGAAGGAGTGGTGTCCATCTGGTCTAGGTTTTTAACAGTGACTACCTCACCGTTGTCTGTCCAAATCGACAGACTGCTGTTAGTCGTACCCAAATCAATGCCATGATTGATCGTCACCTTACTCATCTAACGTCGCTCCTTCTTTCGCTGGAACACCGACAACAACTTCTCCAGCTTTCAGAATTTTTCCATTAAGTAATAACGTCGGCGATATTGTTTCCAAGATAGTAGGACGACTTAAGCCCGGTTTGGGAATAGAGGTGAGGACCTTGAGGGGCATACCCGGATCGTAAAATTGCCCTGTCTTATCTTGTACAACATACCCTGCCTGACCAAACTTCGTCTCCAATCGAGAGCTAATATCTGCAACGCGCTGGCCGACGGCAGACTTATCAACGGCGGCATCAATACGCCACAAGCCAATCAACACATCCAGTAGAAGAGTATCTGTACCGCCTCGAACAATACTTCGCTTACTCACTTCAAAAGCACCTCGTTTTGCCACCTATATAGCCCCTCTTGTGTTGCGACGCTAAGAAATTTGCGTGGCTAAGCTAAGCTTGGCCAGATGCAAACTCGCACTGTCTATGTCTCTGTCAGATATCACTTGGCGATGCGTACTAACCCCACCATTAGCTACCAGCCGCCGCCTTAGTTCACTTCGATTTAAACCGTCTGTTAGCGCCCATATTCCCGCTTGTAGCACCATGGGTGCCTCGTTACATGCCACTTCAATAAATTTAGCCACCTCAGCATCTGCCCGCTTAAGTCTGCCAAAACCGTCCTGCTCGCTTGGAATTTCCCGATGGGCATTGAGGCACGCCACTTGTACGGCAAAAAATTTACAACCACCAGGCTTAAGCCGAAATACCACCTCACGCGTGGAAACCATATTTTGATGCCCACCGCGTGCAGGGAAATAAATCCCGCGCGGCAGAAGTACCTTTATTTTTCGTTCCGAAAAATTTTGCACATCCAAATTGAGTTCAGTGATCGAATGCCCAACCGCCTTTATGCCGATAATGTGCTTTTCGACAAGCCAATCTGCCTCGTAGAACTCGCCCTCAGAGAGCTGCTGCGCAGAGGATTTGCCGAAGAATCTATATTTTAGGGCTTGTAACATAGTGTGGCTTTCTTACAGTGTGTCTCATTAGATAATACGCAATAGAGCAACTTATCCTGCACGGATCTTTATTGTAAGCCATGACAATTCTCATACCGCTTTCCTGAACCGCAAGGACATTGACCAGCATGGTTCTGCGGAGCTACAAAGCCTACGGGCAATGCCATCCTTGCTTGTCTCCGAGCTTCTGCACTCTGCTCCATAGACCACCAGTCATCGTTAGTGACTGGGGGTGATTTTGCGGCAATTCCAAAGGTCGTGAAACGCGCGAACAAGCTAGTGCGATTAAAGTCTTGCCGGAGACTTCGAGCAGCCGCACTAATAACAAGTTGGTGTCTATACTTCGCTGTCTTCATCCAGCCTAGAAAGTCTTTGGCCATTTCATGCTTAGGCCAATCGGCATGGTGGTGGCGAATGAGCCCCACGATAAACCCCGATGCGTTCTCATAAGGTAGGGTCAATGCCATGGCAAACATGCTCTCTAATGAAGGCAGCCATTGATTGCCAGATTGCTTGGTGAGCAGGGCAATAATGGTTTCTCGTTGCACTGCATTGTCTGAGTACATCGCCTGTAACAAGGATTCCGCCAATTCGCTTACTCGCTTCTCGACAAAGGCGGTGCTGCTATTTCGTATCTTTTCCTTCTCAACCCCCATACCAATGATCAGCACCCGTGCTCCGGCCTTACCTTGCAATTTTCTCTCCGCAAGACCCAGCGCAGCCGCCTGCACATTAGCCATCTCAAGCCACATGCAGGCGCACAGGAGGTTCGTAAGGTGCTCAGTACTAATAACTAAAAGCTCGTCCTCTATGCGACGCAGTAGCCCCAAGATGGGTTTTGTCCCTATTTGTCGTATCAAGGAATCAAGGGCGGGTAGTGCACGTCGCGAGTCATCAAGCTGCCCTAACAGGATATGTACCATCACATCCGCACAAAATGCCTCACCTTGACCGACGGCTTGGGAAAGAAAAGACTGTATTTCCGACGTATCAAAAGGATTGCCATCGATGTCACTAGCGCTATAACTGGCAAGTTTAGTGAGGCAAATTGCAGAGACTTCGCCAGGAAAAGACGACCCAGCGGGTGAATATTTTGCAGCGTATTCAATTTGTTGCAGTAGAATAGGTAAATCTGGGTGTTGCTCATAACACTTCATCCAAAAGTCATGCTGTGGTTCTCGGTGCGCTTCTAGACAGTATCTAGCAAATAATTCTGCAAGGTCTCCCCGACAAAGCAAACACTGCATAACCTTCGTGGACACGCTGCCCCCCCTTCCAACCAGACGACCAAACAGTTCAAGAATAGCTGCTTCTTGTCTTTTATCTGTAAGCTGTGGAAGCATCTCTTCCATATATTCAAACATCGGAGCAATCTGCTCATCGTTCAGTACGTCTACAACTAACAATGATTCTCCGACACCTTCGTTGTGAGTCTTATTGGAGCCAACCAAAAGGTCCATCACATTATTTAGATCGAGCAATTGCCACTCAATAGCCGTCGCGACAACATCACTCGAACTAAGCCCGGTATCGCTTTCTTCAAGTGTTTTGATTTCACCCTTAACATGACGGCTATGTGGGTTGAGGGCTTGCGCCAATTTTTGCAAAGACAACGCGCGACTGCCCACCTGCTCAAAATCTGATGCCGTTTTGTCGATAGCGCTCTGCAAATCTACGTGACATTGCCTACATAAATCGTAAGAGCGCTCACCAACTGTGCTGGTGAAATATTCACCGAAAATGTCCGTACCACACATATGGCACTGTATTTCACTACCCTGAGTTTCGAGAAGAATGGCTGGAATACCTCTATTCGGATAAGAGGATTTAAACTCAGCAATCCTACGTTCGCGATAGGACATGTTGTCGCCAACCACCATATCAACCAATCGGGCAGTTTCTGTCTCTTTCTCATCCATTGCTGCGTTCCACATTTCTATGGCATGCCGTCTGAACGCAAAAGCAAGACAATGGCGGGCGCATTGACAGACTAAAACTGGTTCGGAATCGAACTCTGCATCGATCAAAACGTCCCTCAAGTGGCTTATCGCCAGTTCTTGGCTTTGTGTTTCCGTGTAAGCACGTGCAACTTCAAACTGTGCGCGCATCGCTTCACTGAGCTGCCAATAGCCCGGCCCGACCCAATCATTATCCACCTCCAACCGCTCTGTCAGTGCTTCTTTGTTGTGCTGCATTTGATTACGTTCAACATCACTGCGAACAATGCGTAAACCTGCTTCTAGCATGCCAATTCCACTGGCCCAATCTTGTGTTTTTTTCCCATAACTGACCTGGGTGACGAGCAAGCTGTCTGTTATGCCATCGGCCATACTGACGAAGAACGGATTTTCTTCGCCGAAAACAGTCGCCAGAATATTCAGTTCGTTGAAACTTTGTTCCGCATACATTGCCGTCAGTTTTGGCGCGGCCAACAAATTTTGTTCGATATCATTGTCATAGCTCGAATGTAGAAAACGCAGCCGATCGCGGAGAACCTTACTGGCTCTCTCCAGTGCACTTTGGACCACATCAACATTAAAGTTACTGAACAGTAATAGTCGCAGTTCGCTCGCTTGTTCGGGATAGCTGGCCGCCATGTTCACCAAGCGACCGGCAGGCATGGAGATAACAATGCCGGGTAATGCCTCCCGCAGACCAGCATAAGTATCGATGGTAAAGCGTGCATCGTTATAATTTGATATTCGTCTTGTCAGGCACTGATCTAAGCCTGAGTGGGAAAATGTCGACTGCCATGCCGTCATGGCGCGCTGCCATTGTGCTAGCTTTTCATCACCCTGAGCTTGGTTATGCTGTTCTGCGCCCGCATCTAAAGCTTCTAGGGTGAACAAGACCGCAAGATTGTGTGTCGCAGACAGTGAAGTACTTGCTTGCCACACGTGCTTTGCATCCTCGTTGTGCCCAGCGAGTAATTGCGCCCATCCATCCTCATCTTCATCAGCATATTCTGGCGGCCAGTACCAACAAAACTCATGTAACAATCTATGCAGAGGATCTTTCGCATTTTCTAACGCGCCCTTTAACTCGTCATACGGGCTATCCACATTAGGCCTAGCAATGCAGGCAGGACCCACTGGTATCTCTACACCTTCAAGTTGGCTGGACATTCCCAGCATTTTTAGCCGTTGATCAAGATCACGAGGGTTACAATCGGTAGGCATTTCAGCCAAGCGGAACACATTTCGCTCTACCAGCTTCGGCCCCAGTAACAGATCACTCACTTCCATACTGCTTTGCACCACCTCAACTCCAACAATACGTAATTACCCTTCTCAACTACTAGTACGTAATCTTGCCGCCAATCTTGCATTAGCCAGATATTCCTTTGCGCCACAATGCGATCTTGCTGGCGTACTGGGGTTTCAGATCAGGTGCTTGAGCCAGCGCATGCTCAAGCAAGTCTGCTGCGGTGTTGAGCATAGAAACATCTCTAGCGAGGTCTATTGCCTGCTGAATTTGCCCGGCAATGGCATTTGGTATTGTTGCAGCACGGTTAAGTTCTATTGTTTCGAGAGCCTCAAGCACTTCTATGGCAGACGAAAACCGATCCAGCGGATTAAAAGCCAGACACCGGTTCACCAATTGATCAAGCTCGTGAGACACCAAAATATTGTAAGTGCTGGCTGATTTCAGAGGCGCACTAAACCGAGCATCGTCGTCGCGTTCAATCTCGAAGCCATCCGCATAGGGAAATGAGTCAGTTAACAATAGGTACAAACAAGTTCCAACCGCCCAAACATCACCAGCAGGAGAGTCGTTCTTAATGTCTCTGAGTACTTCGGGTGGTTTGAACCCGGTAGTCCCTAGCCCTGTTAGCGCGAGCGTCAACGGATTGAATTTTTTTGCTAGACCAAAGTCTGCAATCTTCACACCCATCTGCGTGCTGTCGTATGTGAGGAGAATGTTCTGCGGCTTAATATCACGATGCACAATCGCCGGAGACTGCGAGTGCGCCAAAGCCAAACCTTGCACCACCTGCTTAAATATGTCGAAGGCAGTTTCCACAGCAACGAACTCATCACCGTGTCCGCGCCAGTATTCATCGAGCGTCCCACCTTGGGCATATTCAGTGGTAAAGAAACAAATCAGCCCCAGTTCATGCGCTGTTGTGTCTGCGTCGAACACTCGAATAATGTTGGGGTGCTGAATATTGGCTAGCAGAACAGCCTCCTGCAACAGGTCTTTCACCTCTGGCAAGCTTAGCCCCGGGCGTTTGAACACTTTCATCGCTTGGCGTCCAAAGACATGGTGGCGTACTCGGTAAACTTGAGCAAAGGCGCCTTCTCCGAGAAAGCGTTCTACCAACCACTTACCGTTAATTTCATCATTTTCCTCAAACAACTGCGTCATTCACCCACCTCGTGCCCTGCCATGTTAGGTTGAGTTAAAAATTGCACAATATTTTGCATTTCAATGGCAGTCTCTTTCCTTGAATCAGCATACTCCATCACTTCATTGCGAAGATGGCGCATTAGTGCTCTTTTGGCAGTCACTACAAAATTGCTGATTTGACTCTCGGTTAGATCATATGTTGTTGCCAGCAGTGTAACCGATAACACTTCGCTGCCATTCAAGATCGGATCTACCAACCGCGCGCGCAAACACGCGAGATGAACTTCCTGGCCCTTTGAGAGAAACTCTTCCTGCAAACGTAGCATCGAATTGTCAATCACAGAACGTACCCAGTCTTGCTCGAATTTTCTCTCTGGCGAATCAGTATCCGTCGCCACATCGCCATGGGTATCTAAGACCGCAAAACCACCTTCAGGGTGTCGTTTGCGCGCACGCTCAGCGCGATAGCGACTGGCCATATGATTCTTCAGCGCGCGTAATAGCAGGTCACGAAAACGCCCTTTTTGTGCCGAAGCATTGTCGAAGAGCTTTCCCTTGATTTGCTGAATCACAAATTCTTGGACGATATCTTCTGCATCTTGCACATAACCATTAGCGGCAACAAACCCCATAAGTGGAGCTCGATAGCGCAAGTAGAAGCGCTCCAGCAAACGGCGACGCTCATCGCTTGTTGCAGCACGCCAATTCTTAAGATCCAGCCACTGAGTGGAAGGAAAAGGCGTTTTGGGTTTGACCATTAGTACCCATGCAAATTTTCAGCTGCTGAATGTACAGGATTTGTGGATTCCTGTTCAAGACACCCACTGCCCAAGCTATTAAAGGCGTGTTAGGCTTGCCCGCATGGTATACGTGGAAATGAGAATTCGAATCAGCTGCTTCAACAGCACGTTCAATCGTCGGTGGCGATAGCAACCTAAGCATACGCACTTGCTCAGTGCGCCCATTCAGTATGTCTGCCCGCCGCCCAACAAGCTGCTCTCTCTCTAAATAGACAAATAGACAAATAGACAGACACACCGTAGCCACCTCATTTCTTAAGGCTAAACATGACAAATTCTTCCCCAACTTATCGCCGCATACCCATCGTTGTCGAAACCCTTGCCGACCTCGATACCCCGCTTTCGGTCTATCTAAAATTAGCGGATGGCCCCTATTCCTACCTTCTAGAAAGCTCCCAAGGCGGAGAAAAGTGGGGGCGATATTCAATCATTGGCCTGCCCGCAAAAACCATACTCACGGTGCGCGGCAATCACACCCAAGTCATCCACGACGGTGTTGTGATTGAATCGCTCGACACTCACGATCCACTGAGTTTTATCGAGGACTTTCAAGCACGCTACCAAGTGCAAGATGCAGACGACTTACCGCGGTTTTACGGCGGCTTAGTGGGTTATTTTGGCTACGATACGGTGCGTTATGTGGAACCTCGGTTGCGTGACACAGCTCCCGATGATCCATTGGGCACAGCCGATATTTTACTCATGGTCAGTGAAGATGTGGTGGTGTTTGATAATGTCAAAGGTCGCATGCAACTCATTAGTCTTGTCGATCCAGATGAAGCGAATATCGAACAAAAAACTCTGGAAAAGCTCCAAGCGCGTGTGCGCCAACTACAAAAAGCTGTACCGCCAATC
>JAADHW010000181.1:0-14315 GCA_013151695.1 Gammaproteobacteria bacterium
CCTCGATAATGATCCTGGATGAACCGACCAACCATATTGATCTGCAGGGCCGAGAACAACTCGAAGAGCAATTGGTAGAGGCAGACGTTACCCTGCTCGTCACTAGCCACGACAAGCATTTTCTGCAAACAGTTTGTACAAAATACTGGGCGATAAGGGATAATAGGCTTCGCGAAATTAGCCATATAGATGAATTCTATACTCAACTGGCTTCGCAATATTTAGATTCGCCCCAAACAGAAACTGTTGAACGTAATGTTGAGGTTCTCAATTCTAATCAAGGGTTAGATGAGGACCTGGCATTAGTGCGCATCGGTGAACTTGAAGACCTACTGCGAGCTGATAAGCTGCGCAAAGTTAAATTTCAAAAGCCAAAGTTGCAACAGCAGTGGCAAGTGGAGCTGAATGCACTATGGAAAGTATTGGAAGATTCGACTTGATGAAATATTCTTATGCGCCGACACCAAGATAGTAGGAGTCTGAGTGAACAAAGTGTCTATGAGAGATATACTGGACGCAGCCTATGAAACAAAGGAACCGCCTCCGCTACCCACCATAATTAATACCGCATTGCTGTTGATCGATGTCCAAAACCTCGCGAGCCCGGAGCACTTGAAGGAAAGTGCGCTGAAAGCAGGGTTGCCTGAAGATGGCATCGATTCCGCATTAGCCGATTATTCGAAACGGTTCTACGCTGCTGTCGCCAACTGCGCGACACTACTGCAGCATGCTCGCCAACATTCGATTGCTTGCATTCATGTCAAAATCGAAGCGCTTTCTGGTTCTGCGCGAGATACTGGGCCTGCACACCGTCGGCTTGGCTGGTGTTATCCCCCTGGTAGCAAAGAAACCCAATTCCTCAGCGAAGTTGAGCCAAAAGACGGAGAGATTGTAATCACCAAAACGGTTAGTGGGGCCTTTACTGCAACAAATCTCGATTCGGTGTTGCGTCATATGGGGGTTCAATGGCTAATCATCGCTGGCTTCGAAAGTGACGAGTGCATTGAGGCCACCGGTCGCGTTGCTCTTGACCTTGGCTATCTAGCCTTGTTTGCTGAGGATGCCAGCACAGCATATGAGGAAGATTCGCACAAACATACCATGGCTAAGTATCAATCTTGGGGGCTTGTTCGGTCCACTGAAAAGTTGGTCGATATGATGTCAAGGCTAACGGCTGGGAGTAACACGCCATGACTTTCTGGTTGGGTGTGTTACTGCGTTAAATGCTTTGAGCAGCGACAATATAATTGCCAAGCCCCTGTTCTGCTTCTCCAGCTGTATTAAAGGGTCCTTTAAGTCCTTCGCGGGCTTTGAAGAACCAGCCGTCATCTTCTTTAACTACACGGCTTGATAAGTTTTCTGAATTGACATTATCTAATTTTAAGTTTGCACCCAGAGAAACACACCTACTAATTTCTGAAAGTGGCATTTCCATTAGATGGCGGGTGCCATCAATGCTATAGCTTACGCTGCCAAGGCAGGACGTTTCGTCGACCTCAACTACCATACAGATTCGTCCGTCCTCTGCAAATAACCTTCCCTCAAGCCTCGCCATCACTGTTCCCATGCCCATGTCCTTATGTACACATTCAAAAAAAATTAATTCTATGTGAGAGTTCTCTTTTTTTTTGAGAACTAGGTCTCATATATGGAAAAGCAAGAAAGCGCAATTTGAACTACTTTTGATTCAGTACTTGCTTAGCAATGATGGTTTGCTGTACCTCTGAAGCGCCTTCGTATATGCGAAGTGAGCGTATATCACGATACAGTGATTCAACAATGTTGCCTTTGGTAACACCGTTTCCACCGTGTAACTGCACCGCGGCGTCGATCACGAGCTGTGCCGATTCGGTGGCATGTAACTTCGCCATGGCAGCCTCACGGGTGACACGCTGGGCGACACAATCCTTGGTCCAGGCGGAGCGATAGACGAGTAGGGCGCTGGTATCTACGGCCAAAGCCATGTCTGACAATTTACCTTGAACCAACTGTAAGTCGCTGAGAGTACCGCCAAATAACTTGCGATTTGAGACATGAGTTGTGGTCTCATCCAGTGCTCTTCGCGCCATACCTAAAGCGGCAGCGCCAACCGTGGTGCGAAACACATCCAGAGTAGCCATGGCATGACCGAACCCTTTGCCGCGAGTTCCCACCAGATTGGATTTTGGTATCCGACAATCTTCAAAGCGTAGCCGCGCCAAAGGGTGCGGTGCAATGAGGTCGATGCGTTCAACCACGCTCAGCCCAGGGTTATCTGCTTCTACAACAAAACAACTGATCCCTTTCGCACTAGATGATGGCTCGCTGCGAGCAAACACAGTATAGAAATCGGCGATTCCACCATTGGATATCCAGGTTTTTTCGCCATTAATCACAAAGCTATCACCGTCTTGCGTGGCGGTAGTGGTTAATGCTGCAACGTCTGAGCCTGCTTCGGGTTCTGAAAGTGCAAAGGCAGAAAGCATTTTTCCTGCAGCGACTTGAGGTAAGAATCGCTCTTTTTGCTCAGTATTGCCAAACAGCGAAATCGGACCGCTGCCTAAACCTTGCATAGCAAAAGCGAAATCTGCCAGCGCATGATGACGGGCGAGGGTTTCACGAATCAAGCATAAGCAGCGCACATCTAGCTTGTCGGTTTGACCGCCACCCTCCGCGGGAACCGCAAAACCTGTGAAGCCAGCCTCTCCGAGCGCGCGCACAATCTTGATGCAGGTGCCATCCAAGTCTGTGTGCTCGTCGGCAACTAGATCTTCAATGTGATCTGCAGCCCATTGGTCGAGGCTGTTGACGAGCTCACGGTGACTGTCATCGAAGAAAGGCCAGTGATGAAAGGACTTATCTGACATGGGTAACTCACTCCTAAACTTTACTTTTGCTTCACTTTTACAAATAAATAACCAAGCAGAGTATAGCGTATTCATTTTATATATAAAATGAATTAGGTGTTGTTGGTTTAGGTTGGGCGCCTATTTAAGTTGGGGCGCCTAGAAGAGTTCTAATATTGTCAGGTATCCGAATTGCCTTCAGTGACCCATCGTCCTGAATTTCTGCGTACACGCGGGTCGCCTTGCCTTGCGTGACCAATGCTTCATCATCGCGCCGCGTTGCGGTACAAGCCCAGGTTAAGGTTGAGTTTGAAATTTCCTCAAGTTCAAGCCTGGTGACAATTTTTTCTCCGTAGGCAGCAGGTCCTAGGAATTCGAAATTAACGCGCCCCATGACAAAGGCAGTGCGGTCTTGCTCCACCATCTGCTTCACCGGATAGCCGGCTTGGGCAAAGAATTCATGTTCGGAATCGTTGAACCACGCCAACATACGAGGAAAATAGACCAGACCAAATGGGTCTGATTCACCCCACTCAACAGTAATTTCTCTGTAGTAAACAAGCATGTGGCTATAGTACCTGAAATAGAGCTATTCGCTAACTGGTTGGTTTTTAGATGTTAATAGCTTGCGAAATATTTTAAACTTAAAATATATACCTCCACCACTAGAATGCTCCCATGTGGAAACCGCCTGAGCGAATAAAGTACATACCCAGTAGTCAGCATTGGCCTTCCCAAGAGGTTGCTGCCAAAAGTATGTTGTTTAGTCCGATTCGACTGGGTCCAATAACGCTCAAGAATCGAACATGGGTGCCAGCGATGGTGCCCTGGCGTTCTAATGAGCAGGGTGAAGTTACCGACGATGTATTGCAATGGTACGAGCGTTTTGCGCAGGGAAAGCCCGGCGCATTGGTGGTCGAAGCAACAGGTATAAGGAATATTCCCAGTGGTCCGTTGCTTAGAATCAGCCATGATAATTACATACCCGGACTGCGCGATTTGGTTGACACGGTGCGTAAGGCAAGTGCTGGAGAAACTAAAATATTCATCCAGCTCATCGATTTTTTGTCTATTCGTCGCCGTCCTAAAAGCGACAAATTCCTCAGTGTTTTTCTTCAAATAACTGACGTTCACAGAAGTAAGCTCAATTCGCCGACCGCATCTGATGAGGAAATGCGTATGGCGTTAGGTGAGATGGATGTCGATGCGCTACAACATGTGTTGTCCGAAAAAGAGTGGGAGGACATGCAATACGGATATCGCGAACGTGTCACAGATACCCACTTGGCTCAGATTGATGAACTGCCAATGGTATTACCCACATTGTTTGGTGAAGCTGCGGCCCGGGCAGAGCAAGCGGGGTTTGACGGCGTAGAGCTGCACTACGCCCACGCTTACACCATGGCTTCATTCCTATCAGCCACCAACACACGTGCGGATGGTTACGGGGGCTCGTTGAAGGAACGGCTTCGATTACCCATTGAGGTCTATGATGCGGTCCGATCCGCTACGTCATCTTCATTTGTTGTTGGTTGTCGATTCCTTAGCGATGAGATCATTGAGGGCGGCTCGACGCTTGAAGATGCCTGTTTGATCGCTGACAAATTTGCCCATGCGGGAATGGACTTTCTTTCATTGTCTCGTGGCGGCAAGTTTGATGATGCAAAACAACCTAAGGTCGGCTGGACCGCCTATCCGTATACTGGTCGTAGTGGCTATGAGTGTATGCCTGGGTACATTTCTGATGCTCAGGGTCCTTTCGGGCGAAACATTGAGCCCGTTGCTGAAATTCGTCGGCGCATACGTGAACAAGGGTTTAATACTCCTGTGGTAGTAGCGGGCGGGCAGTATGCCTTCGATCAAGCTGAAGCGGTGTTACAGGAGAGTAAGGCAGACATTGTAGGTTTTGCCCGGCAAGCTTTGGCCGACCCGGACTGGTTCGAAAAGGTACGTACTGGGCATGGTGAGCAAGTGCGGTTGTGTCGATATAGCAATTATTGTGAAGGCTTAGATCAAAAACACAAACAGGTGACCTGTGAACTATGGGATCGGGAGCAACGAGATGCTCCTGGTGTGAGTTTATCCACAGACAAAAAGCGTCGGCTGATTGCACCGGCGTGGCGTAGAGAAGATCCAGCTTAGGGTTGGTCTATTAGCCGCGGTCTAATGGACTATTTGCGAGTCTTCGTCATTGGCTAAGGCTGCAGTGCGCCACTCGGAAATTTGCAGGGCTGAAGTTTCTGCGCTGGTGGCGCTGATGATACTCGCCAGCTGCGCGGTAGTTCGACGTCGGGTATGGCTGTAACCTTTGATCATACGACCACACTTTGCCAGTTCTTGTGCAACCTCTAAATTCGTTGGAGCATATTCGATGATTGCTGTTAGCCAGTTATCAATTTGCTTGTGTTCCAGATGATAGCCAAGACTACCTCGTCTGATGTGGCGTAGGGATGCGAGTATCCTCAGAACCGCAAAAATGCTCACCGTATTGGTTTTCAGTTTTCGGCCGCCCATAAAAAAGGCCATGATTTTGTTTATCGGGTAGGACAACACCCAAGCACCTAGCCGCCGTGGCAGCATGCCACATACTTCTTCAAGCTGTGGGCTAAAGTATTCTGCAACAGTGATGATTTGACCGTTTTCTGCTTGCACTTCTTCGCGTATAGAGTTTTCTCGGTGGGTGCGAATTTTTTGTTGGGCGACACGCGGAATGTCCTCGAATGACATCCATAAGGCGAGGTAACGAGCCACGTCAGTGGTCAAATCAAATGTATCGTCACCCACATCAAGTTGAGCAATTTCACTGAGGCGATTGAGATACTGGGTTGCGTACCTGATGTCTTGGTACTCGATCAATCTTTGTGTACCGAGATAGGCGAGATGGTGGGCTGGCTCGGGGAGCCGACGGATTTGTTCGAGTAGAGGCTGTCCGCGTTGGGTTGCAGTATCGGGTAGCTGAAACTTCACCGCTGCGCGATCTTCTTTCGAATTTGTGGGGGAGTAATGACCAACACCGTGCGATTTCGCAGTTTGGTAGCTGGCTTCGAAGGCGGCAAGGTTGGTGGATATAGACTTTCCAGTCTGTTCGATAACCTGGGTATAAGATGTTTTCGGAAAAGGCAGTGCATCCGAGCCGGCCAGCGCGCCGAACAGGACCGCACTGATGACAGAGTTGTGTTCGCTGGCTATGCTGGCCATGTCATAGCTCAATAGTGATTTTGCGTACTTTTGTGCGATTTGCAATATTGCTTGGCTATCAATGGTGCCGTCAGTTAGGTCTATTTTTTCTGTGATGCCATAAACTCTATGGGTTGAAGTGATGACACTGGTGCGGTCCTTGCTCACGAATCCGCGCTGCATCATTCGCCCGGCTTCGGCAATTTCTGTGGTGACCACTACATCGATATCACCTTGAGCTGGAAACAGTGACATCACGGGTTTGCTTTCGGAGCCAGAATTTTGGATCAATTCTATGTAGTAGATGGTTGCACCGGTTCTTTGCGCGACCCCGGCAAGAGATGTGGTTTGGCAGACCCAGTTATTTAACGCTGCTACATCGATTATCCAGTTCGTGAATACGCCGCCACCTTCACCGCCCAGAGCAGCGGCGACAATATTTATTGTGTGTGGTGTACTGTTTGTCATTGCTGTGCTACAGCGGTAGTTCGGTTCTTGCGGGGCTCAGCATGTTGATAATTTTTGCCCGTGCTGTTGCAATAAAACGATCCCAGCCATGTGGGTTGTACAATAAATCTATTTTGGAAAACGAAGGACATAAAACAGCCGAATGCACATTCTCCCCACATACGCCGCAACCTACGCAGGTATTGTCGACATATGATACCGGGTCAATGCATAGTGGATCTGGGTTATCTTTAATGGTTAGAGAAGGACAGCCCGACAACCGTATGCACGCGTGATCTCCAGTGCACGTTTCGCTGTCTATATAAAAGCGCGAACGCACAGTTCGTTTGCCTGTGTTGATCGCTTTGTTCATGATGGGTTTGATGCGGCGTTGTCGATTCAGCATGCACTCTCCCTCGGCCACAATGACCTTAAGACCGGGCTGATAGGTTGTTAACGCGTCAACTAACGTGGCTTTCATCTTATCGATGTCGTAAGTACTTATCGTGCGAATCCATTTAACTCCTGCACCGCGACAGGCTTGTTCGATAGACTGATGCTCGGATCTATGCGGCTGGCCAGAATCGATAGTGCTGGCAATGAGTCGACCAGATTTTGCCAGCGAGGGAATATCTTGACCGCCAGTGGCGGCGGAGTAGCCGTTGTTAATGACAATCAGTAATCCATCGTGATTGTTGAAAACTGCGCTAGCAACACCACTAGTTAGCCCATTATGCCAAAACCCACCGTCGCCCATAATGCTGATCGCTTTGTGTGGAAGCGCATCTCGAATCCCTGAAGAGCTGGCAAGAGATAGACCATATCCCATAATGGTGTTGCCGAGATTGAAAGGCTCCAGCGTGGCGAAAGAATGACAGCCGATGTCTGAACTGATGTGAAATGGGCCAAGTTGTTGTTGCACTTGTTTGATGGCGCTAAACAAAGGTCGTTCAGGGCAGCCGGTACACAGGCCAGATGGTCGTGGCGGAACGTTGAGTGAAAGTACGTCATAGTCTTGCGGGTCAAGAGAATCAGCCTTGGCTTGTATCTGTGTTGAAGACAACAGTAACTCTAAGTTTGGCAGTAAGCCCTGAGTGACTGCCCCTTCGAGAAAGCGAGTGAGTCCCAATAGCGTCACCTGGCCAGTGAGTTCACCTGATCGAGGCAATATCTCTTTACCAAAAAGGCGCGTGGTAGAACCTTGTCGCTGTAACAGAGTTGTGAGACCTTGTTCGATGTATTCTGGTTGCCCCTCTTCGAATAACAACACCTGGTCTTTATCACGACAAAACTCTGCAACTTCTTGCGGTACCAGTGGATAAGCCACATTAAGAACATAGATAGGCAGGTCGCTGTTGCCGTAACAATCGGCCAAACCCTGGCGTTCAAGCGCGCGTATTAGAGTGTTATAAGAACCGCCACAGGTGATGAGCCCAACTTGCTTATGTTTACCGAGAAATACTTCGTTCAGCTTGTGCTCATGGATGAAACTCACTGCGGCTGGCCAACGGTCTTGGATTTTTATACGTTCATGCTCATAAACATTCGGTGGAAGGATGATTTTTTCGGGTTCTCTGTTGGGCACCACTTTGTTGTGCTTGCCGTATTCGGGTGGACGATTGGCCTTGGCTGTGAACTCGCCGGTAACATGACATCCGCGGATACGCATCATGTAAAAGATTGGCGTGTTGCTGGCCTCGGAGAGCTCAAACCCCTTTTCTACCATATCGACAATGCTGGTCAGATTAGGGCGTGGATCTAGTAGCCACATTTGCGCTTTCATAGCAAAAGCGTAACTGCGTTCCTGCATGATGCTCGATCCTTCACCGTAGTCTTCACCAACGATCACCATTGCACCGCCAACGACGCCGGACGATGCCAGGTTTGACAAAGCGTCCGACGCGACATTTGTACCCACTGTAGATTTCCATGTGACCGCGCCGCGTAGTGGGTAGTTGATCGAGGCGCTAAGCATGGCTGCGGCAGTAGCTTCGCTACCAGTGGCTTCGAAGTGCACGCCAAGTTCGGCTAGTACGTCTTGAGCATCGTTCAGGACGTCCATCAGGTGAGAGATAGGAGAACCTTGATATCCACCCACATATGCAACGCCGGATTGAAGCAAAGCCTTGGTGATGGCGAGAATACCTTCTCCTTTGACGGTTTCGCCATCGCCCGCTTCGAGCTTTAAAACTTCCTTTGCAAATGATCTCTCAGCCATTTTTTTCTTAGGGCTCTTCTTATGGCGCTTGTGATTGCAGAAGAGCTAGAACGCGAGCAGGACTACCCGAACCTTGCTTGATCTTCAATGGAGGCGCGATAATCACGGCCCCTTTGGCGGGGAGCAGATCGAGATTGCACAAACCTGCTAGACCACATTTGTTTGCACCATGCATGAGATTGTGACAAGGAAACATTGGCTCTTGACCTGCTGCTTGACCAGCGTCTGTGCCCACTGTCTCAACACCAACACCAATGACATCTCGTTTCTCAACCAGAAAATTCACGGCGGATGGTTCCCATCCAGGTGTATGGCCGCCATCATCTTGCATGTTTAGATAGGTTTCATTGGAGGGTTTCTTTGACCAGTCGGTGCGATACAAAACCCACGAGCCTGCTTCAATCTCGCCATGTTCTTTTTCCCAAGCTTCTATAAAGGGAATTGACAATAGAAAGTCGGGGTTAGCGGCTGCTTCGGCAGAGGCATCAATGACGCACGCGGGCGCTATGAAGTTGGCAGTTGAGAGTGTATCGGTGGCATGGTTTGTATAGTCTTGTCCACTGACCCAGTGTATGGGGGCGTCGAAGTGTGTACCTGTGTGTTCGCCGCATTTAAAGTTGTTCCAGTACCAGGCCGGACCGCGGTCGTCGTAACGAGATATCTCTTCGATATGAAATGGCCAGGACACGCCCCAGTTCATTTCTTCTGGCAGTTGCAAGGTAGGGGTTGATGGCTCAAGGGTCGCAGTTAGGTCGACGATGGTGATAGTGCCTGTTGCTAGCTCTAAGGCTAAATTTGTTAACGTTGTACTCACTTTGAATCCTCCTCATTAGGCGTGGATTATATTTTAATCTTAAAATATAATCCACGCATCAACTATGTTACTTGATTATGGAGCAGCTATGAATCGGGCAATTTTGCCAGATGGGTGGGTACAGCCCAGAGGATATTCAAACGGGGTGATTAGCACTGGCACATCACATATTTTTGTTGGAGGACAGATCGGCTGGAATAGCCAGGCTGAGTTCGAAAGTGATGACTTCCTAGAGCAAGTGCGTGTCACCCTCGAAAATGTGAAGGCCGTACTCGTAGCGGCTGATGCTGGGCCAGAACATATGGTGCGCATGACCTGGTATGTGGTGAGTCGAGAAGATTATGCAAACAACTTGAGACCGCTTGGAAAAATCTATCGCGAGGTGATGGGGCAACACTACCCGCCCATGAGTGTTGTGCAAGTGGTCGCGCTGGTCGAAGCGCGCGCCAAAGTGGAAATCGAAGTGACGGCATGTAAGTAAAGCCTGCAGCAAGCTGGTGAGAGGTATGATGAAAAGAGACCGGATGAATAGAGACGGAATGAAAAGAGGGCATCATGAATAGGATGCACAATGCCAATAAGCTCAAGTTGGGTATTTTTTCGGCAAATTGTTCCAGCGGTATGGCTGTCACTAAAGTAGCAGAGCGCTGGGATAATTCTTGGGAAAATAATCTTGAGCTTGTCAAAATGTGTGATGAAGCAGGTATTGAGTTCATGTTACCCATCGCGAGGTGGATTGGTTATGGCGGGGATACTGATTTTCATGGGGATGTGCTGGAAACCGTCACCTGGTGTGCTGTGCTTACAGCCCAGACTAAAAATATCCACGTGTTTGCCACTGTTCACACGGCCTACAATCACCCCATTGTTACCGCTAAGCAATTGGCAACCATAGATCAGCTAGGCGGTGGTCGAGTGGGTCTTAACGTCGTTGCAGGGTGGAATAAGCCTGAATATGATGCGTTTGGAATAGAGCTTCCGCAGGAACATGTGGCTCGCTATGAGTACGCACAAGAGTGGTTCGATTATGTGCAGAAGCTGTGGAAAGAAGAATCTGCCTTTGATTGGAATGGCAAGTATTTTCAGGGCAAGGGTGTGTATGGCAGTCCACGTCCACTGCAGAATCCGGTGCCCATATTGAATGCTGCGGCTTCACAGGAAGGTCGTGCGTTTGCGCTGCGCAATGCAAACTATCTATTCACACCGGTATTTGATTTTGAGTCCGGCGCTGAAACCGTGGCCGATGTTCAAGACAAAGCACGACAAGCAGGTCGAAGTGTTGGCGTGTTTACATTTTGTTCTGTAGTTTGTCGGCCAACCCAAGCCGAAGCAGAAGACTATCTTGATTATTATTCGAATCAGAACGCTGACTGGGAAGCAGTAGATTATTTGATGGAACTACAAGGCATGCATGCACAATCGTTTACGCCCGAGGCTTTAGCGAACTTTCGGGACCGGTTTGCAGCTGGCCATGGTGCGTTTCCTTTGGTGGGCACGCCAGATCATGTTGCTGACCAGTTGGAACAGTTGAGCGCAGCAGGATTGTCTGGCATAACTCTATCGTTTGTAGACTATGCGAAGGAATTCCCCTATTTTCGTGATGAAGTGTTACCACGGTTGGAAGCCAAGGGCTTACGTAATCCCGTAACAATTTAATGGAGAGAGATGTGAGAATAAGAGCTATAACGGGTGTCCTAACGGCGCTTGCCGTTCTAAGCACACTAATGCTGACTGGTATGACCAGCCACGCTGCCAGCATTATCGAAGAGGTGGTTGTTACCGCCCAGAAACGTGAACAAAATTTGCAAGATGTACCAATCGCCATAACAGCGTTTACCGGTGAGCAAATGAAAGCCCTTGGTGTCAGTCAGAGTATTGATATCGCGGCATTTAGCCCTGGCGTACACATCAGCGGAAATTTGGCAGGCCAGAATACACAGTTTTCGATAAGAGGTGTCACGCAGAATGACTTTAATGACATCATCGAAGCGCCAAATGCGACCTACTTAGACGAAGGATACTTAGCCATTGCTCAGGCTCAGACCTTTGCTGTATTTGACATCGAAAGGGTTGAAATACTGAAGGGGCCTCAAGGTACGTTGTTTGGACGTAACGCAACTGGTGGCTTGGTCCACTATATTTCTAACAAACCAAGTTTTGAAGAAACAACAGCTTACGTGGATGTGTCCGTTGGTCGGTTTGATACTGATGCCGATGCCAATATCTATACCGTCGAGGCGGCTGTGGGTGGGCCGATCAGTGACACGGTTGCGGGGCGAGTCGCTATTCGTTACAACAAGCAAGAGCCGTATTTGAAGAACCTGTATCCTGATGGTGCTTTTCTAGGTGCTCCTGGCCCAGGTGCAGGGGCAGATTTAGGCGACGATGACACTAAGGCTTTGCGCGCTACATTGGCATTCAAGCCCAACGATGCTATGGAGATTTCGGTAAGTGCCAACTACGCCAAGAGTGAACTCAGCACAGGTCCATACCAATCCATACCTACCATTGGTGTGGTACAAGATGGTGAATTGATCAATGTGATTAACACACCTGCTGGAGAATCGAGGCTAAGCATTAACACCGCAGGCGGCGATGCGGGTGGAGATGCCATTGATGGTGACCAATTTCTTCCTGGTGCCGGAATTGGCTTGCCGGGAAGATTAGCACCTGGCGGAGACTTCTTCGGCTATTTGGATCGCGACGGTGATGACTTCACTTTCTCAAGTGACTTTGCGTTTGATGATCAGGGTGAGACTGAAACAAGCGGGTTGAACATTCGAGTCGAGTGGGACCTAGACAACGGTGTTCGTTTCACCTCGGTAACAGACTACAAAGAATACGAGAAATTGCTTTTCATCGACGTCGACTCGGCTCCGGCTAATCAACTGGCTAACTATGCCGGCGTAGATGCAAGCAGTTTCACTCAAGAATTTAGGTTCGACGGAGAAACGGACAACAGCCGTTGGGTTGCCGGGTTCTTCTACTTGAACATCGACAATGAATCAGATAATGGACTTAAAGCTCCAGCCAATAGCATTGCCGGCAGCCCTCCATTTGCACCAGTAGATATCGGTGTTGTTGCTGAGTTAGAAACCCAGTCGTATAGTCTCTTTGGCCAACTAGACTACGATATTAGCGAAACGGTCACTGCTACCATTGGCGGTCGGATAATTCGTGAAGAAAAAGATTACAACATGGCGATTGGTATTTTCCCTTCGTTTGGTAACTTTTCTGTCAACCAGGGAAACTTTATACCCAATGCTTTTGGTGCAGGGTCGCCTTTTTTCTTCGATACAGACACCTCGGACACTTTGTTTGCCGGAAAACTACAGCTTGATTGGCGTCCAAATGACGATTGGCTATGGTATGCGGGCATTAATCGAGGGGTTAAGGCAGGCAGTTTTAATGCACCTCTGCTAGGGGCTTATCTTGGTGCAGGCGGTAATTCTGCGATTCCTTATGATGAAGAAATTTTGACCGCCTACGAGGGTGGCTTTAAGGCATCGTTAGGGGATGGTACAACCACGTTGAATGCCTCGATCTTCTACTATGACTACAAAGACTATCAAGCCTTTCTCTTTGTCGGGGTTGGAGGTGTTGTGATTAATGCTGACGCCGAGACAACGGGTATTGAGATTGAATTACAAACCTCGCCTATGGAAGGTTTGGATTTGATTTTCGCCTTCTCCTATTTTGATGCGGAAGTTCAAGATCTATTGTTGCGAAACAACTCACCACTACCGCCTAGAGATGTAGATCCAACATACGCACCTGAGTTGCAATACTCCGCCATCGCACGTTACGAATGGTCCGCATTTGGCGGTACTATGGCGGTGCAGGGTGATCTTAGTTATTCAGACGAGTACTTTTATAACTTACGCAATTTCGACGCGGACAAATTTGACAGTTACACCATGGTGAACGCTCAGCTTAGTTGGCTGAGTAGCGATGCAAAGTGGTTGGCCTCAATTGCCGTACGTAATGTGACAGATGAACGCGTGGGTATTCAGGGGTTCGATTTGGCCACGCTGTGTGGGTGTAATGAAGTGTCTTATCGGGCGCCAAGGTATGTCACCGTAGGTCTTCGAAGAGACTTCTAGGCAGAGGTTCCTAATAATCGTAACAGCATGACGGAGCGTTTATGAATTCCAGACGTCGTTTTCTAAACGCTTCGGCCTTGGGTGTCGCGACGATAACTGCAGCAGCCTGCGCACCGGCAGGCACTGCAGATCGCAAACCCGCTACTGTAACTGCGCGTCCCCTACTTACATCTCAAGCACTACAAACACTTAGCCATGTCTGCGAAAGGTTGGTTCCTGGTGCCTCTGAAGGAGGTGTTAGCGTGTATGTTTCACAGCAGCTGGCTCGCGACCCGACAAACAACCTTTTAATGTTGCAATATCTTGGCATTGCTCATGCAGAGCATGTCGGTTTTTATCGAGCTGGGTTAAGTGGCATTGAAGGCGCGTCTCAATTTCTATTTCAAAAGCCATGCTGCTCGCTGAGTTCAAGTGAAACTGACGGTTTGATTAAGCGCCTTCTGGCGGATGAATTCACCGATTGGTCTGGTGCCCCTTCGTCTTTCTTTTTGTTCGTGATTCGTGCAGATGCTTGCGACGTTGTATACGGTACAAAAAAGGGGTTTGAACACGTCGGCATGCCGCATATGGCGCACATTGCGCCTACGGAGGAATGGTAAGGTGTCGGTTTCGCTAGACGAACATGTCGATTTGATCGTGGTTGGAGCGGGGGCTGCTGGTTGCGTCGTCGCTGCTACCGCAGCAAAGGCCGGCAAGATGGTCACGCTTTTAGAGGCGGGTCCGCCGCGCCA
>JAADHW010000181.1:14322-22960 GCA_013151695.1 Gammaproteobacteria bacterium
AGGATCTGACCAGCTCGCAAATATGGGCGCGTCGGCTCAAGTGGGGTGGTCCGCCCGTACTTGAATCGGGCAACCTACCGATAGGGCATGGATTTAATTCAGGCTTTGGTACTGGCGGTAGTGCATTACATCAATTTGGTGTTTGGCCGCGTCTTCATGAGAATGATTTTAAGGTTTACTCGAACCACGCAAGAGGGCTGGATTGGCCTATCTCGTACCAGGGCTTACGTCCGTACTATGATCGTATTCAGGCTACGGTAGGTATTAGTGGAGACAGTCGTGCAGAGAAGTGGAGGCCGCCAGCCGATGACTACCCATTGCCACCCATGCCCGTGTTTGAGCAAGGTAAGACCATTGCTCGCGGGTTCGAAAATGAGGGGTTAGCGACGGCCCCGATACCCGTTGCGATTAACAGCACGTCATTTAATAACCGTCCAGGCTGTTTGTTCGATGGCTGGTGCGATGCTGGGTGCCCTACAGGTGCCTTGGCCAACCCTCTGGTCACCTATTTGCCTGACGCGCTCAACAATGGTTGCCAACTTATTAACTATGCAACAGTTAAACGCATTCTGCATAACAAGGCAGGAGACAGGGTTGTCGGCGTAGAGTACGTGGATCAACAAGGCTTTGTTCAACGAAGGATGGCAGACCAAGTGGTGCTAAGTGCCTTCGCGGTGCAAAATGCCAAATTGCTACTTCAGTCGAGTAGTGACAAACATCCCGCTGGCCTGTCAAATCACAATGATTTGGTAGGGCGTTATCTAATGACCCATCCGGCTACATCCGTATATGGTCTTTTTCCTAACGAAACCATGCCGCACTTGGGGCCGACGGGCGGGCAGCTCATTTGCCAAGAAGGATATGCAGAGAAAGCTAAGCCGGGCGCATTTGGCTCTTACCAATGGCTTATCGCCAATGCGTTAAAGCNNNNCTAACGATTTACTTGGTATTGCTAATACACGCCCGGATATCATCGGTGAGGATCTGCAGCCGTTTATGCAAAAGGCAGCTAAGCACATGGGTAATATGGTCTGTATAGGCGAAGATATTGCGCAAGCTGAAAACCGAGTTACCCTGAGTTCTCGACTTGATGCCAATGGGATACCCCTTGCATCTACGGTTCACAATATCGGTCCCCAAACGATCACAATGAACGAAAATGCGGTGGCGCAGGGGTTGCAAGTGTTTCGCGCAGCCGGGGCGCAGGAAGTGTGGCAAGGTGCTCGATTTGGCATGCACATTATGGGTGGCACGGTCATGGGTAATGACCCGGAAACCTCTGTCGCAGATTCATATGGTCGTTGTCACGAGTTAGAGAACTTGTATCTTGCGGGGCCTGGCTTGTTTCCGTCTAGTGGGGCGGTGAACCCAACCTTTACTCTGCAGGCACTGGCGCTGCGAACGGCAGAGCATCTGCTAGGGTAAGAGTTAGTTCCCTTCAAAGACAGGCTTTTCTTTTTCAACAAAGGCGCGATAGGCGCGCTTGAAATCCTCTGTTTGCATACAAATGGCCTGTGCTTGGGCTTCTGCTTCGATCGCTTGATCAACGCTCATATTCCACTCGTGTTGAAGCTGAGTTTTGGTTATGCCGTTGGCGAATGTCGGGCCCTGAGCGATTCGAACAGCCATAGTGGTGGCTTGTGTTAGAGGATCATCGCTGACTCCATTGAAAAACCCCCAACGTTCTCCTTCATCTGCGCTCATTGCTCTGCCGGTGTACAACAGTTCGCTGGTGCGGCCTTGGCCAATGATTCTCGGTAAGATTGCGCAGGAACCCATATCACAGCCAGCCAAGCCTACTCGGTTAAATAAGAATGCGACCTTGGCGCTGGGTGCTGCATAGCGCAGATCACTTGACATGGCGATGATGGCGCCAGCGCCAGCGCAAATACCTTCTACCGCGCTGATGATAGGCTGCGGGCAGGCACGCATAGCCTTAACAAGATCGCCGGTCATGCGGGTGAATGCCATCAGCTCTTTCATGGTCATTTTTGTAAGTGGCCCGATAATTTCATGCACATCACCGCCCGAACAAAAGTTCCCGCCTGCACCATTGATCACCACGGCATGAATGTCATCGGCATATAGAAGGTCGCGAAAAAGATCTCGCAGTTCCGCATAAGATTCAAAGGTCAGTGGGTTTTTACGTTCAGGGCGATTGAGAGTTATTTGTGCAACGCCTGCGTTCGCCTGCCATTGAAAGTGCTCTGCTTGGTAGTTAGAAAGTTGAGTTGTTTTCATATGTTCCTTAAGAAATGGTTTACATGACCTCGCCACAACTGACAGAAATTGCTTGCCCAGTGATGGCGCTGCTCAATTCAGAACATAACCATAGAACAGTGTGCGCGACTTCTGCTGGCGTAATGAGGCGGTTTTGTGGATTTGTCTTGGTGAATTCTGCTAAAGCTTGCTCTCGGCTGCGACCAGTCTTAGCGCTAATTTGATCGATGGAGGTTTGGATGATTTCAGTATCAGTGTATCCAGGACAAACTGCGTTGACTGTAATTCCTAGGCTCGCAGTTTCCAACGCCAGTGCCCGAGTTAGCCCCAGCACGCCGTGTTTGGCTGCGGTGTAAGCACTGACATAGGCGTAACCGCGTAGTGCTGCGGTACTGGCAATATTGATGATTCTACCAGATCGTAGTTCTCGCATAGCTGGAAGTACTTGTTGGGTACAGTGAAAAACACCATCTAAATTGACCGCCATCACACTCGACCATTGTTCGCTACTGAGCTTGTGGAAAGGCGCAGTGGGCGCAATTCCGGCGTTGTTAACCAACACATCGACCTGACCAAAGTGTTGCGTTGCTTGGGTAAATGCCTGGTCAACACTGGTCCGAGCAGTCACATCGCAACTGATACTTTGGGTTTGGTCTTTTGCGTTTATTATCTTCTCACGATTTTCCAGAACTTCTAGGCGTCGCCCCATCAACGTAACGTTGTACCCGTTCTCGACTAGGGTTTGCGCTAGGGTGCCGCCAATGCCTGTTCCGGCACCAGTGACTACTGCATGTTTAAGAGGCATTTTAAACCTATTTTGTTGCTGTAATTTCAGTGGCGTAAAGTTCTGCTTCTCGACTTAAATTGGTATGTAATTGGCGATAGCCCATGAAGTATTGTTTTTGTTCTTCAACTCCAACGCCAGAGTAACCGAGTTGTGCAGCGGCACGCATGGTCCAGTTTGGATCCGCTAGGTGCGCACGTGCTAAACATACCAGGTCTGCACGACCCGCCGCGATGATACTGTTGGCATGATCTACTTCATAAATATTGCCAACCGCCATGGTTGTTATGCCGCCTTCATTACGTATCAGATCCGATAAGGGGGTCTGGAACATTCGTCCGGGCCTCGGTTTAGCTTGGTGGGAGGTTTGTCCGCTAGAAACGTCGATGATGGTGGCGCCTGCATCGGTAAATGCCTTGGCTATGGCGATACAATCATCTTGGGTGATGCCATCCTCTCCTAACCAATCATGAGCAGAGATGCGCACCGACATCGGTCGCTCTGTTGGCCAGACTTCGCGCATCGCCTTGAATACCTCAATGGGATATCTCAACCTATTTTGTAAACTACCACCATAATCATCTGTACGCTGATTCATGACCGGTGTGATAAAGGAGGACAATAGGTAGCCGTGAGCCGCATGCAGTTCTAGCACGTCAAAACCTGCCCGAGCTGCTCGTTGCGTGGCAGCACAAAATTCGTCTTTAATTTTGTCCATGCCTTCGCGATCAAGCTCAGTGGGTTGTTGATTGTAAGTGTCGTATCGCCGCGGGCTAGCGGAGACCAGTGGCCACGACTGGTCTGGCGCAAGCGGATCATCGAGGCGGTCTGGATGCCAGTCCCAGGGCGCTTTAGTTGCGCCTTTGGCACCGGCATGGCCTAGCTGCATGGCGATTTTAGCGCCGGTATGTTGATGCACAAAATCAACTATACGTTTCCAAGCGGTTTGTTGTTTGTCATTCCAAAGACCAGCGCATCCCGGCGTGATTCGTGCAGCGGCTGAAATGTTAGTCATCTCAGTGATTACCAATCCTGCGCCGCCTTTTGCTAGGCTACCGTAGTGCACTAAGTGCCAATCGTCTGGCAGGCCGTCTACGGCGCTATACATGGACATAGGAGAGACCACGATTCGATTGATCAGCCTTGTGTTGCCGAGATCAAAGGGAAGAAACATGGGTGGGACCGCTTCGGTGCAAGATTCACCGAGGATTTTTTGTGCCAAGTGTTGTTCCATACCTTCAAGCCATGATTTATCTCGAAGACGTAAATTTTCGTGGCTTACCCTTTGGCTGCGGGTCAGCATTGAATAATTTAATTGCTTTAAGTCGAACGCCTCAAGATAGCGGGGTGCGTTTTCAAACCAGTACATAGCATTCAGCGCGGCATTTTGTAACCGCAGAGCTTCAATCTCTCGCTCTTGCTGGTATGCCTTCAACGCATCTTTCAATGCAAGATCACTATGTACATGTTTAGCCAGGGATATGGCATCTTCGATTCCCAGCTTGGTACCCGAGCCGATGGCAAAGTGGGCGGTGTGTGCGGCATCACCAATGAGTACCACGCGATCATCCATCACCCAGTTTCTACACAGGACAAATGGAAAGCTGATCCAGGCTGAGCCGCGAATATGGGCTGAGTTGGTGAGCAGTTGATTGCCGTCGAGGTAGTTTGCGAATATTTTTCGGCAGAATTCGGCGCTGTCATCGTGTGACATGTGTTCGAACCCCAAGGCGTCGTAAACATCAGCATTACATTCGACGATGAAGGTGGAAGTTTGTTCATCGTATTGGTATGCGTGTGCCCATATCCAACCATGTTGTGTTTTTTCAAATATGAAAGTGAAGGCATCTCTAAATTTCTGCTGAGTACCTAGCCAAACAAATTTGTTGGGTCGCACATCGATACTGCATTCGAAGGTTTCTAGATGTGCATTCCTAATTTTGGAATTAAGACCATCTGCCGCAACGATTAAGTCAGCGTCTGCAAAGCGTGTATGGATGTCGGTAACTTCCACCTCTGTTTCGAAGTGTATGTTAACACCCAGTTCAGATGCTCGATCATAGAGTATCTGCAGCATGCGCATTCGTCCTAGGCCGATAAAACCGTGGCCGTCGGAACGTTCTAAATTACCGTTAACAAAGCAGTCAATCATATCCCAGTGAATGAATTCATCGGTAATGGTCTGGGCGCTGGCTGGATCGTTGTGTTTTAAGTTATCAACAGTTTGGTCAGAAAAAACCACACCCCAACCAAACGTGTCATTTGGTTTGTTGCGCTCATAGACATCAACTTCGTGACCTGGATCTCTGAGTTTCATAGATATGGCTAAATACAAACCGGCAGGACCACCACCCAAACAGACGACTTTCATGCTGCATTTTCCGATAAAACCAGAACGTCATTATAACGAAATATTTTATATATAAAATGTTTTTCTTCGATGTATCTGCAAAGGCTTAGTCAGCTATTCAGCGTGTAACTAATCGACTACTATTATTCCAATTATCCAAGAATAATAGACAATGTCGGGCAAGCAACACTCAACAGATCAAGAAACAAGGCTCATTGAAGAAGACCATCACTCGATAAAGTTATGGTTGCGGTTACTTACCTGTTCGAGCCTTATAGAAAAAAAACATCTACGTGGATCATTGCGCGAGGAGTTCAATACAACGCTGCCCAGGTTCGATTTTCTAGCTCAGCTCGAACGTTCCGCGGACGGTTTAACCATGGGAGAGTTGTCGAGTCGCATGATGGTGTCTGGAGGAAATGCTACTGGCTTGGCGAATCAATTGGTTAAAGAAGGTTTGGTGGAAAGAAATTCGCCTCCCAATAATCGACGAACCTTTGTGGTTAAACTATCACCGAAGGGGAAGAAGTATTTTGCAAAACTGGCAGCGCGCCACGAAGAATGGATGATATCGCTACTGGGCAAGCTCAGTGATACTGACGTTCGAAGCTTAATGCGTTTGCTCGGTAAGGTTAAGTCTGAGGTGGTGCAACCCAGCGGCTAGATGTTGATGAATTTCAGGGTCTGTTGTCTGCGATATGACAGGAGATACAACGTCGCGTGGGGCCGTGTGCCTCGCCTGCTAAGAGCTTTTCTTCGTGACATCCCCGGCACAATGTGTGGAATTGATCTTCAATTATTGACGACACTTCTGGGTCGGTCATGTGGCAGTCAAAGCATGTGCCCGAGCCACTATCATCTACGAAGTTGTGATGGCAGCTGATGCAATTTTGTTCAATATGATCTGCGTGCGCGAAATTAACAGCCAGCATGATTCCCGCAGAATGCAGAACATGATTAGGATTTTTGGGTTGGTTTGATTTTTCTTCTGCAACAGTGATCACAATCATGCATATGAAGAACCCAAGGCAGATTAGTAACAACGGTTTCATTGCGGTACGGCAAGAGTGGTTAGGTATTGAATGCCAAGCAGTTTTAGACCGACAAAAAGTACCGCTATGATGGGTAGGGTGAGCAACCTGGTGTGGCTTGTGGGAGTAATTTGTAAACGCTGCAACTTATGATACACAACCACAGTGACGACAAGGCTAAGCAGCAGCCACGCCTCGAGAGTCGAAACATAGAAACCGCTGCCAATGATGTGCCAATAGGCACTGGCTACTGCAGCAAGTGAAAGAGCATAGTGCCAGCGACGAAAGAGGGCATGTTTGCCGTGCCAGAATTTCCGGGTACCGGGTAAAGCGAGTAGAATGATCACCAGTACTAAGACTATCGAGAGTAGACCGAGCAGCATGTAATTAGGCGCTTCTAATGAGGTGTAGTGCCATATGGTGGGATCATTGATCCACAGCCAAAATAGGTGCAGTCCGAGGCAGGTTGCGAAAGCGAAACTCAGCAGCTTGTGAATGTGGTGTCGACGGCTATAGCCGCCATCTAAGAAAAGATACAACAAGCCAGCAAAACCTAGAAACCCAAAAGCGTTACCTGTATCCCAGTACCAACCACCAGACTGTAACGGCTGATGGACCAGCGTGATTGCAAATACTGCCAAAGTGATTAGATAGGCCAAGGTAGCAACCTTGTCACTGCGATTTGGTGACTACTGGTCAGAGTTTATCGGAATTGAAGAACTAGCCTGGCTCGTTCTGTCGCAACGTCTTGTAAGGGCGAGCTGCGTAAAATACCCACTTCTTCACCACTATACGGAACGAAGTCTGGCGGCATCTGATCTGCTGAAACGAACGGAAGTAACCAATTTAGGACTTCCGCTAGCGCTGTATCTGACAAAGCTGCGTTGGCAGAGCCTGGTACACGTACCAGGAACTCTCGGCCTCCGTCAACCGTCAAGAACTTGCCTAAGAAATTCTGCATCGCAGGCACAACGTCATCAGCTGCCGCCGCGCCATTAGGTCCGTGACAACCTTGACAATTTAGCATGTAGTTTATTTTTGCTCTATCGGCGTTAGCTACACCGGGAATGTCATCTGCGAACACTGCATGCGGAGGCAGACAAAGTACGGCTGATATCGTGACAAAAACGTATACCCAAAGACGGTTTCGCAACTCAGTTACTCCAGGGCTATGCCCACAACAATGGCGGTAGAGCAATTGTAGAGGTTGCTTTCCGTGCCTAAACACCAATTAAGATCGTTGCTCTTAGGCGGATTGTGCATTGGCTTGTCGCCTTCGTTACGGTTACACATGCAGTTGCCACAACCTGATTTACCACAACAATCGTTGTAGGAAATTACATAGTTCTTGCCGTCGACCGGATTGTTACAGGTGCCAATCCAGGTGATGGGAGACATTTCGGTTCCGGGCGGACACATGTTGACGGTGCCCCCACAGCAAGTACATAAGAAACCATCGATAGCGCAGTATCGCCAATATTCACAAGTCTCATCGTCACCCACATCGGGTATATTCGATTTCTTCGGTTGATGGTGATCTGCGCGGGCCACAGGTAAAAGGGGTAGCGAAACTGCGCCCACTAGCCCAGCGCCGAGTACGCCTAACCAACCCCGGCGAGAGGTTGTTCGGGCGAAGCTTCGGCTCACTTTTTCTGTTAGTCGATCAAATGTATTTGAGTCGTTCATAGGTTCTTGCCTTGTGTTGTCGCATCGTAAGCCAATTCCTGTGCGTCGTTGGAGGTTGGATTTAGGTAGTCTTGAATTGACGCGATGCCCATTCTTTCGGCTTCAAACAAGCTTTCAAGATGTTCTCGAGAATTCACAATGCCTAGAGACGCAATCTTACCTTGCTTGTCGATCAATACGCCGTACGGTAGTTTGCTCACGCCATACGAGCGTCCAACCACCTCAGATATCGCATAGTCAAACTGCTCCAGCCTTTCAGCCTTGACAAACTCTCTGTGTTCGCTTTGGCTATCTCCATCGCTGAGCAGCAAGATTTCGACATCCTTTTCTGCTCGCTGTATAGATTTCAATATGGGCAGCAAGGTTTTGCAGATTGGGCAATCTGGGGCCAAAAAGAACAGCAGCTGACTGCGCCCTAAGACATCTGCTGTGGCGCGCTTATTACCGGCCAAGGTTTCTATGGCGATATTGGGTGCCGCGTCCCCTACGTTAAGCTGTTGATTTAGCATCAGTGCGCCGGCTGGGGCGACGCGTTCATAAAGTACGCCCACTTGTCGTGCTAGTGCG
>JAADHW010000116.1 GCA_013151695.1 Gammaproteobacteria bacterium
GGGTCAGTGCAAAAACTAATCAAAATTGGAGAGCTTCCAAGTTCTAAGGAAAAAAGTGCATCGTGCGCTTACGAAATTGACACGCCAAATTATGTTATTCCATGTTCACACTACCTGCCGGAGGCTGCCGCCTTTCAACCCATTCTCCCTCCAAACACTCTAGTTGGTAGTTCTCGCTGTCCTTAGAGAAAGTGAAGTGCCCATCGTCTTGCTGGTTAATGCGTGTCACATCCGCAGCAAATTCGTAGGGTATATCGCAAGTCGGATTTTTTACGGTGCGCTTCGATGCCGCTGAGTCTTGAGTCGAAGCCATCACGCGTTTGGGTTGGGGTATAGATTCTGTTTTATAGGAATCTTCATCAGCCTGGTCCGCCGATATTTCAAGTTCGGTGACGGTTGTCACCGCCATGGGTGCACTTCGATCAAGGCGCTCTTGCAATTGTTTCTTGAATGCTGGTTGTGGGGTTGAATGTTGCAAATCCACGTCTTGATAGTCATAGAAAATACCGATGCTCAGCACCACAACAGCGGCAGTTGCAATTGATCCTCCCCATTTTTTCCAGCGATGAGCACCGGTTATTGGGGGATCAAATTTTTTTGTGGCCGCTGCCTCTAATATCAAATGATCAATATGCTGGGGCGGTTCTTCTTGATTGCCTTCGGCGTACAACGATCGCATCCAATCGGGTGCATCTAAAGATGAGTCATCTGCATCGTTCGAGGCCGGATCTTGGGGTTTATGATTCGACATATCTTTGCATCCCAGCTTGCAGCTTGTCGTTGGCGTAGCGTAGCCGGCTCTTAACCCCTTCTAGGGAGGTTTGAGTAACCCGGGCTATATCCGCTAGGCTGAGTTGAGTTTCTTGGCGCATGATCCAAACTGTTCGCTGGTTGATAGGCAGCTTTTTTAGTTCGTGTCGTAGTTGATGTTGCAAACGCTGTTGGTCGATCTGTTCTGAAAATTCCGGGTGTTGGTCTGCAAGTTCGTCTATTTGATCTGGGGCAATGCCATCTCGCATACGCTGTCGATGGTGATCCATGAGTGCATTGTGAGCCAGGGTGAAAATGTATGCCTGGAATTTCCCTTGGGGGGTGTAGTTGTGAATGTTCGCCACCAGTTTGGTCCAAACTTCTTGAAAGGCATCATTCGCCTGTGCGTTGGGCAGTTGGCGAAGTAGGAAACGATAGATTGGACCACGATGGCGCTGGTACAAGGTTTCAAAAGAAGCCATGTCGCCTCCAATGTATGCAGTGATCAATTCATCATCATCTGTGACGCTCGGTGCCCTGGGCTCGGCAGAACTTCTCGCAGTGTGGGAGGAGTTCTGCCGGTTGTCACTGACGTTTAAGGATGACGTTGTCAAAGCTCTAATTCGCGGTCGGTCATGTTGGTTATCGCAGTTGGTACCCTTGAATGGAGGAAGTTTGTGTTATGGGTTGCGCTGGAGTGGGTAAGTCTACACTGGTTACCGCCAGTTCCTTTGCGGTTCGTGCCAGATTAATAAATTCGCTGCGATATCCAAAATTGTCAGAGCCGCGCGCTTCTAGAGCGAGATCGACAATCTGCTGGACACTGTTGTTTTGCACGTGTTTGTTGTTTCGCAGTACTTGTCCGAACCATGCAACCGCGGCTGAGAACTTATAGATTTCGCTGGTATCGTCGATGTCTTTGACAATATCGCGAGCATAAAGTGGATGTTCGATTAAGCGGCTGATGTCTTGGTTGGGTTGCTTGTATCTGAGTTTTAGAAAAGCCAGCTCTTCGTTGTTACGTTGCTCAGCTTGCCTTTTGGAGTGGGCGTATCGAAGAGGATCGGCGATGTTTACGCTTTCACCAACAAGGGTGAGCTCATAAAGTGCCGTCACAGTATGTCCAGCGCCTACTTCGCCAGCGTCGATTTTGTCATTGTTAAAGTCCTCGCGCTGCAAGTGGCGAGTTTCGTAACCAATCAAACGATAGGTTTCGACCACTGCAGGATTGAATTCGATTTGAATCTTCATGTCTTTTGCAATGATTTGCAGCGTAGCACCTAACTCTTCTACCAACACTTTGCGGGCTTCATTGATGGTGTCGATGTAGGCTGCATTGCCGTTACCAATTTGTGCAATCTTTTGCATCAAATGATCGTTGTAATTGCCGCTGCCAAAACCCAGTACGGTTAAGGCGATGCCAGATTTTCGTTCGCTTTCAACCAGGCGTTCAAGCTGGTTGATATCGGTTGTTCCGACATTAAAGTCACCATCGGTGGCTAGAATGACCCGGTTTATGCCGTCCTTTATCAAATTTCGCTTTGCAAGGTTGTAGGCTAACGTAATACCCGCGCCACCATTTGTAGAGCCTCCCGCTTGCAAATTGTCGATGGCAGCGTTGATGGTGGCTTTGTTAGCAGCAGAAGTTGGCGCTAGAACTTCGCCTGCTGCCCCGGCGTAAACGGCGATAGAGATAAGGTCTTGGGCACGCATTTGATTGACCATCATCTTCATTGAGCTTTTCAGTAGGTCAAGCTTGTTAGGCGCGCGCATAGAACCACTGACATCAACTAAAAAAACTAAGTTGGCGGGCGGTAGCTCTCCAGATTGATGGTCTTGCCATCCCTTTATACCGACGTGTAGGAGCTTGCGGTCTTCGTGCCAGGGGCTTGGACCCATTTCGGTATAAACCGAGAACGGCACATTGCGGTCGGATACTGCCGGATAGTTGTAGGCAAAGTAGTTCACTAGTTCTTCAACACGGACCGCGTCCGGTGTAGGTAGTTGACCTTGATTGAGTAGACGGCGCACATTTGCGTAGGAGGCAGAATCGACGTCAATTGAAAAAGTAGACACCGGGTTGTCAGCACACCATTGCACGCCATTGTCGCGAAATTGTTGATAGTTTTCGCGTCCATGGTCTTGATATGTGCCCGGAAAAGGAGCGATATAAGATGCCAGTTGATCACTGGATGTGTATGCATGGGTTTGTCTTTTGGCGAGTTCATGCACAGCAATCGCTTCTTGCTCGGCATTTTGTACAGGTTGTGGTTTTGACTGGGTATGTGATCTGTCGCGGTCTTCCGATTTTTGCGTTTGTGCTTCTGCCGCCGATTCTGTATTTGCGCAACCACTCAGCAGTGTCCCTGCGCCAATAATTAGGGCTGCGGCAAATGCCGCTGCAATGTACTTCGAGTTCATTAAGTTTCCTCACACAGGTAAATTTGTTCAACGTACCCATACAACGGCTGAGGAAGGAAAAGGGGTTATTTATTTTATAGGTCTATTTGATTGGCTTGTTTTTGTACTCAACATAGGCCTGAATTGCTTCGAACTCATAGCCGGCGTGTAGCTTATTTTGTGTTTTCATTTCTCTCACTTGCTCAAATGAAAACCAGCCGATATCTAGTAATTCTTTATCATCGTAATTGGTGAATGGAGAGTCCACTTCGGCACCGTATACCATGTGCTCTGCGCCTTTGTAGGCATAAGGTCCAAGCTGTGTAAAATGAGGCAGATAAAGCTCCAACTCTTCTACCAATTCGCGTCGCACGGCATCTTCGGGCTCTTCACGTCGCTCGATCCCACCGCCAGGTAGTCCCCAGCGTTTATGTTTGCGGGCCCAGAAACTGGAGTGGATGGCCAGGAAAAATTGATTTTGGCAATGCAATACACACCGCGCGGTTTTGTATCGGCTACGAAATCTCATTAGGTGGCGGGGGCGGAACCACCAAATAGAACGGCCAAGAAGATCATCGTAATCAACAATATCACTGATGCGCCAAAACCAACCAGTATACCGCGCCACACAGGGTAGTATTTGCCGCCCATGGCTTCGAAGCTCGACATCATCGAGCCCTGTAATTTATTGGTGATGAACAGCACTAAGAGTACTTGGCCGATGGTGACCATCAACAGCGTTGTTAAACTGGTGGTAAATTGTGCAGGTACGAAGCTTACGATCCCAACAATGCCGATGCTGCCGTATAAAGCGTATTTGCCCATCTTACGCATACCCAAGGCGGTGTAGTTACTGGCCAACATGTAGCCTGCAGCCAGGGCGGAGCCTAAAAAGGTTGCGATGCCGATGGTCGTGAGAGAGTAGAGGGGTGGTAGCTTGTCGGGTGTTGGGTTACTCATGAATAAATGCAAACTCCTCGGTCGTAAATGGACCGCCATATTCTGATATTTCGAAAGACTCAGCGTAGTTTAGATTATAGCCGTACTGGCGGGCGGTGTGGGCAGTATGTTTACCGTACCACTGTCGAAGCCAGGCTAAGCGATTAGTTTCGGGTGGGGTGCCTAATTGTGGGATTACGCTTGGCAGCCAATCATACACTTGGCTTTGGTGGCAATCGAGCAGGCTAACAACAGCGTCAACACAGGCCTCAATATCAATGACTAAATCTGACTTGAACGGTCGCGGATAACTGAAACCGTCGCTGGCTAATAACACCGGTGGAATGTAGTTAAGAGCTTTAATCTGGGGTTCCACATTAGGCACTTGTAATAAATAGCAGGCGTCTTGAACAAGTTGGGCTGTGGCTCGATGGTCCGGGTGATAATCCGCTAATCTATGGGTCACTATCAAGTCGGGCTGGTAGTGACGGATGTTTCGAATCAACTTACCACGCAAGTCAACACTTGGGGTTAAAGTGCCGTCTAATTGATCCCAGACCTCAACTTGCGCACCTAACAACTTGGCAGAAGCCAAAGCTTCAGATTTACGTATGGCTTTAAGTTTCTCTCTACTCAATGTCTGATGACCGGCGGAGCCATCGGTAAGTGACAGCAGCTTCAGGTGGTGATTTGCGCGTTTCCACTTGACCATTAAACCCCCCGCACTAAATTCGGCGTCATCTGGGTGTGCACAGATCACTAGTAAACGTTTTTGCGTCATTTTGCTTGCCTACGTGACCATGCGAGGGAAGGTGCGTGTTTGGCATGTTGGGTGGCGGCTTCAAAACATCCGGCCATGCGCAATAGCTCTAGGTCGCCTCTAGGTTTTCCTACCAGTTGCACGCCGACCGGAAGTCCTGATTCAGTAAATCCTCCCGGAATTGAGATTGCCGGTACCCCTAAGATAGTAATGGCGCAGCAGATGCTCATCCATTCAATGTAGCTTGTCATGTCGGTACCGTTTATCGAAGTCACCCATTGGGTAGTGATTGGGAATGGTGCAACTTGGGCAGAGGGTAGAACAAGGGCATCAAACTTATCGAAGAATTCGCTTGTTTGAGCGTAAATTTGGGTACGTTTGAGTTCGGACTCAATCAACTCTTGGGTAGAGAGTTGTTGTCCTTTTTCAATATTGCCAACAGCAGTTTCTTTTGCTGCCTGTTTCCAATCGGGAATTTGGCGGTCTAGGGTATTGCCTAATGTAGCCAGGCTTGCAGCTCGTTGAACTTGGAATACATCCATCGCTTGGCTAAGATCCGGTCCGGTTTCGATCACTTGCGCACCTAGGTTCGACAGCACGTTTGCAGCATCCTGCATGACCGTCATCACTTGCGGTTCGACCGGTAAACCATGCAAGGTTGGGCAGAAGGCTATGCTCTTACCCACCAATGACTCGTGCGCAATCATGCCGTCGAGAAAAGTCTCTCCATGTTCATCCAAGGTCAGCGGGTCTGATGGATCTGTACCGGCCTGTATGGAAAATAGCAGTGCGACATCGGCAACATTTTTTGCCATCGGGCCGGTGGTAGAGAGACGGCTTAGCCAACCGAAACCGCGAGTGAGAGGCATTCTACCGATAGAGGGTCGAAACCCCACCACGTTACAGAAGCTTGCTGGGTTACGTAGTGACCCACCCATGTCGCTACCATCGGCTAACGGCAGCATTTCAGTTGCCAACGAAACGGCTGCTCCGCCACTGCTTCCGCCTGCTGTTTTTGTCAGGTCATAGGGGTTTAGGGTGGCGCCGTAAAGGCTGTTGAAGGTATTAGAGCCCAGGCCAAATTCAGGCATATTGGTTCGGCCGATAAAAAACGCTCCCGCTTGTCGCATACGCGCTGCGAACTTGTCATCGCGCTTGGCGATGTTTTCTGCCCAGGGAACGAAGCCCCAAGTGGTGGCAAACCCAGCAACTTCGACGGCATCTTTTGTAGCCATAGGTAAGCCGTGTAGGGGGCCTCTATTGGCGATCGGTGTTTGGTCGGCGTCACTGGCCAAAGCCAGCGCTTGTTGTCGATCAATCAGCCCAACAATGGCATTAACTACAGGGTTGATGGCTTCAATGCGGTTGTAAATTTCATTTGTGAGTTCGACTGAACTTATGGTGCCGCGTTGCAGGTCACGACAAAGCTCTCGAGCGTTGTGCCACATGGTCTAGTTCCGTTTTTGTTAGGGTACGTTAGGCGCGTGCGATTCGCCACACCGCGAATGCGAGCGGGCGTTTTAGAAAGATACCGCCACCCACGTTAACGAAGTATTTGTTGAGATGATGTTGATACCAAGAAACCGGGCGCAACTTTTGCCGCATATCCGTACGCTGGACATCACAAATGTCCATGTCTTGCGATGTTACTACACTTAAGTAGAGGGCAGATTGGGTGAGATTGGCGAGATTTCGAATCGCTGCTGCGCAAGCCTTTTTGTTTAGATAAGCCAATACATCATTGCAAACCACAAGGTCGAATGGCTCGCTGCTCTTGCTGCTATAAGTTTCAACCGAGCCTTGCTCCCAGCCATAGTTTTCGCACAGATAGTTGCTGTGTTCCACGCCGATGCAGCGGGATTTAGGCAACGCTTTTTGTAGACTTTTTAACAAAACCCCTAAGCCGCACCCCATGTCGACAACGCTGTGAACTGGGATGTCGAGATGTTTGAGATAGGCAGCAATGAAGTTTGCCTGCTGCCTTTGTTCAGTTGGAGATACGGCTCGGGTTTGTGGGTTTTGGTAATATTTTTCGTAATACTGTTTATCGAAGTTCATGCGTGAAACCTACGTGTTGTTCGCTAATGCGGCAGGCGACTCATAAGCTATCAACTCTTACCTAAATTCGCCATGGTTAGGTTAGAGTGGGCGTATGGGTTAACGGGGAGGTTGGCTTGAACATCGATACTTTTTTTACTGATCATTGGCAACATATCGAAGATGAGCGCATTGAACGCTACGAGCAAATGTTCGTCTGGCAAGATGCACAAAAGGTGTTGTTGAAGCAGGCTGAAATTTGCCAAGGTCATACAGTTCTTGATGTGGGTGCGGGTCCTGGTTTTTTTGCCTCCGGGCTGCAAGGTATGGTGGGTTCGACAGGTTACGTCCACGGCGTAGATATCAACCAACGTTTTGTTGACGACGCTAACGCGAGATTTAAACAGACAGACAACCTTAAGTTCCATCAAGTCAGCGACCACGTCTTACCCTTTAACGATTGCACGTTTGATCGTGTGGTGTGTAAAAATGTTTTGGAATACGTGCCAAACTTGAACGCGTCACTTATGGAATTTCGTCGAGTGTTGAAGCCTGGCGGTAAAATCCATGTTATCGACAGTGACTGGGGTTTTGTGATTGTACAGCCTTGGGATAAAACCACAGTTGATCGGTTCTTCGAAGCAGCAGGTGCTGCATTTTCAGAACCCTACATCGGCCGACGCATTAGTGGTTGCTTATCGCAAGTTGGTTTTGGCGACGTGCAAGTTGGGCTGTCACCCATCGTCGACCAAAACGGGCGTGGTCTACACGTGTTACGAAATATGGCGGGTTACATCGCCACATTTGAGACTATGCCTAAGGATGAAGTTGAAACATTGTTAGCCCAAGCGGAGGCAGCTTTGGCTGAGGGTAAATTTTTGTTTTGCCTGCCACAATTTCTAGTCACTGCCAATCGCACAAACCAATCAGAAGTTTCCTAGGAGAATCAACATGCCTCAAATTGTCGATGACCCCAGTGCTACAGGTAAGGTGGCACAAGCTCTGGTTGATTGTTTGGGCCAAGGCTGCGTGCTGCTAGATGATGACGTCACCAGCAGGGGTGCAGGTGTTTGGCGTAGCGATCATATCAATGCAAAAATTCTAGTGCGCCCTCGTTCAACCGATGAAGTCAGTCAAGCACTACGAATATGTCATGAACATGGTCAAACCGTGGTGGCTCATGGAGGTTTGACCGGGCTGGTCGGCTCTGCTCTGACCACCCAAGATGATGTGGTTATTTCCTTAGAACGCATGAACCAAATTGAAACTATAAATCCGTTGGAGAGAACGGTGATTGTACAAGCTGGGGTCATTTTGCAGACCTTGCAAGAGGCCGTGGCAGAGCAGGGCTTGATGTACCCCTTAGATTTGGGTGGTCGAGGTTCTTGTACCATTGGTGGAAACATATCTACCAACGCAGGGGGTAATCGAGTCATACGCTACGGTATGACTCGAGACATGGTGCTGGGTCTTGAAGCGGTGTTAGCAGATGGCACCATTGTCAGCTCAATGAATCAGATGATTAAGAACAATGCGGGCTATGATTTAAAGCAGTTGTTCATTGGTACTGAAGGAACCTTGGGTATTGTCACTCGTGCGGTGCTGCGTTGTCGGGAACAAGTGGCCAGCCAGCCAACTATGTTAGTTGGGCTTGAGTCTTTCGAAAAGTTGGTGCAGTTTTTAAAGGCAATGGATGGGGGGTTGTGTGGGTCTCTATCTGCTTTCGAAGTGATGTGGAATAACTACTATCGGTTGGTGACGACACTCCCGGCTACCCATCAGCCGCCGCTGGCCCAACACTACCCTTATTATGTGCTGGTCGAGGCTATGGGCGCAGACTCTGCCTTGGTGGAAAAGGTTTTGCAGCAAGCGTTCGATGATGGGTTGGTTGGTGATGTTGTGATCGCGCAGTCGGATGCTCAGTGTCAGCAGATTTGGGCTATTCGTGATGATGTAGGACATGCCATGGAGCAAGGGGCCGTTTTACTTTTTGATGTAAGCCTCAGAATTCCCTATATGGAAGCCTATGTAGAAAAGGTCAATGCAGCACTGCAACAAAAGTTTCCCGGTGCAATTAATTACACCCTCGGTCATGTGGGTGATGGCAATTTACATTTTGCCATTGGTGTTGGCGAGGATTCGGCAGCATCGCGAGAAGGCGTGGAGGCTTGCGTTTATGAGCCCTTGGCCGCCATTGGTGGTTCGGTTTCGGCCGAACATGGTGTGGGGTTAGAGAAGAAAGCCTATTTAGACATCTCTAGAACGAATAATGAAATTGAGTTGATGCGCTGTATAAAACGTGCCCTTGATCCGAAAGATATTTTGAACCGAGGCAAAATTTTTGATCAGCTAAATGATGCCTGATTGGCGAAACGCATCATTTTAATATTCTAATAATCTATGCCGGTACGCTGGCCGTCTAAGCCGATGGTGTTGGTACTTTCCCAGAAAGCCTTAATACCGTCAGCACCACGCTTGTCAGTCCATTTTTTTAGGGTATTTCGCTCTGCGCTGAAATCCATCAGCGGCACACTATAGCCACAAGACGTTTGTACCATCTCAATCGCGACTTTGAAATATTGTCGGGCACCCAGAGGGGCAGGAATGAGCGCGGTACATTGCGCCCAGGCTGGGTCTCTTGGATGTATGGTGACCGCTGTACCATAAATTCTTAGAATGCGCGGTAACCCATCGAATGCACACCACATCAGCGTCATGCGATTACTCTCCAGCAGGTGAGCAGCAGTTTCGTTACCGCTGCCAGTGAGGTTTAGCCAGACCAATTCTGTAGGGCTGATAATTTTTAGGCTGTCTTGGCCCTTGGGAGATAGATTAACTTTGCCTTCAGGTGCTGCGGTTGCGGCGAAGAATATATGTTGTTCGGCAATCCAGTTGATGTGTTCTTTGGTTAAGGCGGGGTATTGATCAGCCATATTGCATACTTGCGTGGAACAGCGCACAGATAGTAGAGGATATTTGCATAACATTGAACACTCTAATGGGTTCAACGAGAGAAGAAGATCGTATGCGTTGCTTAGTGTTGTTGCTACTAGTTTGCTTGCCGTCATTGTATGTACAAGCCCACTCACCAATGGAGCATGGCTGCACCGCACCGATAAGACCCAGTGACGATCACAACGATGTGTTGTGGAAGAGTTTCAAGCGGGAGATCGACAGCTTTAGAAACTGCGTCCATCAGAAGATGCTGTGGCATCAAGATAATGCCAGGCAACACAACCAGGCCGCGGCAGACGTGGTCGAGGCATGGAACAGTTTTGTGCATGGTTCGTTGAACGCACCCGAAGACTTTCCGTGGCCCCCGCCTACCGAGAAAGAGGCCCCGAACTAAGTGGCTGCTTTAGTGTGAAAGCTTAGACCAACGTAGCCCAAACCAAAACAAACAAACCGGTATTGCGGAAGCCAGGTACTGAACTACGGTTTCTAAAGGATTGAAGAAACTTGTCAGATAAAAAGCATAGAACCCGCTAAAAACGATGATGAACAAAGGTACATACCAATTTCGATTCCACGCGAACAAGCCGCGTAATATCAAGACGATCAAGCCAACAATAATCAAGTGCGCCGGGAGCAGCGCCAGCCAGTAGAAATTTCCGGTAACGTCTATCGGAAGCTGTAAAAAACCTAATATGACAAAAAGTTCGCTCGCAATAACGGCAGCTATGGCGATAAAGGTCACTAAAACTGGATAGATATAATTTTTCAATGCATTAGCCGAACTTAAACAAGCCTTGGTCGATGACAGTTTCGCCGTTTTGATTCTGGGTTCGAAACAACGCCTGGTTACCATCAACCCACATGGCGATGGTTAGGGTATCCCCTGGCATAACAGGCTTGGAAAAACGGCTGTTCATGGCCTTAAATTTCCCTGCATCAGAGCCGCACAATGTGTGTAGTAATGCTCGGCCAGTGAACCCCCACGAGCATAAGCCATGCAGTATAGGCTTGTCGAATCCTCCCATGGCAGCAAAGGAAGGATCTGAATGCAGCGGGTTGCGATCGCCAGAGAGTCGATAGGTGAGGGCTTGGTCTTGTCTTGTTGCATAGACTACTTGATGATCGGCTGGCCGATCTGGGAACTCTAGTTTTACTGTGGGTCCGCGCTCACCTCCCCAACCGCCTTCGCCGCGACAAAATAGTGAACTGCGCGTTTTGAGTAAGGGTTTGCCCGTTGCTTTATTGACGGATACGGATTCCATTTCCACTACCGCCGCTGAACCTTTGTCCCATATTGCTGTGCATTCTCCGACACTTTCAATCTCACCTGCAGCGGGAATTTCGTCATACAATTCGATGCCTTGTTCGCCATGCACCATGAGTGCCGGATTGAAGCTGCCGATTTTATCGAAAGGTGTTCCGCCGCCGCCAATGATGACCGCGAAGGTGGGGAAAACAGACTGCTCAGTGTCCTTGGTATTTTCGGTGGTGTATTTTAACTCTTGTGTACCCGCACCTATTCCGACGGCATAAAGAAGTGCATCTTTACTTGTCCACGAACGAGTTTGTGCTTCGCCTTTCACACCAACGGCATCTGGATTAAGCGGCATATTGGTTTTCCTTCAATTCAATACTTGGCCCGTGTAATGTGGGGTTGGGAGGCGCACATGTCAAATACTATGAGAGGTCAAGTGGCGATTGCAGGAGTGGGTGAAACCGCTTACTACAAACGTGGCGAAGCACCTGAATCGGAATTCAAACTCGCACTGGATGCAATAATTGCGGCGTGTACCGATGCTGGTATAGCACCGCAAGATGTAGATGGCTTTGCCTCCTACAGCAATGATCGTAGCGATCCTTCCCATCTTTCTGCTGCGCTAGGATGTAAAGAGCTTCGCTTCGCCAACATGCAATGGGGTGGTGGTGGTGGTGGCGCCTCTGCTGCGGTAGCAAACGCAGCTGCCGCTATCCACGCGGGCATAGCTGACACGGTAGTGGTATTTCGTGCCTTGGCCCAAGGTCAGTTTGGGCGTTTTGGTCAAGGTCTGCGGCGTAATACCATCGCTGGAGATTTTGCACACACCATTCCTTATGGGGTGATGTCACCTGCACAGATGTTTGCCATGAAGGTGGTTCGCTTCATGCACGATCATGGCGTGGCACAGGCTGCACTTCGGGCGATCTCGCTAGCTTGTTATCATCATGCTCAAGCTAACCCGCGTGCGATTATGTATGGGCGCCCACTAGATGAGCAAAGCTATGATGACTCGCGATGGATAGTTAAGCCATTTCATTTGTACGATTGTTGCCTAGAAAATGATGGTGCGGCCGCCATGATATTGGTGTCAGCACAACGCGCCAAAGATATGCCAAACAAGCCGTGCTACGTGTTGGGTGCAGTTGCGGGATCTCAATATCGAGCCGGTGCATCCGTACATAATACTCCAGATTACGCGAGTTCTAGTTTCAAGACGTTGGCGCCACGCTTGTATGACATGGCACGTGTGCAACCGAAAGATATTGATGTGTTGCAAAGTTATGAGAATTTCACCGGTGGGGTACTCATGAGTATCGTTGAACATGGTTTCTGTGAGCCAGATGCTTGTAACGAATTCTTTGTCAAAGAAAATTTCATCTCCCCAACAGGAGGCCTTCCTCTAAATACCAGTGGTGGCAATTTGGCAGAGTGTTATATGCATGGTCTGGGGCTTAACCTTGAGGCAGTTCGTCAAATTCGAGGGGAGTCGACTAGCCAGGTTAAAGGTGCCGATGTTTCAATGGTGATATCCGGCCCTATGGTCACGCCAGTGAGTTCATGCATATTTGGTAGCGAGGCAACTTTATGAACAACAACAACTACTATTTGAACCCAGGTTTGCCTCAGCCCGTGGCCACACCCTTGGATGAACCCTATTGGGCAGGCCTGCGTAATGACCAACTGTTGGTGCAACGGTGCAACCAGTGCAATACGTGGCAGTGGGGGCCGGAGTGTATTTGCCATCAATGTCACAGCAGCGATTTAACGTTCACGGCGACTCCAACCCAAGGCATTGTATATAGTTATGAACGGGTTTGGCATCCTGTGCAACCAGCCTTGTTAGAACAGCTAAAGAACGAGGGGGCTTATCTTGTGGTGCTGGTGGAGTTACCTCAGGCAGGCAATATTCGTATGCTGGGAAACTTACTCGGCGATCCACACCAACAGGTCGATATTGGCGCACGGGTTGAAGGCGTGTATGAACATCATGAAGACGCCGAACCGGTATATTCATTGTTACAATGGCAATTAAAATAGAAAAGGCAGGCTGATGACTCAGATACAGGGGTTTTGTGATGAAAAATTTGCGGCAGTTAGAGAGAGGTTTGAGAAGAACTTCGCTGAGAAAGGCGAAGTGGGTGCCAGTGTCGCCGCCACAGTTGAAGGCGAAGTTGTAATCGACCTATGGGGTGGTCATCGTGATGCGGCGCAAAACCTCGCCTGGGAAGAAAATACCATTATAAACGTATATTCCACGACCAAGACAATGGCTGCAATGTGCGCGTTGTTGCTCGCTGACCGTGGGCTCCTCGATTTTAATGCTCCGGTAAGCCAATACTGGCCAGAGTATGCTCAGAATGGCAAGGAGAGAACCCAGGTCCGCCACATCATGAGTCACAGTGCAGGTTTAAGTGGGATGGATGAGCCCATGAAAGGCGAATCATTCTACCACTGGGATAACGTCGTGTGTGCGCTGGCTGCTCAAGCTCCCTGGTGGGAGCCGGGTACAGCAAGTGGCTATCATGCCTTGACCCAAGGCCACCTAATCGGCGAAGTTGTGCGTCGAATAACAGGTCAGTCGATCGGTGAGTTTTTCCAAAGTGACATTGCCGGTCCTCTCGGAGCCGATTTTCACATTGGCACCAATGAGAGGCATTGGGATCGGATTGGTGAACTCATTCCGCCGCAAGGTGACCTGGCAGATAGTGGTGGGGTGGATACTGAATCTATTGCAGCACGTACTTTTAGAAACCCTGCTGCTAGCGCGCGGGCTGCCGGCACGCCCGGTTGGCGTAAGGCAGAGATACCCGCTGCCAATGGGCATGGTAATGCGCGATCGGTTGTACGGGTGCAAACGCCAATGGCCAATGGTGGTAGCGCATTTGGCGTAGAGTTGATGTCCAGTGAAGGCGCAGCTCGCATCTTTGACGAGCAGTCTAACGGTGACGATCTGGTTTTGGGTGTGCCTATAAGGTTTGGTATGGGGTATGGGTTAACCAGCAAACTTATGCCCATGGGTCCGAATGAACATATTGCTTATTGGGGTGGCTGGGGCGGTTCAACTATCGTTGTCGATCAAGACTCACATTTGTGTATGTC
>JAADHW010000315.1 GCA_013151695.1 Gammaproteobacteria bacterium
AAAAAACCGTGGTCGCGCTTCGAAAATTTATACAATCCGTGGACCTTATTGCCTGAATTGCAAGGTGATAGGTATTTGGTAAATGCAGACCGAGCCAAGATAAAAGGGGTTGAACTAGGCGTTCAATGGCGGCCAAATGCACGCTTAAAGATATCGGGCAGCTATGCTTACAGCGACGCTCGTGAACTAATATCAGGCCAGTGGCGAGCACGCCCCTGGGACCAAAAACACACCATCAGAATGAGTGCAGATTGGCGTAGCGAGAGTTGGATTGTTGGCGTCAGTATTCTGAATAGATCGGGTTGGCGTACTACGCCGTTTATCAGTAATCCTAATCAGTTAAGCGGACATGTAAACACCGCTCAACTTCCAAGTTACGTATCGATTGACATGCGAGTATCAAAGACCATCCAAAGCCTGCGAGGAGAATGGTTGTTTTATGCAGATGTCAGTAACCTAGCCGGCCGCGAAAATGTGGGTGGGTATGACTACATTTCGTCAACCGAGCGCAAACAACAAAATCTCCTGCCTACTGTTCCCACGCTCGGGGTTTCATTTAGTTGGTAAAAAAATAAATTGCACTATCGCGATTGATTTTTAGTCGTTGTCCACTCAATACAAAGGTAGGTATTGGAGGTCGATATCAAACAGGTTGTTTTCTTTGTAGCGTTGCTTGGATCTGTGTGTTCAATTCAGGCAGAAACACTCGACCAGTACGCGGGCAAAGTCGTATTGTTAGATTTTTGGGCGTCGTGGTGCGGTCCCTGTCGTCGTTCGTTCCCATGGATGAACGACATGCAAAATAAGTATGAAAATCAAGGCTTTGTCGTTGTTGCGGTGAATTTGGATCGTGATAGGAAAGACGCTGATCGATTTCTCCAAGAAGTGCCTGCGACATTTGAGGTGTTGTACGACGCACAAGAATTGGCGGTAAAGTTCAATGTAGCGGCCATGCCGACTTCTGTTCTCTTGGACAAGAAAGGGCAACCAATAACCATGCATAAGGGCTTTTTAAGTAAGAAAACGAAAATGTATGAGCAAGCTATCGTCGATGCGCTTGCGAAAATCGATTAATCCCAAGCAAGGTAAATGAGGACAATAGATGTTAAGACTGATGATGGTTGCCTTGGTATTTTTTTCAGTGGGGTGTGCGGGTTTAGGTACACAAGCCTGGGAACGCCAAGACCTAGCCAAACGAGAGATGTTGATTATTTCGGAACCATTAGAAATGGAGGCAGATGAGCACATCTACTTCAGTAAGGAAGCATCTAGTGGTGGCCAATCGTTTGGTGGTGGGGGCTGTGGATGCAATTGAATAAGAAGAAGTCTATCGCCGCTGTTATAGCCACCGCAACGGCATCATTGATGAGCCAGGCTATCGCCGCAGATAACAATGATAAGCGCTGGGAGATAGACACCAGCGTACTGTATTACGGCGAGCAAGATGACCGTATCGAAGATGTGAGTTTTGCCACACGAATCGCAAGAGAGTTTGAAGACGGTAGGCAATTAACATTTGGACTCACGGTAGATTCTCTAACGGGTGCAACGCCAACAGGCGCTGTTGAGCTTAATCAACCACAAACATTCACACGTCCATCTGCAAGAGGTCAATATGTGACTGCGCCGGGAACATTGCCTCTAGATGACAGCTTCAAAGATTCTAGAACTGCCGGGTACGTGAGCTGGTCACAGCCTTTTGGAGATAATTGGGCATATTCTGCTGGGTTTTCTTTTTCGACCGAGTATGACTACCAGCATTTAGGTGTGAATGGTTCTGTTTCTCGTGAACTCAACAATAACAATACAACCTTGTCGGCGGGTTTTGCTTATGCTCAAGACGAGTGGGACCCTGAGGGCGGGGTGCCCAACCCGCTTTCTGAACTAGCCGGGGTTGGAAATCAGAGTAATAAGTCCAACGCAAACCCAGAAAAAACAGTGGTTGATCTGTTGTTTGGTGTTACTCAAGTGATCAACGAGCGAATGATTGCGCAGCTCAATTATTCATACAGCAAGTCCGACGATTACCTCAACGACCCCTATAAGTTTCTGACGGTTTTAGACACTAGTGGCCAGCCTGTAAGTGGACCTGGGGGCCTGTTTTCTTATCGGTTCGAGAATCGACCTGATGAAAGAACAAAACACAGCCTGTTTGCAAAACTGAAGACCTTTATTGGCGGCGGTGCTCTAGACACCTCCTATCGCTACTTAACAGACGATTGGGGCATTAACTCACACACCTTGGACTTTCGTTATAGATTCAATTTGAACGAACAAAACTATGTTGAACCGCATATTCGATACTATGTGCAAGGGCAGGCAGATTTTTACATGCCAAATTTGTCTGCGAGTTTACCGATTCCGGTAGAAGCGTCGGCTGATTATCGACTGGGCGACTTCAACGCAACAACAATTGGCGTCAAATTTGGCCACAAGTTTGACGGTGGGAGCGAAATTTCAGCTCGCATTGAATGGTACCAACAGGACGGCGAGGCGAAGTTACACAGTGTCTCAGGCTCAAACGCAGACGTTTTTCCCGATTTAGACGCCGTAATTTTTCAGTTGAGTTATCGATTTCGTATATGAACTAGACCATGACAAATGCGCCACAGCCCTTTGGCATACGCAAGACTGCGTTAAGAAAAATGCCCGATTATTTTTTGGGTTCTTTCTTTGCGATGGGATGTCCTTGCGAAGTACTCATTGAGTCGGCTGACCAGCGCCTCGCACAGCGTTTGCTGTTGGTTGTCCGCGACGAAGCGTGGCGGATAGAGGCTAAGTGGAGTCGTTATCTTAAGTCGAGTTTGGTGCAGAAGATAAACCATCAGCCAGAAAAAACTCATACCCTAGATGAGGAGACTAGGGCGATAGTTGACTATGGACAGACTCTTTGGCAAATAAGTGAGGGTAGGTTTGATATCACAAGTGGCGTCTATCGTCGTGTGTGGTCGTTTGATGGCACGGCCAGAATTCCTAGTGAAGCGCAAATAGATGAAATCAGGTCATTGGTGGGATGGCATCAAGTAGTGTGGATTGATGGGTCGTTGACGCTGCAACCTGAAATGCAGATTGATTTTGGTGGTCTTGGTAAAGAGTATGCGGTTGATGCGTGTTGTCGAAAAATTACCGAACATTCAACGGTTTCCTGCTTAGTTAATTTTGGTGGTGATTGTGCTGTGACCTCTGCGCCAGTTCACCGAGCGGGCTGGACACTTGGAATAGAATCAATCGTGTGCACGGGTAGTGCCGTACATAACATAGAATTGCGCTCAGGAGGAGTCGCAACCAGCGGTAATGTACATAGATTTGTTTTACATAAAGGAAAACGCTTAAGCCATGTGATCGATGCTCGCACAGGTTGGCCAATTTCCGATGCCCCACAAACGGTCACAGTTCAAAGCAGCTCCTGTATGGAAGCCGGTGCCTTGGCTACGCTGGCCTGTTTACAAGGCAAGCGAGCGGAACATTTCCTTATCGAAGAGGCGCCATACTGGATTCAATGGTAGGTGCGCGCGGCTCCATCCAACGATCAAACTTAATCAATAGTGGCGGAAGAAAAAGTAGGTCTAGCAACAGAGCCACAACGATGATGGGCGTGAGCAATAGGGCCACATTCTGAAAATGGAATGTGTTCGAAAAGATCAAAACAAAGGTGCCCACGGCGAGAGAAAGTGTGGTGATGGTGATGGCAGATCCAGCTTTATCGAGAGAGTAGCGAACCGCTTCCTCTGGCAATTTACCTTCGCGCTTGGCGCTTATGTATTTGCTGAGGATGTGTACTGAATCGTCCACGACCAGTCCAATACTTATAGAAAATAGCATGAGTATGTAAGGGCTGAGTTCACCAATGAACAAGCCCCAGAAGCCGAACACGATGGTGGCGGGAAATAGGTTTGGCATAATGCTCAACAAACCGTAGCGAAAACTCCTTAAGCCGACGATAAGAGAGAGAGTGATGAGGATGAAACTCAGGCTAAAACCCTTCATCAACTCAATCGAAATTGATCGGTCCAAACGGGCAAATAAAATACTGTTGTCGCCGTGCATGACTTTGTATTTCGGGTCAACATGGGTGGCTATCCATGCGTCAATTCGATCGTTGAAGTTTATGATCTCCAAGTTCGATAGATTGGAGGTGCCGATCATTAATCGAATGGCGGAGTAGTCGGAATTGAAGATTGGCTCTAAGCTGGGCTCAATTTCTTGCACAAGTTGGTAGCCCACCAGATAGTCGATGATCTGTAGCTTGTCTTGGGGTAGTTTGTCCCAAGCCTCGTCATCGTCGTGGTCTGACTTGTTCATAGAGCGTAGGAAGTCGGTATAACTGGTAACAAAACTTGCTTCAGGCTGCTCTTCCAACCACAACGAGAACTCATCCACCGCAGTTAAGAATTCAAGCTCTGTAATGCCGTAGTACTCGCCACTATGAATGCTATAGACCAGGCTTTGGTCGTTGCCAATTTTTTCTGCCAAAGCTTTCATAACATGGTGGAAGTCAGAGTCTTTGTCGACAAAACTGTAGCGATTGAAGTCCACTTTGTTTAATGGCAGTAACGCTAAGGTAGTTACTATGAGGAGAGCACTACACCAAAATAGTAGGTTCCCGCGCTTCTCCACAAGCTGGCTCACGTACAAAATAAATGTTTGTACACCCAAAGGTTTAGATGCACTGCTGGTAGGCAATAACAGTATCAGTGCTGGCAACAAGGTTAATGTGACAAGATAAGCCCAGCAAACTCCGATTGCGACAATGTTACCAAAACCATAAATGCCAGGCGATGAAGAATAGTTGAGGCATAAAAAACCCATGGCAGTTGTGATGGTGGCTAAAGTCACGGGTTGTATATTGATAATCAAACTCTGCCGCATGGCCTCCATTTTTGCCAAGCCTTTGTTTAGGCCCTGGGCGTAGATCGACACAATGTGTATGCCGTCAGCTATGGCGATGACGAAGACCACCAGAGGTCCGAGACTAGAAATTTGATTAAACGGTATTTGTGCCCACCCAAAGGTCCCGATGGTGAGACCAATTGTGGCGAAGGCAATAACAAACAAGCACAACGAAAAGGAAAGTGACTTTAAACAAAACCAAAGCAATAGTATTGAGATACCAATAACGAGAGGGAACAGGTATTTGCTGTCTTTGATTTGTGCGTTGTAACTGTCTAGCTCAAACAGTGCGCCGCCGAGCACGTAGATAGAAACGTTGGGGTGATCTTCTCGCAGAGAATCTCTTAGCGTTATAACAGATTGAGCAACGCTGAGGCGGGTGTCTTGGTTGTCTGTTGTAACCTTGTACTTGATCACTGCTAGAGCCATATCACCTTTGCGTGCTAAAAGACTTTTTATGAGATCTTTATCGTTTAATGCAGTGTGCCGAATGATCTCTAGGTCACGTTCCGAGAGGGTAGATAGCTCAGGTAGGAGATAGTCGCGATCGAACGTCTCTGCGTCTTCGGCGTTTAGTCTGCGGTTGATCAGTGATCCTACGGAAATGGCAGACTCAACCTCCATGTATCGACGGGTTAAGTCGTCCATTGCTTGGAGTGCGTCGAAGGTGAACACGTGCGTATTTGTCTCAAAGGCAAATAAAACACTGGTACTGGGTGGGAAATCTAGTTTTGTTTGTTCAACCTCTGCCCGATAAGGATCGTCTTCGCTCAGTATGGATTTATAGCTGGCGTCCATACTGGTGCTGAACATCCCCCAAATGACAACGCTACCGAGAATTAGGGTGAGTAGGGCCAGTAAATGGCGCTTAGATAGAATTTCTTCGATGAGTAGCTGCATAACAATATCGATAGTACAAACGTTGAATTTTGAAAGCTGCAGACGAAATTTATCTACGCGCGGAATATGCTAGAGTTTACTGAGCTTCACACTATGTGCAATTTCTAATGAAACTATTCCAATATTTTACAATCTTTGTATCTGCCGTCTTATTCAGTCTAGCCGCTTCGGCAACACAGCAAACAACAATAAGCGACTTCACCCTCCTAGATCATCAAGGGGTGTCACATCAGCTCAGTTGGTATGGCGATCACAAGGCGATTGTGATTTTTGTACAAGGTAATGATAACCCTGTTGTGCAACATGGCGCGAATGCGTTGGAAGAAGTTCGTCTAAGTTTCGATAGCGAAGAGGTGGCCTTTTTTATGTTGAATCCACTGACTCAAGACAATCGTCGAACAATCGGGGTTGAAGCTGAAAAACAGGGTTACACGATTCCTATTTTGGTGGACGAAACTCAATTGGTGGCAGAATCTCTTGACATTACACAGCTTGCCGAGGTGCTGGTAGTTGACCCCAAAACAATGACCGTGGTGTTCCGGGGTCTCGTGGATGATGGTTCGGACATGGTTGATGCCACCCGACATTATCTTACAGACGCGCTCAAGGCATTTTTGTCTGGTGTCAAAATAGTTAACGCAGGCTCCATGGCCGCAACATCAGCTAACCCGATAGTTTTTCATAGCAGAGATCATCACCAAGCAAACCAGGTATCTTATACGAAGGACATTGTACCCCTGCTGCAAGACAACTGTGTTGCCTGTCACCATGATGGTGGTATAGGTCCTTGGTCAATGTCGAATCATGCCATGGTACGTGGCTTCTCAGCGATGATGCGTGAAGTTGTTATGACTAAGAGGATGCCGCCGGGGCAAATTGATGCTCATGTGGGGAAACCCATAGCAGACACGACGGGTTTGTCGGTAGAAGAAGAACAAAAGCTATTGCATTGGATTGATGCGGGTGCGCCTATAGATGGTGAATCAGATCCGTTGGCGGCTATGACCTTTGACGATCCAAAATTTAGTCTCGGTGAGCCCGACATGGTGTTCAAGGTGCCACCTCAAACTATTCCTGCAACCGGTATCGTCGACTATCGATATATTCCAGTTGAACTCAATTTGGATCGTGACGTTTGGGTGCGGGCTGTGGAATTTGTGCCCGGCGACCGCCAGGTACTGCACCATGTTATTGCCTACTTATCTAGCCCGGCTGACAAAACTGTCCGGGGACGACAAAACGGTTCTGCGCGTGGAGACAGCATCGGTGGCTTTGCCCCAGGTCGCCAACCTGATTCTTTCCGCGACAACAGCGGTAGGTTGATAAAAAAAGGATCAAATTTGCTGCTGCAGATGCATTACACCACCTCAGGTAGAGAAACTGTTGATGAAACAGAAGTTGGTATTTTTATACACGATAAACCCCCGGCCTATATTATGGCTGGCGGAGTTGCAGGCCAACGGCGCTTCTTTGTGCCAGCCCACGCCAAGGAGTACAAGCTTGAAGGGGAGCAATTGATAGAGCGAGATGCATACTTGTATAGCATGACACCGCATATGCACTTTCGCGGTAAGTACATGAGTTATACGGCAGAGTATCCAGACGGTACGTCTGAGTTGTTGTTGTCTGTGCCTAAGTACAACTTCAACTGGCAATTCAGCTACGAGCTTAAAGACCCACTATTTCTGCCTGCGGGAACACGCTTGGTAGCCAAGGGTGCGATGGATAATTCTGATCGAAACCCTAGCAACCCAGACCCATCTAAGCCGGTACATTTTGGTTTACAAACTAAGCACGAAATGTTCTTTGGCTTCACCACTTTGCGATACGAAGGAGACACGCCCCAGAGTTTGCTCGGTCCAAAACCGAGCGAAAGACCGAGCGAACAACCGAGCAGTGATGATGTTGTGGCCAATAGATAGAGTTCGCGCAGAGTCTGGTGTCAAATCTTCCTGGTTGCTCTGAACCCGGTATTATCGCTTTGAAGGAGTACTAGATTGTGCTGCAAGTTACTTCAACCCTAGTCGTGAAGCCGCAGTTTCGGGATCAAGCTCTGGCGCTGGCCGAAGAGCATGTTGCACTTTCCCTGCAGGAGGAAGGCTGTATCAGCCACGCCGTTTATCTACACCCAAGTAAACCCAACGAACTATTTTTCTATGAGCGTTGGGCTGATGAGGCCGCATTACATGTACATTTTGCCAAACCATACTCGGCCAAACTGATTCAAAGCATGAGCGCATGGGTTACCGAACCCATGTCGTTAGTTATTTCTGTCATCGACAGTGAACAAATTCAATCAATCGCTTGAGTTAGGCCGCGCTAGCACAACTTCGATTTCGACCAGCATTCCTGGTGCCGCTAAGCCTGCCACCTGTACGGTTGATCGAGCCGGTAGATTGGGCTGTTCAGCCGTTCCAAAATACTGCGTATAGGCTTGCATAAACCCATCAAAATCTAGACGCCCCTCTAGCTCGGGTACGCCAACCAAAAATACCGTCATCTTCACCACGTCACCAAACCCCAGTTTTAGGGCTGATAGTGAGGTTTCGATACGATCAAAAACAGACAAAGACTGTATTTTGGTGTCACCCCAGAACTCAGGGCTGTAACGCTCTGCCTCTGGGTTGGCAGGCGCGGGTATAGTGCCGCTGTGATAGACAATGGTTGTCCCGGCAGGAATCTCGACGGCTTGAGCGATCGGGAAGGTTGAATTGCCGGGTAGTGGGTAGCGAACAACATCCGCGTAAACGGCGTTGCTAAAACAAAGAGCGAGTAGGGCGAAAGTAATTTTCATTATGAAGGGTTTCCTAAATTGTTGGCAAAAGCTACGACGTCGGCTACATATTCACGGGTACTAAGCGAACCTTGGGTTCATCTGTGGACTAGAGAATTGCAGTTCTCTTTGGTTTGACTTCATTGAGTACGATAGAAGATGAAGCATCTTTTACCGCCGGCATGCTCAATAATTGTTCGTCTATAAGTTGGCCCAAATCGTTGAGGTCACGTGCGACCACTTCTAACATAAAGTCGATTGTTCCTGAGATCATATGACAAGCTTGTACTTGAGGGTGTTGTTGAATTTGTGATCTGAAGTCTTGAGCGAGCTTGGTGTTCTGACGATCTACATTTACCGCGACAAAAGCCTTTACTGGAAAGCCTAGTTTCTCTTCGTTGAGATTTATGGTGAAATTTTGGATAGTGCCGTTTTCGATTAATGACTCTACACGACGTTGGCAGGCACTCGCCGAGAGATTGATCTCGCTCGCAAGCCCAGACCAACTTGTGCGGCCGTTGTCTTGCAAGGCGTGTAGAATACGCGCGTCAATTCTGTCCATATGAAGTTTATCCTGCAACAAAAGTGGTAATTACTCATAAATATTGCGTACTATTACCAAATTATCTTCAACAACGCCAGCATCCTGTGATGCGTTTTAACTATACTGATAGCCAAATCAAGTCATTTGCACTACTCGGAGGCTGCTCTGTTGAATCCAAATATCACAAAATCTCGTTTAAAAAAGGTTGACCATATCTCCTACGCTTGTGAAAGCGGTAGCATCGAAAAATGGGCTTGGTTCCACATTGAGGTAGAGGGAGGCACATTGATTAAACGTATTGATGACGCTCGACCAGGTGATCTCAATAGCAGCATGAAAATATGGTGTATCGATTTTGGCGATTTTGGTATTGCACTTATCGAAGGAATTGATAGAGCAGCTAAATCTCAGGTGACCAGTTTTGTGGAGAAACATGGCGATCATTCCTGCCAACACGTCGCCTATGATTGTTATAACCTCGACAATTTTATTACTCACATGAAGACACTCGGTGGGCATCAGCGTGGTGATGTGCTGGTTCAAGATGATGGTTTTGGCATTCTCAAACAAATGTTCGCTAAAGGTTATGCATCTGGCCATGCAGGAGAGGCAACCTTTCCGGAATATTGTGAACGCCCGCAATCTGCAGATGAAGCCAAACAGGTCGAGATTACCTTTTCCAACAAGGCAGGAGGAGAATTCTACAAACAGGTTCAAAATGCCATTGACGATGGCGACGAACAACCGTTCTTTGACTTTAGCTGTATGCCGCACAATTGGGTTGTTCCTGATGAACAAAGTAAGTCTGCTGGGGCTACGCAAGCTACCTCAGTCTCACAGTAGGGCGGTTGCCTTCTAGGGGGGTTGCCTTCTAGGGGATAGAAACACCCGGTAGTGCAACGAGATCGGTCATAGCGACCTCGATAGCGCCCATGAATCGTTCCATGGTAATAGGCTGGGTTTTGATGTCGCCGAGGGTGGTGTTAAAGCTATGGATTGCATCGTGATGCGGCAGATCTGTCATACGCGCCATCCACGCGGCAATGCTTGGCCAATTTGATAAATCTAGGAGGTTAGCCCATTTCAATTGGCTGATCTCTTCGTAACAAGCAATGTCAGCGATACTTGCTTGCGCGGTTTGAGCAACGAAGTCTGAGCTGCCTAAGTAATGTTTTGCGACAAAGTTGATGACTTCCTCAACAAGTGTTTGGCCGTCACTGAGTTTGGTAGCGCTATTCATTGCGGTTTCGATGATGGTATTGCTGGCATAACTCAAAGCGTTTGAACTGGGTAGTCCACCAAACACAACCAATACATGTGGTGCCATCAGTTTTAGCGTTGCCAGACGTGTAAGGTTGTGGTGCGCATGAAGGTATTGCGATATCCGTGCACGTGTTTGGAGGTTAGTTGGGTACAGATCGTGCCAGCTATTCTTCTGTGCCAAGTAAGTCAATATAGCGGGCATTTCTACCAGCTTGAAGTTGTCATCGACAATCGCCGGCAGTTGCCCGCGTGGGCTTATCGAAGATGGGGTAGACGGATCTGCATGTAATTGAAAGGATTGGCCGGTTATTACACAAGCCCAGAACACACTACGTGATGGCTGGCTGGCGGGATGTGCATGAACGTGAAGCATGCTGACCTCTTATGTTTTAGTTGATCTGTTGCGATGTGGGAACATTCAAAACTTATGTGCAGGCTTTTTCAAGTTGAAATTGAAAATCAGTAATTTGCTTCAGTAGCGCTTACTTTCTATTATGCCCACCTTTCTGATTGTGGGCGAAGCCTACGAATAGGAAAAAATTAGCGATGGGATGCCCGGGAAATCAGTGTGAATCTGATGCTGGCCTCGCAACGGTTAATTGGGTTGTACTTTCTAAATCAAGCCACTGTGTTCTGCATGGGAAGGCGGCGAGTACAGAGATATTCTCAACCCATAAGCCCGTAGACCGATTCTTTCGCCAACTTGTTAACGTGCGCTCGAGGAACAGCGTCGAACGGAGAGGTATACATGAAACTGTGGATAACAATGGGTCTTGCTGTGTTAGTAAGCCTCGCAGCTAGCGCTGGGTGGACGCAAAGTACTGCGTCGAATGAAGTTGAAGAATTGGTGGTCGTGGCATCACGACTGCCCATAGACCCAAGCAAAATCGGTCGGGCTATTAGCGTTCTGGATGCAGATCAAATCAAGCAATTGGGAGCGCAATATGCCGCAGATCTTTTCCGCTTTATACCTGGTGTCGCGGTCAGTAGAACCGGTGGTTATGGCGGTCTTACCCAATTGCGATTGCGCGGTTCGGAAGCGAACCAGGTGGTTGTCCTAATCGATGGCATTGATGTATCCGCTGCAGGCACTGGGGAGTTTGACTTTTCATCGTTACTCGCGGCTGATATCGAGCGTATTGAAGTATTACGTGGTCCACAAAGTGGTCTTTATGGTTCCAATGCCTTGGCGGGTGTGATCAGTATTCATACCAAGCGAGCAACCCAGGGCTTTGGTTTCAATACAGCGCTTGAGATTGGAGAGAACAATACCCAGCAAACATCACTTTCTGTATTTGGCGGCAGTGAGCACATCAATGGTCGTCTCAACTATGTGGTTCGTAAATCAGAGTTTGATATTTCAGAGAACGATTCGATACTCGGTACTGAAGACGATGATGATAAAAATAAAACCCTCAGCGGCCAGCTACACATCAATGTTGCAGATGCCTTGTCGCTAGACGTTTTTGCGCGCCGAACTGATAAAGAAACAGATACCGATGGTTTCGATTTCAGTGGCGGTCCGCTACAAGGCTTACCCATTGATAATCGTTCTTTCTCCAACACTCAAGACCAATCTATTGGTGTTGCCACCACACTGCGATTTGCCGATGGCCGCTCTATTACAAAGCTGACTCTCGGCCGATCTGATGCGGAAACTGATGGTGGTGTTTTTGGCAGCGAATCACAAAGAGACGATATCCGTCTCGACTCTAGTTGGATCTGGAACCCAGGGCAAGCTAGCGCGCATCGCACCACACTATTTCTGCAGCGCGAAGAAGAGTCTTTTCGCAATTTGTATCCTTTCGACCCAAGTCAACGTGCTACCCAGGAACGCGACTTGCTTGGTTATGGGATAGAGCACCGGGTTGAGATAGAAGACTCGATATTCATTACCGCTTCGTTACGACAGGACAATAACGATAAGTTTGAAGACACCACAACCTATTCAATTGACGGATCTTATCGGATGAACGACGGCCGTACTCGTATTCATGCCAGCTTTGGTGCGGCGGTCACCAATCCAACGTTCTTTGAGCAATTTGGTTTCGTGCCGGGTACGTTTGTCGGGAATCCTAATCTTGAACCGGAGAAATCAAAGGGGTGGGATGTTGGCGTCGAACAAGTCATGTTAGATGGAACGTTAAGCATAGATCTCACCTATTTTGATGCGGAATTAGAAAGTGAAATTCAAAGCCTATTTCCTTCGGTGATAAATGTTAGTGGTGACAGCAACCGCGAGGGGGCCGAGCTGACCATCAACTATCAGCCTACTCACAATACTTCGGTAATGGCGAACTATACCTACACCGTTGCAGATGAACCCGGCGGCAAAGAAGTGCTTCGACCCAGCCATGTTGCGAGCTTAGCTGTTTCTGCGTTACTGATGGATGAGCGAGCCAGTATGTCTGCCAGCGTGGTGTACAACGGCAAAATGTTAGACAACGATTTCCGCAACTTCTTCACTAACGGCTTCATGGCTAGTCGCACCAAACTAGACAGCTATGTATTGTTTAACATGAATGCCAACTATAATGTGACGGATGCATTTGAGGTGTATGTGCGTGTTGAAAATCTTTTCGATGAAGACTATGTCGAAGTTCTTGGCTACGCCACACCTGGGCGTACGGTATTTGCAGGAGTGCGTTTTAACTTCGCTTACTAGTTGCGTATCCCTTCTAAGGCAAGGACGCCAAGACCAAGTGACCCGGATGGGCCCGATATCGCTCCCTCAAACAGCTTACAAGTTGTACATGATTCAGCACACGCGAAATACTTAAACTAACTTTGGAATATACATTTGGGGGTTGAAGCGTAGTATTTAGCTAGAGCGGAGTCAGTGATTACCTGACATAGATCATCTCACACGAGCCCTAGCTGCATCTCGTGTTTCTGCAACAATACGCCGTTGTGCTCGGCTGCCGCCAATGCGCACCACTTGATCGCAGACACGATCGATACGATCGGCGCAAGCTTGCCAATCGCTTTTAGCAAACTCCCCAAACGCTTTGGCCAATTCGATAACAACTTCTCCAGATCGCAACTTGTTGTTCTCGTTGGCGATCTGAAGCGTTTCAATGTAAGCGTCAAGTTCAGTGAATTCCTCTAAGGCGGCCAGGCACACTGCCTTGTGCACATCGACAAATACTCCTGGCCGTGGGAACCACTGATCGCCGTAGGATCGAACGTGTTGCCAGGTCTCTTTGTCAGTGTGAGTGCCTTGAAGCTGAGATCGCCACAATATGGCGGCGCTGTCGGTGAAGACATTTATTGGCGGGCAGGCAGATTGATTTGGCAAGCAATGGGTGGCAATCGTCTCTTGCACCTGCTCAAGCTGACCGCAATGCAATTGAAACAAGGCCAAATGCCACCATAGGTGGCAATACAAGAGTTCATTAGATGTGTAACTGGGAAGCCATTGTTGTAGCCACTGTGATGCAGAATCAGCCTGGTTCGATTCAATCAGTACATGCATATAAATGTGCGCGCCGTTGGCTGATCGGGGGTTAGCC
>JAADHW010000248.1 GCA_013151695.1 Gammaproteobacteria bacterium
TCGCGACAATTCTGCTAGTCGTTCTTTGACTGCATCAATTGTTTTAGCAGCGTTTTCCCCCCAGCGCATAATGATCACCGCACCTACCACCTCGCCTTCACCATTCAACTCGGCAATGCCGCGCCTCATCTGCGGCCCTATGCGCAAGTCAGCAATATCGGAAACCACAATGGGGGTGCCGTTGCTGGTAACACCTAAGGGTACGGTGGCAATGTCTTCTAGGCTCTGCAGGTAACCTGTTGCGCGGACCATGTACTCTGCTTCACCCATTTCGATAACGGAGCCGCCCGCTTCTTGGTTACCTGATTGAATAGCCTGTTTCACTTTTGCAAGAGGAATGCCAAAGCTACGCAACTTGTCTGGATCGACCACAACCTGATACTGACGCACCATGCCGCCAATGGTTGCAACTTCGGCTACTCCAGGGACGGTTTGTAGTTCGTACTTTAAAAACCAATCTTGGATGCTGCGCAGTTGGGCAAGATCGTGCTGGCCGGTGCGATCAACCAACGCGTATTCGTAAATCCAACCTACCCCTGTGGCGTCGGGTCCCAGGGCGGGTTTGGCGCTATCTGGCAACTGCCCGGCTACCTGGCTGAGATACTCCAACACACGAGATCGCGCCCAATACAAATCTGTGCCGTCTTCGAAAATGACATAGACGTAGGAGTCGCCAAAAAAGGAATACCCGCGCACCGTGACTGCTTTTGGCACGGACAACATGGCTGTGGTCAGGGGGTAGGTGACTTGATCCTCAACTACCTGAGGTGCCTGACCCGGAAATGAGGTTTTGATGATTACCTGTACGTCTGACAAATCTGGAAGCGCGTCAATCGGCGTTTGTTTTATGGAATACAAACCACCGGCAACCAGCATCGCTGTTGCGATCAGAACTAAGACCCGGTTGCTAATTGACCAGAGAATGAGTTTAGCTATCACGGTGAAGACTCCATAACATGGTGATGGTGATCCGCATCTGAGTCTTGCGTAGCTGCATCAGGTTCCGCCGCAGTGGGGGTTTGCTCCATCCGCGCCAGAGCGCTGTCAACGTTAGATTCCGAGTCAATAAGAAATTGGCCCGAAGTTACCACTTTATCGCCCGCAGATATCCCAGCCAGAATCTCTACTCGATCACCAGACTCGATACCCACTTGCACAGCCACCGAGCGAAAGCGTCCATCACCTAGTGCTAAAACAAGGCGATCGACAGACCCGCCCCGAATCAATGCCTGCAGTGGCACATGGATCGACGGTGAGGTTTTGTTATCGGAAATTACCACCCGAGTAAACATGTTGGGCTTTAGTGTTTGGTCCGAGTTATCGAAGCGCAGTCGAACTTTTAAAGTTCGGGTAACAGGATCCAGTTCTGGATATATGTAGTCGACGGTACCGTGCCAACGCTTGCCGGGTATATAGTCCAACTCAACTGATGCCATTTGTCCCGGTTGTACCCAGGCCGCTTGCCGCTCAAATACTTCGGCTAATATCCACACGCGATCAAGTTTTGCAATCGACATAACCTCAGTAGCTGGCGTGATGTAGCTTCCTTGGCGTACGCCCAGGTGGGCTACAACGCCGTCGGATTGTGCGTACACTTTAATTCTCTGTTCGACGCTGCGTTGGCTATTTAGCCGAGTGATTTCTTTATTTGTAAACCCCAGTGCTATTAGCCGTTCACCTGAGGCTTTGTGCAGTGCCGTGTTACTGCTTTTTAATGCCGCCAGGTATTCTTCCTGAGCATTAACCAGCATCGGCGAATACAGTTCAAATAGAACTTGTCCACGCTTGATGGGATCACCCGTTGCCTTAGTGGCAAGTTCTTCTATCCAGCCAGAAACACGGGTGTTGATCTGGTGTAGGGTGTCTTCGTCGTAACTGATGTAACCAACGGTTTCTATACGCCGAGACAACGGGCTAAATTTTGCGGCTGCTGTGCGCACGCCAAGATTGTTGATGATTCGAGGATTAATAGACACCACGCCCGCGTCATCCATGTCTGCGTCACTGGCATACACTGGCACCAAGTCCATGCCCATCGGAGATTTGCCCGGGCTATCGCGGCGATAGTTTGGGTCCATAGGTGCTTTGTAATACAAAATTTTGTTTTCGTCTGTAGCTGCTTGGTTCATCGTGCCTTCGCCATGTGGCCACAAATACCCAATGCCAACACCAACAACCAAGCTCAGCGCAATCAGAACAATTGTTTTTGATACACTTTTCATCGAGGTAGATCTCCAAGGTTGGCCAGCACGGCATAACTTTGCGCGTGTTCAATCTGTAGGCGTATGTAGTCGAGTCGAATATCAAGGTCATCAACATAGCCGCGCATCACATCGGCAAAATCGCCTGCTTCACTTTGATACGCCGCCAAAGCCGCATTCGACTGATCTTTGGCTTGGGCGAGAATGAGCCGTTCATACAACTGTATGCGACGCAACAGGTCCTGCCAGCGTGTGTACTCCGCGTCTAATTGGCTGCTTAGCCTACGCAGTAATTCATCTTTGGATTCGATGGCCGCATCGCGCTCGTTGTGAGCGGCGGCCAGAGAACGATCTTGGCGGTTTTTACGGAACAGTGGAATGTCGACGGTGAGGGCTACACTGACAAAATCTGAACGTGGGTTGCCATTGGGCAGCGCGCCATCTCGGTATCCGTAGCCGAGGTCTAGCGCCCAGCCGGGTTTGTAGCTTTCTTTTGCTAAGTTGACACCTGCACGACGCGCATCAATTCGTGCACTTGCGGCGCTCAATGATGGATGGGTCACCAGTGCTGTACGCATAACTTCAACCGCCGGTAATTGTTGCCAGCTAGGGAGCTGGGCTGCTAGGGGGCGGTTGGAGGCTGCGCCGACCCAGCGTGACAGTAGTGCGCGGGCTTGACTTCGGCGCCTATTGGCTTCGATCAAGCGATCTTCGAGCCGGCTCAATTCTAGTTCAGCGCGAAGCACATCTTGTTGATCTTTGCTGCCAACGGCATACAGAGATCGAGTAATGGTCACCAGGTCGTCAAAAAAAGGTCGAGATTCAGTCAGTAGCGCAATTGCCTGATGCCAATAGTAGGTTTCCAGCCAGGCATCGCGTACCGCGGTGAGTACGTCGCGACCACGAGCGTTGGCGTTTTCGGTCATCTCCAGTGCTTGCGAGCGAAACCGGCTGGTACGCTCCACTCGGGTTTTGCCAGGTGGAAAAGCCTGACGAATGCCCAGTTGTATTTGGCTCATACCTTCGGTGGTGAAGCCACCGGACTCTAGCGGGAAATTAGCAACACCCATTCGCAATTTCGGATCAGCAAGCTGACCGGCGGCGACCGACTGATCAACTAGGGCTTTGGCACGGGCGACATAAGCCACTTGTCCAGGCTCACGTTCAAGCGCAATCTCTTCTGCTTCGGCAAGTGTCAAAGCGGAAATTTGCTGTGCTGTGGCTGTTGCAGTAAAAGTGAGGTGTACAACCAGTAAAACAAACACCGTCATCTGTCGCGGGGTGTTGCAGCTAACTCGGTTTGTTACATTTACCCAATGGGTGCGTCCGTAAAAGTACGCCATCAAAACGATCTCCTTCTCTAGTTACCATCAAAAAACGGTTTATAGCGAAGAGGTCGTTATTTCAAATACACGCAGTGCAGTATGTTTAGAGGAATAGGTGTGCCCGGTGGGGGTTTTTTAGTGAGCAACTGTTTTGTTGTGACGGCGCATTGAGGCTCGTGGGCCGACAACATAGTTGCAACTAGCAGCGGTGCAAAATCGTTGGAATAGTCAGTTAAGTTAGGTTGGTCGGTGCGGCGGTCGTAGTTTGCCTCGCCGGAGACCTCACAATCAGCCATATCAACCACACAGGGCATCCCCTTTATGGGGCTAACGTCTTGCACATGTTGCGAATGCTCATGAGCCGGCGGACAGTTTGGACAATCTGGCATCTCGTTTGCTGAAGTGGAGAGAGCCATGGCGCAGGGTTGCAACACCAGGTTAAGCCACAACACCACAAATAGACCCGCAACACGGCGTACGCGTGTGGTTTGGCTATGTAGATTGCGGGTTTTCAAAATAAACTACGAGTTACTGCCTGAGGTTGCGAAACCAGTGTAGCCGAACCTACGTAAGGTGCAACAGTTGCAACAGTTGCAAAAGGCGTGTTGGCGCCGGTTGGTATCTGTCAGCATCCGTCGGCGTGGTGCAGGGTGCCAATTTTCGGCGTGAAAGGCTGTGTATAACTGCACAAAAGTGGAAAATAGAAGGTTTCTAATAAGTTTTATGTCGAAAATCTGGCCCCGTGAGTGCCAAGCGGCACTGGCGGGGCGGGCCATTGTAGGGCAGAACCATTCATGCTGATCGCCGGGCTGAGCGCGGCAAGCTCGCCCCATGCCGTATCGAACCTTTGATACCAACTTTGCAATTCTGCCGGGTGGGGCATTCGCGCGTGAACGGGAAAGTCTCGGCTGCCCAACTGTTGTACCCACATGGCGGTTCTGCACAGTGAAACTCGTACCCAATATCCACCACCCTCCAACACCTGGCGCCTTTTTGCCATCATGACACCTAATGCTGCAAGGTATCCTGTGGTGTAGTCGTTAAGCGCGGAGGGTTGTAATGCTGGCTTTGTTAACCCCGTGCCGTCTTGGTGAAAGTCGCCTTGATGCGTTGCCATGCCTGTTACCACTTGTGCCAGTTGTTCCCAACCTGGTCGTTGGCACCATTCTCCTTGATGACCATAACAATTGATGGAGACGTAGATGATATCTGGGTTTAGCTGCGCAACTTGTTCAACGCCAAAACCAAGCTTCTCCATAACACCTGATCGATAACCCTGGGAAAAAACATGGCTTTGTTTAACAAGACCTCGCAGCGCTTCGCGATCATTCTCACTTTTTAAATTTAGATAGGCCGACTTTTTGCCAATGCTAGTGTCTGTCACAAAAGCTTCTACATTAGGCAAGCCTTTGCCTCGAATATGTAAAACATCAGCGCCAAAACTGCCTAAACTACGCGCGCAAACAGGCCCTGCAAGCACCCGGGTTAGATCCAACACTTTTAAGTTGGCAAGTGGCTGGGTTGCGGAAGACAAAAAATGTCGGGGCGCGCCATCGGTAATTTTGATCAACTCAACCACAGGCACGGCTGCCAATAATTGGCCTGCCGTCGATTCATCCCATTCGGTCACGGTTCGTACCATAGCTCCGCATAAACCGGCGCGCGCAATTTTTTCTTCAAGCTTTCGTGCCGGTAACTTTGCCAGGGCGTTGCTCACCGCCGCGCGGTCAGCCGGCACGCCCAACAATTGCAAGATGGCGTCGGAATGCTGTGAATGGTCAGGAAAGCTTGAATGTATATAGACAACGCGGCCGTCTTGACAGGTAAAAAATCCGGCCGCTGGGGTGCGTTCTTCAGGGGACAAACGCGTAGCTGGGGCTTTGTTTTGGTCAGCGAATGACTGTAAGGCGAAGCTGACCAGTGAAGCTTCGGCGAGCCGGGTATTGATGGTCACTTCGTTGATGGTGTTTTTGCTACCCAGTTTGCACAATTGGGCTGCCAATTGTGTTTGAGCTGCGAGCACCGAGCTTGCTGCTTCGCCGCAGTGAAAGGGACTTTCGAAGCAAACATCACCCCCGGTAAAATCAACTGGCATGGATTTTTCTATGCCTTGCATGGCAAGTAATTCACTCAAAGCCGTTTGGGTAAGCGGCTCGTCGAGTTGGGTTTTTGAATTCACCAGATACCCTCGGTACTGTTTAGTGAATGGATAGCACAAAGTTGCATAAGTTCAAAGCAACCACCGCCATGTTTGCGCCGCGCAGCAATGTGACCTGCCAGTGTCAGTGAACAAGACGGCAATCACCTGAGGGGCTTGTCCTTTGATTTAAACGCAAATACGAATAGTAATGATTCTCAATAGCGTGAATTATCTTGGTTTCCAGTGTCGCGTGACAAATGGTGTGTGAGTCCACACAATATGTGGTTGCTAACAAAATAAATAACAAAGACAGCACAAGTGGAAGTTCTTCAGCTCTTCATCAGTGGCATATCCCAGGGGTGTGTCTACGGGCTTATCGCTCTTGGTTTTGTATTAATTTACAAAGCGACGGAGATGGTCAACTTTGCCCAAGGCGATATCATGATGCTGGGGGCTTATGTGGCGATTACTTTCATAAACATTTGGGATTGGCCCTTTTATTGGGCATTTCCGGCAACGGTACTGGTCATGGCAGCTGTGGGTGTGGTGCTGGAACGGGTACTGTTGCGCCCGATGATTGGCGAGCCGCATTTTGCGGTGCTCATGCTCACCATCGGTTTGGGTTTTGTATTACGAGCCGCAGCGGGGGCTATTTGGGGGAACGAACCGCGCGCGCTGCAAACCCCGTATGTAGGCGAAGTGTTGCGCTTGGGGGAGGCGGTTATCGGCTACGAAAACCTGGCTATTATTATTGGCACTACTGTTTTGTGCTTCCTTATGTGGGTGTTTTTCCGCTTCACCCGCGTAGGGATTGCCATGCAGGCAGCATCACAAAATCAACTTGCCGCATTTTATGTGGGTATTCCTGTTAAGCGTATGTATTCGTTGGTATGGGCGTTGTCCGCGGCAATAGCAGCGGTGGCGGGGATCTTGACCGCGCCGGTTTCACTAGTAGATCCGTTGATTGGGTTTGTCGGCATCAAAGCGTTTGCGGCGGCCATTGTTGGGGGGTTTGGCAGTATGCCTGGCGCCATTATTGGAGGTTTGCTCATTGGTGTGGTTGAGCAATTTGCTGGTTTATATCTGCCGCCTGGGTTTGCAGACATGAGTGCATACGTGTTGCTGTTAGTCATGTTGGTGATACGTCCGCAAGGCTTGTTCGCTACCATGCAGAAAAAGAAAGTTTGATGCGCTATATCCGTAAAACAAGTTATCTACAAGACATCCGCCTGGTTCAACACAGGGGGCACCTGCTGTGGTATGGGTTGGCGTTGTTGGTGGTGTTTACTGGCCCGTTGTGGCTAGACCGTTACTTAGTGGGTGAATTTGCATTGGTGTTTATCTATGCCATTGCTGGGTTAGGTTTAATGTTGTTGGTGGGTTATACCGGGTTGGTGAGCCTTGGCCATGCGGCATTTTTAGCCATCGGGGCTTATACTCATGCTTACCTTCTCAACTTGGGCGTGCCATTGCCCGTTGCAATGTTTGCTGCCAGCCTATTTAGTGCGTTGGTCGGTGGGCTTGTGGGGATCCCCACGTTACGTATGACGGGGATCTATCTGGCTGTAGCGACCTTGGCTTTTGCGGTAATTGTTGAACAGGTCTTGGTGCATTGGGAATCGGTCACAGGCGGTTTCCGGGGTATGGCGGTGCCCAAACCGGAATTTCTTGGCCTTGATATTTCTTCGCCCGCCGCGTTCTACTTTCTTTGTTTGGCCATCTTGCTGGGTAGTATGGTGTTGGTCATGAATTTGTTACGCAGCCCAACAGGCAGGGCCATGACTGCAGTGCGAGACTCAGAAACCTCAGCAGAAAGCATGGGGGTAAACTTGGCGCGCACCAAAGTCTTGGTTTTTGCTTTGTCGGCCGCCTTTACTGGGCTTGCCGGGGCTTTGTTTGCGCATCGCCTAAGCTATCTTGCACCCGATGCGTTTACCCTGATTACCTCTATCCAATTGCTGCTTATGGTGGTGGTGGGTGGCTTAGGGTCGTTGCATGGGGTTATTTTTGGGGCCATTTTTATTGGCTTGTTGCCTCAAGGGATTGCTATATTCCGTGATGCTGCTCCTACGGCGGTGGCGCAAATCCCTGGTCTTGAGCCTGCTATTTTTGGCGCAATGTTAATTCTCGTTCTCATTTATGAGCCGCTAGGGATCTATGGACGGTGGTGCAAAATCCGTTTGTTTTTTGAAGAATTTCCACTGTATCGAAAATCTACCTACAAACGGCAAAAGTCTTTTTTGCGTACGGAACGGCTACATTGAGCCTGCTTGCTGCCAGCAAACTGTCAGTACATTTTGGCGGCGTTAAGGCGGTGCAGGAAGTTTCCTTTACGGTGCGAGAAGGGGAAGTGTTCAGCATTGTTGGTCCTAATGGCGCTGGCAAGACGACAATCTTTAACCTTGTCAGTCGTATTTACGACACAACACATGGCTCAATTGTCTTTGCAGGGCAAGACATTACCCAAATTGCAACACATAAAGTGGCAGAGTTGGGTATTGCGCGTACCTTCCAAAATACCGAGTTGTTTGAACGAGAAACTGTGTTGAACAATTTGTTGATCGGCTGTCACATTCACCGTAAGACTTCTTTGCTTGAAGAGCTGTTTTTTTTACCTTCAGTAAAACGCCAAGAACTTAAGTTTCGAGAAGCGGTTGAGGATGTGATCGACCTGTTAGACCTGCAAAGCTATCGTGACAAGATCATTGGCAGCCTGCCGTACGGGGTGCGCAAAATGGTGGAAATTGCCCGTGCGCTGTGTACAAGGCCGAAGTTGTTGTTGTTGGACGAACCTTCTTCTGGGCTTAATCCAGAAGAAACTGAAGACTTGTCCTTTTGGCTTGAGGATATTAACCAAGACCTTGGTATTACCATCATTATGGTTGAACACGATATGAACTTAGTTAGCCAAGCTTCGCATCGGGTCATGGCCCTGGCAGATGGCCAGTTGATCACCATTGGTAGTCCGCAAGAGGTGCAGAGCCATCCGCAAGTGCTACGCGCTTATTTGGGGGACTGAGTACTAATCATGGGAAACCTACTTGAACTTAGAAATATCGAAACTTATTACGGCCCCGTCATGGCCATTCGAGGGGTCAGTATGGACATACCGGAAGGTAAAATTGTCTCGCTGCTCGGTGCTAATGGCGCAGGTAAAACAACCGTACTCAAAACCATCAGCGGTGCCATGGAGCCGCAAAAAGGCAGCGTGACCTATGCAGGCCAACCCATTCAAGGTAAAGACCCAGATTGGGTGGCGCGTAGAGGGGTTGCACACGTGCCGGAAGGGCGAGAGGTTTTCCCTTTTCTCAGCGTAGATGAAAACCTGCAGATGGGAGCCTTTTCTCGATCAGACAACAAAATACGCCAAGACATCGATATGGTTTATAGCTACTTCCCAATATTAAAAGACCTGACTAAATCCCAAGCTGTGAATCTATCTGGTGGGCAACAACAAATGCTCGCCATTGGTCGCGCACTTATGTTGCGCCCTAAATTGATGTTGCTTGATGAGCCTTCTCTGGGGCTTTCGCCGCGCTTGGTACAAGAAATCAGTAAAATTATTCAGCGCCTAAACAGCGAGCAAGGTGTGACCATTTTGTTGGTTGAACAGAACGCCAAAATGGCTTTGAATGTGGGACACTACGGTTACGTGATGGAAGTGGGCCGTATTGTTATGGAAGATTCTTGTGCGCGGCTACAACAAGCAACTGATATCCAAGAGTTCTATTTAGGTATGAAAGAACAAGGTGTACGTGGTCGGCGGCGTTGGAAACAACGCAAAACCTGGCGTTAGCGCAACTATGTCCGAAGTGATGGTCGACGGCTGTAAAACCATTTCTGAGCTATTTTGGAGGCGCGTAAAGCAGTTTCCTTACAAGGTGGCTTTGCGAGAAAAAAATTTTGGCATTTGGAATGAATACACCTGGCACGACTATGGCGAACATGCACGCTGGGCAGGGCTTGGTCTAAAAGCGTTAGGGCTGCAACGAGGGGATGTGTGTTCCATTGCCTCGGAAGTGAACAAAGAGTGGATGTTTGCTGATCTAGGCGTTATCGGCATTGGCGGCGTTACCAATGGGGTGTATCCAACGGATGCGTCAAGCCAGGTGGAGTACCTCATCAGGGACAGCACCACTAAGTTTTATTTTGCGGAGAACGAAGAGCAGCTCGACAAGGTATTGAACGTGCGCCACAACACGCCCAGCCTGAAAAAGATTATTGTTTTTGACATGGAAGGGCTGCGTAATTTTTCCGATGATCACTGTATCAGCTTTGATGATCTCATTGGTTTAGGTAAACAATATCAAACTGACCATGCAACTGCGTGGGAGCAAGCCATAACGCTGGCTCAGCCTGATGATCTTATGGTGCTCACGTACACCTCGGGCACCACTGGCCCGCCCAAGGGCGCAATGATATCCCAAGCCAATATGCTGTATATGGCGCAGAATCTACAACAGATTTACGGGGTCACGCCCCAGGACGAACAGTTGGGCTTTCTGCCGCTAGCACATGTAGCGGGGCGAATGTTCTACTCATTTCTTGCCATTGAATCATGTTGTGTGGTGAATTTAGTTGAATCGTTAGAAACTGCAATAAGTGATCAGCAGGAGGTTGCGCCAACCATACATTTTGCTGTGCCAAGGGTATGGGAAAAGCAATATTCGCTTATTGCCATTAAACTCAAAGAAGCCACAGCCTTCGGACGCTGGGCATACAACATGGCAATTAACGTTGGGGCTAAGGTTGCGGAGAAAACTAAGGTCGGCGAAAAGCCTTCGTTGGGGTTGAAGATTATTCATGTACCGCTGGATTTCTTAGTGTTGAAGAATATCCGCATTCTACTGGGGATAGACCAGTGTCGTTGGCTGTCTACGGCTGCTGCACCCATTGCGGCGGATCTTATAGATTGGTATTGGGCTTTAGGCAAACCTATGTATGAAGTTTATGGGCAAACTGAATGCACCGGCATTGCCACCGCGAACACGCCAGGTGCAAATAAGGTAGGGTCCGTCGGTCGTGCAACGCAAGGCACGCAAGTGAAACTTTCACCGGATCAAGAGATTCTTATTCGTGGCCCGGGGGTGATTTGTGGGTATTGGAACAAACACCAAAAGACGGCAGAAACATTTGTGCAAGGGTGGTTACATACTGGAGATGTTGGGCGCATAGATGACGAGGGTTATGTTTACGTTGTTGATCGTATGAAAGACATTATCATCACAGCGGGGGGTAAGAACATTACGCCCAGTGAAATCGAAAATCAGCTTAAGTTTTCGCCTTTTATCTCCGACGCTGTGGTGGTGGGTGATAAACGCCCGTTTTTAACTTGTTTGGTGATGATTGATCAAGAAAATGTGACTAATTTTGCGCAGGCTAACAATGTACCATTTACTAACTACACAAGTTTATGTCACACCGCTGAGGTGCAGGATCTAATTTGGCAAGAGATCGAAAAAGTGAACAGTAAGTTTGCGCGGGTCGAAACGGTAAAGAAGTTTAGGCTAATTGATCAATTGCTAGACCCAGAAGATGAAGAGTTAACTCCCACCATGAAGTTGAAGCGCAAGGTGGTTAATGAAAAGTATGCCGGTCTCATAAATGAGATGTACTGATGAGGAGAGTTTACGTGAAGATAGATGAGTGCGTATCAAGAGGCTTGGGTGTTGTATGTGGCGGCATTGTTTTGATGCTTGCTGTGGTCGGGTGCGGTGGAGGTGAGGTCACGCAAAGTACAGCCACTACCAACAGAGGTGTCACAGAAAAAGAGATTATTCTTGGCGTGTATACAGATTTGTCCGGCCCTACAGCTATATGGGGTGTTGGGGCAACCAACGGTGCGCGTATGCGTTTTGATGAAGCCAACGCTGCAGGCGGGATTCACGGCCGCCAAATACGTTATGTCGTTGAGGATACGTCTTACCAGGTACCCAAGGCGATATCTGCAGCTAATAAACTAGTTAATCGAGACAACGTGTTTGCTATATTGTTAGGGGTAGGTACGCCGCTTAACAATGCCATTATGCCTATGTTGTTCGAAAATAACGTGCCGAACCTATTTCCAATCAGCGGTGGTCGTCAGATGGTTGAACCGTTTCATCCGCTGAAATTCACTCAACGTGGCATTTACTACGATGAGGTGCGGGCTTCAGTGAAGTATTTTATAGAACAGCAAAATAAAGAGACCGCTTGTGTGGTTTATCAAGACACAGACTACGGCGTAGAAATTTTGGAGGGTGCTCGCGATCAACTCGAACTTATGGGGCGTGAGTTGGCGGCGGTATCAGCCCACAAACCCACCGACAGTGAATTTACTGCAGCCATACTCAAGTTCAAAAATGCCAATTGTGACCTTGTACTGATGGGTACGGTTCATCGCGATACTATATTAGTGCTGAACGCCGCTCGCAAAATGGGGTGGGGTGATGTGGCTTGGGTGGGTAATAATGCAGCCTACGCACAGGTGATTGCCGACCAACCAAGTGGCCAGGGTTATTATAGTTTTGTACACATGGCAAAACTTTATGCCGACGACGACATGAGCCCGGCAGTGAGGGCTTGGTGGGATACCTACATAGAACGTTATTCAAGTGAGCCAGGTCTTGCAGCCATGGAAGGTTATCGTGGTGCAGCCTTGACGGTAGAAGCCTTGCAACGCGCAGGGCAAGCGCTGACTACAGAAGGTTTGGTGAAAGCCATGGAAAGCATAGATTCTTATACTGACATTTTTGGTTACACGGTTTCCTTTGGACCAGACAAACATAATGGCGCAAGCGAATCTGTGTTGTCCCAGGTACAAGATGGTCGTTGGGTAAAATTGACCGAGGCGATTGGGTACTAATAGTTATATGACACGGATGTATCCAGCCCCGACAACCGATCGCTCTTTTGTCTGTTTAGTATTGTCTAGGGAGCCTCTGATTAAGTCTCAAAAGCTCCCTAGCTTTCGAATCTCTGTTTCGGCGAGGTAGAGTTTTCGGCCTTGTTGATAGGTGTCGCGATGCCTGAGATGGCAACCGTGTTGCACAATTCATCATCTCCAGTCTGAATGGGTAGAAATGGGTCCAATCGTAGTCCCGGTCTGAATAGCAACGTGATAATTAAAATGCAGCCATCACTGCGATGTGGTCTTCTCGCACATTAACTTGAACTTGCTTGCGGCCCGTGGCGGCTTTAAAATGGGACGACATGTCTTACATTATGGGATTGTGTCGATGGAAGTTTTGCGGGGAAGACGTGTTGTTGTCACCGGGTCTGGGCGCGGGATCGGTAAGGAGATTGCAATGGCGATGGCCACTGAGGGTGCAGCGGTTGTTGTCACCGCACGCAGCGAAAACCAGGTAGAGCAAACGGTAGCAGCGATTCGCTCGGCGGGCGGCCAGGCGCATGCGGTTGTGTGTGACATATCCGACGATGACAGCGTGGTGCGCTTGGCCGAAGAGAGCAAGCGGCTGTTAGGGGGCGGCGTTGATACATTGATCAACAATGCGGGTGTCTACAAAGCAGCCCGTTTCATGGATCACGATCTGGCTGATTGGGACTGGATTCTTGGTGTAAATGTGGTGTCCACAGTGCGGGTCTGCAGAGCTTTCCTGCCGGATATGTTGGGCTTTGATCGATCACGAATGATTTTTCTTGCGTCGATTGCGGGGAAGAAGGGCAGTTTTGGCCAGGCAGCATACAATGCCTCGAAACACGCCCAGATTGCGCTCACGCGATGTATGGCCATCGAATATGGGCGCACAAGTTTGCGCGTAAATGCTATTTGTCCCGGATTCACCATGACTGACCTCATCGACGTTGAGGGTCTCGCCGCGATTCGCGGTACAGATATGGATCAGACTTGGTCTGAGATCGAGGCAGCCTCGACCATCGGCCGAACCGTGCGTCTCGACGAAATTGCCGCTTTGGCAGTTTATCTGGCGTCACCGTCGGCTGACGGTATCAACGGTCAGAGTATCGCCATCGATGGCGGGATCCTAGATGTGTGATTCTATAAACACTTGTGTTGTACTGCCGTGGAATGTGCGCGGCTACGGCACTATATTCGCAGCGAACTTTTTGGGGCTGGGACTCAGAACGAAAAGGATAAGCTAGCAAGCTAACGAGGAAAATGAAGTGAAGGTATTTAAGATTACGATGGCGGTTGTCGTATTGGTGCTTGGACTGTTCGCTTGGGCGTTGCCAATTGGCCCCGTCTCGGGTTTCTTTA
>JAADHW010000075.1 GCA_013151695.1 Gammaproteobacteria bacterium
TATTGGTATGAGCCAACACGGCCTGCCATTCTCTCAAGCGCTTGAAAACTATACCTTGCTGACCATTGGGGACGGTTTGGTTGCACAAATACCATCGCTACTATTGGCTACTGCTGCAGCGATTATTGTGACGCGGGTAAATAGCTCACAAGACATGGGCGAGCAAATTATGCGCCAAATGTTTGCTAAACCGAAGGCCCTAGGCCTCGCCGGAGGCATTTTGTTTGCTTTAGGCGTCGTGCCGGGTATGCCCCATACAGTGTTCTTGTCGCTGGCGGTAGCAGCTGGCATAGGTGCTTGGTTTATAAACCGCAGAAACCAAGCTGTGGTTGTAGAATCACCGCAAGAGGTAGCTGAAACGGTAGAGCCAGAGCGAGTTGATGTGAGTTGGGCCGATGTTCTTCCGGTGGATACACTTGGTCTTGAAGTAGGGTACAAGCTCATTCCCTTGGTTGATAAAACCCAAGGGGGAGAATTGCTTAGTCGCATCCGAGGTGTTCGCAAAAAATTATCTCAAGAACTAGGGTTCTTAGTCCCAAGTATTCATATTCGCGACAATCTAGATTTGTTGCCTAACGTTTATCGCTTTACGTTGACCGGTGTCATTGCTGGAGAAGCAGAGATCTACGCAGATAAATTTATGGCGATTGATCCGGGCGAGGTATTTGGCCAGATCAACGGCATTGCTGCCACCGATCCAGCTTTTGGGCTGCCTGCTTTCTGGATTGAAGAGAAAGAAAAGGATAACGCTCAAACTTTAGGCTACACCGTGGTTGATGCCAGTACGGTGGTGGCCACACATGTGAACCAGATTATGTTGGATAATGCAGCTGACCTACTGGGTCATGATGAGGTTCAGCACTTGGTTGATTTGTTGGGTGAGAGTTCACCCAAACTGTCGGAACAACTCGTTCCGGGTGCGATATCACTTTCAGGGCTGCTCAAGATACTGCAAAACCTGTTGCGTGAAAAAATCCCAATCAAAGACATTCGAACTATTGCGGAATGTTTGGCGGATGGTACTGCAGGTACTGTCGCTTTGGATGACCAAACCAATCTGGTGCGCACTGCTTTGGGGCGCATGATCGTACAGAATATATATGGCAATGAATCTGCATTGGAAGTGATTACCTTAGACCCTGAACTAGAACAGTTGTTGGTGCAGGCGAAATCACAAGGGGGTGCAGATGCCCCAGTGATTGAGCCTTCGATGGCAGAGAAGTTGCAGAAGTCGGTCATTGATGCAGCAGAACAAAGAGAAGTGGCCGGAAAGCCCGCGGTCATTTTGGTGTCGTCGGCCATACGTTCATTGTTGGCGAGGTTTGTAAAAGTTTCACAAGCCGTCATACACGTTTTAGCTTATGAAGAAATACCCGACCATAAGCAGATAACAGTAGTGTCCACTATTGGTCGTACCGGATAAGGCGAGATTATGGAAATTGATACAACTTCACCGATTCGAACTTTTACAGCAGCCACATTACGCGAAGCACTGGCCATGGTTAAACGCGAATTAGGGCCTGATGCTCTTATTCTAAAGCAACAACGAGTTGGTCATCGTGTGGCGGTACAGGCAAGCTCGGAAATGCCTGCGGCTGAGTCGCTAGTAGAAGTGGCCGACATCCAAGTGTTAGAAGCACCACCGTTTGGATCGAAGCATTATCGCAATCTCGAACGACAGGAAGGGGAGGTAACTGAAGCGCGGCCTACTCGGGTTGCAGATTTAGCATACAGGCAGGTAGATATTTCTAATCTGTTTGGCAGTTATCGCTTTGTAGGTGCTTCAGGTGTCGGTAAGACCACTACGGTGATTAAGTTAATGGTTGAGTGGGTTATGCACAACGGCAATTGCGGTATTAAGGTCATATCCACGGATGATCAACGTCTCGCGGGTACTGAATCTCTGCAACTGGCTTGCCAGATGTTGGATGTGCCACTTGAAGAAATAAGTCTTAAAGATCTCAACAACCAGCGAGGACTGTTTAGAGAGCGTGAGCTCGTGTTAATTGACACCCCCGCATGGGAGACCTATGCGCAATTGTGCCCGGTGGCTGAAATTCAAGATATTTGGGTGTTTTCTGCCATGCACAGTCATATAAGTTTGCAGGCCCAGTGGCAGTCTCTGCCGCAAAGGGCTTTGAGCGGTCTTAGTGTTACCCACCTTGATCAGTCGGTTGACGGGGACTCATTGCTACAGCAGATGCTGAAATGGGGAAAACCCTTGTACTGGCTAGGTACTGGGGCGCAGCTGCCTGGCGGCATAGACGCAGCGTCGTCTAATCTATTGGCGCAATATTTGTATGGAATTGACCGATCGCAAAGTACAACTATTGTTGTATAGGGGACTATAAAAGTTCCCACTAGCCGCTATCGGCAGCGGTTTTTTAAAGGTTTCGATGTTATTTGCATCAGCCTAAAGGAGTAACAATTGACGTGGATAATGTTTCTACAAAACCGATTCAAGTAGTTGCAGTCACCGGCGGTAAAGGCGGTGTTGGTAAGACAAATGTGAGTGTGAATTTAGGCTTAGCGTTAACCAACATTGGCCGGCGTGTAACGTTGTTAGATGCAGATCTTGGCTTAGCGAATATTGATATTTTGTTGGGGTTGAAACCGCGGCACACCCTCAAAGATGTTCTCGATGCAACTTGTTCCATGCGTGATGTGGTGATCGATGGTCCCAGCGATCTAAAAATTGTACCGGCAGCTTCAGGCTTACAAGAAATGGTCAAGTTAGGAGCTACCGAACATGCAGGGCTGATTTCCGCATTCAGTGAGATCGCTCACAACATGGACGTGCTGTTAATCGATACAGCCGCAGGTATCTCTGATGATGTGGTCAACTTTCTCTGCGCCGCACAGGAGATTGTGGTTGTTGTTTGTAATGAACCTACTTCAATTACCGATGCATATGCGCTGATTAAGATTATCAATCAACAACATAACATCACACGCGTTCGTGTGGTGGCAAACATGGTCCGTAACAATGAAGATGGTCAAAGTGTTTTCGCTAAACTTCGTAATGTGACAGACCGATTCTTAGATATCGCCTTACTTTATGCGGGATGCATTCCCCATGATGAACAGCTGCGAAGGGCTGTACAAAAACAACGAGCGGTATGTGATATTTATCCGGCCAGTAAGTCAGCTCTAGCCTTTAGGCAACTGGCTGCAGAAGTGGACAGTTGGCCAATTCCTACCATTCCAACTGGGCATCTCGAATTCTTTGTTGAACGCCTTGTTGCCGAGCAACAGCTCCACTGATTTTTAGTATGCAAGATACCGGAGTAACAGCATACAAAGATTTATCCGATCGAAACGAAGTGGTGGAGCGTTACAGCTACTTGGTTAAACGTATTGCGCACCACTTGATCGCTCGCCTGCCTGATAGTGTGCAGTTGGACGACTTGTTGCAAGCCGGTGTACTTGGTCTTATCGAGTCTTTATCAAAGTATGATCCCAGTAAGGGTGCGAGTTTTGAAACCTATGCGGGCATACGTATCCGCGGGTCGATGCTTGATGAGATGCGCAGAGGAGATTGGGCGCCTCGTTCTGTGCATCGAAATTACCGTCGCGTGAGCGATGCGATAAAATCTGTTGAGCATAAGAAGGGTCGTGTTGCTACTGATAGAGATATTGCAGCGGCTATGGGGGTAAGCCTGCAAGACTATTATGGCATTCTGCGTGATGCTGCAGACTGTCGCTTGTTTAGCTATGAAGAAGTAGATGTTGGCGATGACCCGAGTCAATTACCTCATCTTGAGGTGGGCGATCATGGTGTGGAACGGCAAGCGTTACTCGATGACATTACCGCCGCCATAGAAGTGCTACCTGAACGCGAGCGTTTGATTATGGCTTTGTACTACGACGAGGAGCTTAACCTCAAAGAGATTGGTAGCATTATCGGCGTGAGCGAATCTCGAATCAGTCAAATACTCAGCCAGGCAGTGATGAGAGTGCGCACTCGAATTAAAGATTGGACAGATAACTAATGGACATCATCGCGATACTAGGTGCGATCTTGGCCTTCTCGGCTATTTTATTTGGACATAGTCTGGAAGGCGGGCAGTTTTCCTCTTTGGTTAATTTGCCAGCCTTACTTATTGTCGTTGGTGGTACGTTGGGCGCGACGATTCTTCAAACACCGTGGGCGCGAATCATGCGAGCTATGCAGTTGGTTCGCTGGGTTTTGATTCCTCATATGTTTGACACAGCTTCTGAAGTAGAGCATTTGACCGCTTGGAGTAAGAAGGCGCGTCGAGAAGGCTTGTTAGGACTAGAAAATATAGCTGATCAAACCACCGACACTTTTCGACGCAGAGGGTTAGAATTGCTGGTCGATGGCGTAGAACCACACACTATTCGACGCTTGCTCGATGTAGCCAGCCACGCCAGAGTAGATGCCGACTTGGCTGCGGCCCAAGTATTTAAAAGTATGGGTGGGTATGCACCAACAATAGGTATCTTGGGTGCGGTTATAGGGCTGATTCAGGTGATGGGTAATCTAGCCAATCCTGATGAGCTTGGGCACGGAATAGCAACTGCATTTGTCGCAACCATATACGGGCTTGGGTTCGCAAATTTGTTACTTTTACCGATAGCAGATCGCATCAGATCGTTGGTTCTGCGAACCGCAAATGTCGATGATATGTACATTGAAGGCCTCATCGCGATTGCCGAAGGAGAACATCCCAAAAGCATCGAGGTGCGCCTGCGTGGATTGATAGCTGCAGCGTAATGCGTAGGAACCTCTACGAAGATGAAAGCAACCCTGAACGTTGGATGGTGTCTTATGCAGATTTCATCACTCTGCTGTTCGGGTTTTTTGTGGTGATGTATGCGATCTCATCGGTAAATGATGACAAATATAAGGTGTTAAGTGCAACCTTGGCGAAAGCATTTGACGTCGAAACACTTAGTGCTGATGCCATTCAAGTAGGCGAGCCTACACAAACTGCCTCACCTCATGTGATAGATCTGCCCAATAGCACAGCTCTGGCTGATCATGAGTATGGTGATACTTTCATTGAAGACCCGGTGGAAGCCGCGCAGTCGATGCTGGGCGGATTCACGGACGAACAAGGTGTATCCATTCGTTCTAACAATGATTGGCTAGAATTGAAATTGGATGCCGGGGTTTTATTCAAACCAGGCCAAGCGGTATTGTCCGCTGATGCCGAGCAGTATTTAAAGGGGCCACTGAGTGTTCTACAGAAATCGAGCAATCCGATTACCATTGAAGGATACACCGATAACGTACCCAGCACTTCGTCAATTTACCCTTCAAACTGGGAGCTGTCAGCTGCTAGAGCTTCTGCGGTGGCGAGGTACATGGTTGTTGGCGGAGTGCGTCCGTCGCGTATTGCTGCGGTAGGGTATGGTGAAAACCATCCCCTAGCAACCAACGCGACTCCGCAAGGGCGAGAGCTTAATCGTCGAGTGGTACTTGTCATAGCACGTCGAACCAGCATCAGTCGAAACCTTAATGCAGACCCGAGTACTTCTGCATTCGCCGTGTTGCGCTCACAAGCAGAATCATCATCGCAAGTAGTGCCTACGCGCACGCCAGATGGTGGCCTTCTATTCTCTAATGTCAATGAAACATCAAGCAGCGAATGAGTCTGCGCCATTAAACTGGCGTATTTGTTGGTTTGAGCTATGGTTAATTAGAATATTGAAGGTGCCTTCTAGTGAGTGTTCTTGGTGTTTTTATCGTTGTGATCGTAAGCCTGGTCCTATTGGGCGGATTGGTTTTACTGTACATGAATAATGTTCAACAGAATCGGCGTATCGATGCGTTACAACAGCAACTCTCAGTGTTCGTCGATACTTCTATAGACGTTGCCCGTTGTGTTGATGAAATGAAGCATAACGGAGTGGATCGCGGAAATAGCTCAGTGGGTTCTCGACGCTGGCTCTTAAGTGAAGCTAGACATCGGCAAACGGGTGGGTCAAAGGTAACTGACATCGTTAAAACTTTGGCTTTGTCACAAGACGAAGCACGTTTGTTGCGCTCTTGGGAGCGAGTGGCTCACTGATTAATGTTTAGTTCGATGCAGTACTGGAAAAATTCAGGACTGTTGTGCTGATTGCTCCGCAATGAGGAGTATACGCTGAATCATAGCGCGCAACCCGTTTCCTCGGGCGAGTGACAGATGCTCTAACAGTTCAAGCACCTCAAAAACGGCCTCGATATCAAACGCGAGAATCTCTGATGGTTTCTTTCCGCTTAGACAAGCCTGCACTATTGCGATGAGACCACGTACGATATGTGCGTCACTGTCGAGGTGAAAATGTAGCGTCCCGTCTTGATCTTGAGTGTGTGTTAACCATACTTGGCTTTGACAACCGCGTACTAGGTTTTTGTCAGTCTTGTCATTGTCAGCTAAGGAAAGTACATCCTTACCAAGCTCTATGACAAACCTATACTTGTCTTCCCAGTCGTCAAAAAGATCGAATGTCTCTTTGATTTCTTCTAGTAACATCGTTGGCCTTCTAATAACACTAGGGGGCAAAAACACCGAGTTCGAGCTGGGCTTCCTCAGACATTATGTCACGAGACCAGGGAGGATCGAAAATTAGCTCTACATTCACTTTTCTCGCGCCGGGGACCATGAGTACTCGGTCTTCCACTTCTGCAACTAGTACAGGCCCCATACCGCATCCTGGGGCTGTTAGTGTCATTTGAATATTAATGCAATCTCCGTCTTTCTCTACCGTATAGATCAGCCCGAGGTCGACTATGTTTACCGGTATCTCCGGGTCGAACACGCTGCGCAGTGCATGCCAAATATGATCGATGGCAGGGGCTGGTTCGGCGGAGTCTGAAAACTCCAATACTTCCTTTGGCATGCCTAAAGCATCTGCATCTGCGCCAGCAATGCGTGCCATGTTGCCTTCGATGACAATAGTGAAAGTGCCCCCTAAAGCTTGTGTTAGGGTCACGAAGCTGCCTGCTGGAACAGTGATTTGGTCGCCGGTAGGTACCAGGCGCGCACTGCAGTCTCGGATGATAGTGACAATTCGGCGTTTCATAGGTTCCCTTCCAACTGGTTACTTGCTGCCTACGTCTGTGGCAAGATCTGTTGCGACAGACTGCCCAGTTGATGTGTTGCCTGTCTCGCCGGTAACGCCTCCTAAGGCAAAACTCTCACCACAGCCGCAATAGCTGGTGGCTTTTGGGTTCTTGAAAACTAAGGCAGAGTTAAGTCCCTGAGTGACTAGATCAACCTCCGTTCCTTCAACTAACGATAAATCTGTCTGGCTGACACATAGGTTGACGCCATTGCCAAAGTCGATTTGCAAATCATTGCGCTCGGGAAGTTCTAGGAAATCCAGGAGATACATATAGCCATTGCAACCACTTTCCTTAACGCCAAGACGAAGATGTTTGGCATGAGTCAGTTCAAGCTGATTGCGAATGTGTGCTTCCGCACGAGGCGTAATACTAATGTTATAGTTGTTGGTCTGGGAGCTAGCGGATGAACTCACTGGTTCTCTCCATTTATCATTAAAGAAAAGTTGCCGCTTTCTCAACGGCGGCGATGAGACGGTTGGTATCATCATCATTGTTATAAAGGCTAAAGGAAGCTCTGATGGTGCCAGGAATTCCTAAAAACTCCATCAAGGGCATGGCGCAATGGTGTCCAGTGCGAACTGCCACACCTTGTTGATCGAGGAGTGTGCCGATATCGTGAGGGTGAGAGCCCTCTAGCAAAAATGATATTACAGCGCTGCGACGAGTAGGTTCGCCAACCAATCTAATACCAGGCAATTGTTGCAGGCGATTGACGGTGCGATGTAGCAGTTCATTTTCTTGCTGAATGAGTTGTTTGCGCGGTATTTCTCCAAGATATTTTATGGCCGCACCAAGACCTACCGCGCCAGCAATATTTGGCGTGCCTGCTTCGAACTTATAAGGTGGTTTCTGGTAGGTACTGTGTTGCAGCGTAACGTGCTCTATCATTTCTCCGCCACCTTGCCAGGGTGGTAGTGAATCGAGTAAGGAGAGCTTGCCAAACAAAACACCTATACCCGTGGGGGCATACATTTTGTGACCGGAAAACGCGTAAAAATCGCAGCCGATAGCCTGAACATCTATTGTTTCGTGTAGTGCTGCTTGAGCGCCGTCGACAACAGTGATAGTGCTATTGTTAGCTGCGTCCGACACCATCTGTGTTATTGGATTGACAGTGCCTAGGGCGTTTGAAACATGGCTGCACGCAAATATTTTTGTGCGAGGACCTAGTTTACTGTGGAAGTCCGCAAGATCTAAATTGCCTTGCGAGTCTACGTTGACAGCCACTAATTTAGCGCCAGTTCTTTGTGCGAGCATTTGCCAAGGTACAATGTTGGAGTGGTGCTCTAACACGGTGATTAATATTTCATCGTCCTGGTTAACAAGTGAATGCAATACATTGGCTACCAGATTGATCGCCTCAGTGGTGCCTCGTGTGAAAACTATTTCTTGCGAACACGGTGCGTTGATAAATTCTTGGGCTAGGCTGCGAGCGCCTTCTAGCATAGCAGTTGCTTCATCTGCTAGTTTGTGTGCTGCTCGATGCACGTTAGCGTTGTGCTGTAGGTAGTAGTCGCTGACGGCTTCAATGACAGCCTTTGGCTTTTGCGTGGTCGCGGCGCTATCCAAATAGACCATATTCTTGCCACGATGCTGACGAGCCAGAATAGGGAAGTCGGCGCGGATACTACTCACCCGTATAACTTCCTAAAAGCGCTGTTAGCTTCTTCAGTGAGTACGCCGCGTGTACATTGCTGTAGAAAGGCTTGGCTCAGCAGCTGCCGGGCGGCAAGTGGGCTAATGCCACGGCTGATGCAGTAAAAGAGTTGCTGTTCATCGAGTTGGCCGACGGTAGCACCATGTGAACAGATAACATCGTCAGTGTAAATTTCCAACTCTGGCTTGGTGTTAATCGTGGCGCTATCGCCAACACCAAGGTTTTTGTTGGTTAAGTGGGCTACTGTTCCTGGTGCGTGCGGGTGGATGTGAATTCGGCCATTAAAAGTAACCTGTGCCATATCCTGGGCAATGTTGTGGAATATTTGTTGGCTGCTGGTATTAGGCGCGATGTGCTCAACCACCACTTGCTGATCTAGGTGTTTTGCTTTTGGAATGTACCCAGCACTACTGATTTGCGCGTGAGCACCTGGTGCCGTACATCTCAGGTGAATGTCTTGTCTATGTAAATTTGTACCGGTGCTGTGATTTTGCAGGTTGTAGTGTGCGTCCCGGCCAATGTCCACTTTGAGATAGCGCCATCTGTTGCCGTTGGCAAAATCGTTGCGTGAGTGTACCACTCGACTTCCTGTGCCGAGCGCAATCCACAGGGTTTGATGAAGATCGTTTTCCGTGGAGGTACGTTCGATCAGTTCTACTGTGGTATTTTCCGCTATCTTTATCACCAGAGGTTGAGTTGAGTAGGTGTGTTCTAGCTCAATCTTGATAGGTGCGCTGTCAGAGTTGTTGTGCTCAATATCTAAGCTGTGTAGGTTTTGGTTGCATAACGCCAGGTACGCTTCAGGTGAGTCGGCTAAATTTGCTAGGAGCGGGGCTTGCTTAGAACCGTGACCGGTGGTGGCAGGTGTAACCGCACGGCCATTGATGGTGACCTGTGGTGCTCGCGCTTCGAGCTTGAGGAGTTCAAGAATGGGTTGCGCTTTGGTGTACTTCCATCGCTCTTTGTGACTTTTACTGTTAAGCGCTTGATTGAAGTCGATCAGTTTTACTTCGTGTTGTTGTGCTAACCAAGCTGGTATGTCCAGATGCCCTTGTAGTGCTAGGTCAGCCATGTGTAGCCTTTCTTTTCTAACTCTTGGGCAAGTCCTTTGTCGCCGGATTGAACAATTTTGCCGTCCGCCAAGACATGTACATAATCGGGGACGATGTAGTCTAGCAAGCGTTGATAGTGAGTAATTAGAATTACTCCGTTGTTTTCATTTCGGTAACTATTTACACCCTGTGCCACAATCTGAAGCGCATCAATATCAAGACCTGAGTCGGTTTCATCTAGTACCGCCAGCTGCGGTTCCAACAGCAACAGCTGAAGAATTTCGTTACGTTTCTTTTCTCCACCACTGAATCCCTCGTTCACACCGCGCTTCAAAAATTCTGGGTTTAAGTCCAGTGTCTGTGCGATTTGTCTGACCCTTTTAAGGAAGGCGCCAGTATTTGGTTGTGGTTCGTCGCGCGCTTTGGCAAGACAGTCGAGGCTCACTTTCAAGAACTCCATATTACTCACACCGGGCACTTCTACAGGATACTGGAAAGCTAGAAATATACCGGCATGCGCACGTTCGTGAGGTTCGAGGTCTTCTATATTTGAATCGTTGAGCGAAATCGAGCCGCTGGTGACTTGATAGTCGGGTTTGCCAGCCAACACATTTGCGAGGGTCGACTTTCCAGACCCGTTAGGCCCCATAATGGCATGAACTTCGCCGGGGTTAACGATGAGGTTTAGACCTTTTAGAATGGCGTTATCCGCGACGCTGACACTGAGATCTTTTACTTGCAGTAACGTCAACCGACAGCTCCTTCCAAACTAACTTCTAGAAGTTTGCCGGCCTCAACCGCAAATTCCATCGGTAGCTCGCGAAAAACATCTTTACAGAAACCGTTAACAATCATACTTACAGCCTTTTCTGGATCGATGCCGCGTTGTTGGCAAGCGAACAGTTGGTCATCACTTACTTTAGATGTGCTGGCTTCGTGCTCCACAATGCTGGTGGAGTTGCTATTTTCTATATATGGAAACGTGTGCGCGCCACAGCTATCACCTATGAGAAGCGAGTCGCACTGAGTGAAATTTCGAGCATGGGTTGCAGTAGGAGACATACGAACCAAGCCGCGGTAGGTATTCTGGCTGCGTCCTGTACTGATCCCTTTGGAGATGATGGTGCTTTTGGTATTTTTACCCAAGTGGATCATCTTGGTGCCTGTATCGGCTTGTTGTAGATTGTTGGTTAACGCAACTGAATAGAACTCACCTACAGAATTGTCGCCGCGAAGAACTACGCTGGGATATTTCCATGTGATGGCCGAGCCGGTTTCAACCTGAGTCCATGAAATTTTTGCTCGATGCTTACATATCCCTCGCTTGGTGACAAAGTTGTAGATTCCACCTTTGCCATTCTTATCCCCTGGGTACCAGTTTTGCACCGTGGAGTATTTGATTTCTGCATCATCCATGGCGACCAATTCAACTACCGCTGCATGCAATTGATTTTCGTCACGCATAGGTGCGGTGCAACCTTCTAGGTAGCTGACATGGGAACCTTCATCGGCAATAATCAGCGTACGCTCAAACTGCCCAGTATTGCGTTCATTGATTCTAAAGTAAGTAGAGAGTTCCATTGGGCAGCGAACACCCTTAGGGATGTAGACAAACGAGCCATCACTGAAGACGGCTGAATTGAGTGCTGCGTAGAAGTTGTCTCGCTGGGGCACTACACTGCCGAGATAACGTTTAATTAAGTCACCGTGGCTATGCACTGCTTCGGAAATAGGACAAAAAATAACCCCAGCTTCGGCAAGTTTTGCCTTAAAAGTAGTTGTGATTGAAACGCTGTCGAATACCACATCTATCGCAACATTAGGTTTAGCGTTGACTACACCCGCTAGCGCTTCTTGCTCATGTAGTGGGATACCTAACTTTTCATAGGTGCGCAGTAATTCTGGGTCAACTTCGTCCAGTGATTTGGGGCCATCCGCTTGGCTTTTGGGTGCTGAATAATAAGATATGTCGTCGAACTTTAGCGGCGGAAACTGCACATGGGCCCACTTCGGTGCTTGCATGCTTTGCCAATATTCGAAAGACTGTAGTCGCCATTGGGTAAGCCATGGTGGCTCATTCTTTTTTGCAGAAATAAATCGAATCACAGACTCATCTAAGCCTGGGGCTAAGGTCTCTGCTTCGGTGTGTGTGACAAACCCGGCTGCGTAATCCGCATTACGACCGACCAGCTCATTTACGGAATGGCTCACACTAGTTTCCTATATTGCGGGGTGAGCATTTTACTCCCAAGCAAATACCCAAGTAAAACAGTCGGGTATTATTTTTTAAGGTTTTTTAAGGAGTTACACCATTGTATGCCTAAATTATTACGAGTACCGGAGGCCCATGTCGATTATGCGTATGGGATATACCTTTTAGGTACTAAGCATCGCTTGATAAAGGCAATTAAAACCCGCTATCAGCCCACCATACATGGCCACAAGGCCTGGGGATCAGGTTTTTTACTGATGGATTACCTTACTCACAATGGTCTGCGCCGAGGGGTCAAAGCCTTGGAGGTTGGCTGTGGGTGGGGTGGAGTTTCTGTATTTTGTGCAAATAAATTTGGCTCAAAAATGACCGCGGTGGATCTAGATCCGGCTGTTTTTCCTTATGTTGGGGTGCTTGCGGAGCTTAATGAGGTGAAAATAACGCCCCGCAAGGCAGATTTCACCCGCTTGAAAGGGTCGGAGCTGGGTGGGTTTCAGTATCTGTTGGGCAGTGATATCTGCTTTTGGGACTCGCTGGTGAAGCCTCTGGCCAGAATGGTGACTAGAGCATTAGATAACGGTGCTTCTCGGGTGATTATTTCAGACCCCGGAAGACCTACTTTCTATGAATTTTGCGACCTCATGGCACAGCGCCATAGTGCCAGCTTACAAGCATGGTACGCCATTGAACCTGAGCGATTTGAAGGTGAAATTATCGAGATAAAATCTAAAAAATAGATATTAAATTCAATAAGTTATTATCCATTTTGGACAAATTGCTTTAATTGGTTGGCTAGTCCATTACAGGCTGACGATTGTACCCGGGCAATGATGGGAATGGGGATGACGATGGCTGGAATGTAACTTGTACCACTGGCATCAGTACTCACTCGACCAGCGGTTTTGGCAGTATGCGCATCCCATATTGACGCCTCATAGGAAGAGTCACTGTCCCAAGTCAAAAAGCCGAAGCATCCCGCACCACCTGGCGTGGCGCTACAAGACAAAGTGCCGCTTTGCGCTGTGCGTTGGGTCGAACCTTCAACCCAAACCAAATACTTCAAACCAATCTGCCGCAACCGCTCTGCCAGTAACGGCTGTTGTAGCAGTTCAGGTAGCTCATTGGTATTAAGGGGTGCTGTGCGTGGCTCGAACCAAGGAAACAGTGCATCAACAAATTGTTGTTCAGAGACCACCTGTAGACTATTGCTGCCGCTACCGACGTTTTTAGCAACACAATCGATGAAGTCGAGTTCAGCTTCGGCCTGACTCGGGCGGTTTCGTCTGCCGATAATGACCACGGAATCTCCATCCGTCATACTGGTTTGGGTTTCTCTTATTTGCTGCACAGTGGAAGTGACGCAGCCACTGACCGACACCATGATGATGACGCCCATACAGTACTTACCCATGGTATATTTTGATAATACCTTCACGCGCTATCCTCCCCGGTTTGCGGTGTGTCCGTTTGTTTGCTATCCGTTTTTGGTGGTGTGCCCAAGCTTGGTGTTGGGCCGGAGTTTTCTTGGGCTGAATCTTGTTGATTGGAATTCTGTTCTGTCGCAAGGGCTTCGGTCGGAACCGTTTATGCTGGAACTATTTTTGCTGGAACTATCTTCGCTGGAACAAGAGGCATGCCAGCTCCGAGCCATTTGGCCACTACAGGTTCGCGGCCGAAGTTAATACTAAAAAATGCCATCGCGTCACGGCAGGCAGCAATAGCCGCCGCTTGTAAGCCCTTTGATGATGAACCGTAGTTGTGCTTGTTCGACTTGCCATAAGCAGGAAGAACCC
>JAADHW010000007.1 GCA_013151695.1 Gammaproteobacteria bacterium
CAGAACCTACACCACCGGTTGCACCCGTCACCAGCACTTGGCCAGATTGGCTTGTCATACCGGCGCTTATGAGCTTATCAATACACTCGGCTGCGGTGAAACCCGCAGTGCCCAATATCATGCTGGTGTGTGTATTTAAACCTTGGGGCATCTTCACAGCCCAGCCACTCGGTACCCTTATACGCTGTGCAAATCCGCCTGATGTGCCCATGCCCAGATCAAAGCCAATAACAATGACCTCATCACCCACTGTAAAATCCGGGCTTGCGGATTCCAACACAATACCCGCTGCATCAATTCCCGGCGTATGCGGAAACTTTCGTGTAACACCTGGGTTGCCGGTCGCAGACATACCATCTTTGTAGTTCAGCGAGGAAAACTGCACATCAATGAGTAATTCTCCCGCGGGAAGATCCTCTATTTCTCGATCTACAATAGAACGCGAAAATACACCTTCTTCATTCTCAACACGAAATGCTTTAAAACTCATTAACCCTCTCAATAATATGTGGTTGGTGCGGTCTGTACCTTATGCACGCCAAGACGATAATACGCCTTCTACCTTATCCAAAACACCGGTTACTTTACTCATCAGTTTGTCGATAGGCTTTTTTCGTTCCTGCCACTTCACATCGAACACATCACTGTGTTCACACAAATCAATCAGATATTGATCGCTAGTGGATAAGCTGTCGACTAAGTTCAGCTCTAGTGCGCGTTTACCATACCAAGCTTCACCGGTTGCGACTTTTTCGATATCAAGCTCAGGGCGATTATCCAAGACAAATTCTTGAAATAACGCATGTACGTCTTCTAGTTCTTCAACAAATTTGCGTCGCCCCTCTTCGGTATTCTCACCCAGCGTGGTCAGCGTTCTTTTGTACTTACCGGCAGTGAGTACCTCAACATCGACGTCGTTTTTCTTCAGCAGACGATAGACGTTAGGTACTTGAGCGACAACACCAATAGAACCAATTAAAGCGAAGGGTGCGGCGATAATTTTATTCGCCACCGCGGCCATTAAATAACCACCGCTGGCGGCCACCTTGTCCACAGCAGCGGTAAGCGGAATCCCCTGGTCACGAATTCGCATGAGTTGTGAAGCCGCCAAGCCGTAGCTGTGCACCATACCGCCCGGGCTTTCAAGACATACAACCACTTCATCCTCATTTGTAGCCAGAGTGAGAATTGCGCTGATTTCTGTCGATAAGCAATCTACACCGGACGCTTTTACGTCGCCGTCAAAACGCATCACAAACACCCTCTTGGGGCTTGGTGTGGCTACACTATCGACCTCAACTTCAGCATCATCACCAGCAACAGCGGTTTGAGTTTTTTTAAGCAGACTGCTCGAGCCTGCCTTGGCCGCTTTTTGCTCGTTCTTTAGCAGCTCGGTTTTAGATTTTTGTGCTTTATTTTCCGCTTTAGCTTCTTGTTTGTGCTGCTTTTTTACCGCGTCAGGGGGTAATAGGTTGGCCTCCATGGCATGCCGGAGATTACGTACGCTGTCATTAATCTTGGTCACGCTGAGATACCCAAGGTCTGCGCCATGAGGATCCTTGTGGGTTAACGCGATAATAGATGACATCACAATCAAGATAGCGACAACAATGGTGATGGCCTGGGCCAGGAAAATTAGATATTCGTACAAGTAGGCCATAAGAAACCGTATGTTTTAGGCAGCGCGCTACTGTATAGACAGTGGATTGCGGCGTCCAGGAAAGCCGTAATCACAGATTTCAGCCCTGACGTCAATCCATGTCTTACCTCAACCCAGTCTTACTTTAACCTTGTATCAGTTGAGCAAAAGCTATGCCCAGGTTAACGTTACTGTATGGAGAATATCAGAACACTTCTGCGCCAGCGCTTCATGGCGCAAGCCAGTCACGACTTAGATGCAACCATCGAACTAAACTGGCCAGATGGACGTGTTGTGTTAAGCATTGCGCGCGCGCAGTTGGTGTTGCACAACCCCGAACAACCATCGCCGAGCGTCGACTTGGTAATTTATTTTAGCGATGAAGCCCTTGCTGTGGCCATTCTCAGTGGTCTTAAAAGCCCAATAAAGGCCTTTCTAGCGGGTGACTTTCGCAGCAGTGGTTACATTGTTTGGGTATTTCAAACCCTCAGCGTTTTCACCAAACCCAGGAAACCCAGATAACAATGAAGCCTATTTTTCTAGTTGATCTAGAAACTCTTGAATTAGCCAACCAGAGATTGCCGTCTTTGGTGGTATTTGCGGTAGATTAGTGGCTGAAAACCACTGCGCGTCTGCTATTTCCCCTTCCTGACAGACGATATCACCCCCAGCGTACTGCGCATGAAAACCCAGCATCAAAGAATTAGGAAAGGGCCAGCTTTGAGAGCCAAAATATTGGAGGTTGGTGACATCCAGCGCAACTTCTTCTTTAACCTCGCGATGCAGGGTTTGCTCAATAGACTCACCGGGTTCAACGAAGCCTGCCAGGGTACTGTACATGCCATTAGGCCAGGCTGCGTTGCGCGCTAACAGCATTTCCTCTCCCCTCGTTATCAATACGATAATACTCGGCGACAACCGCGGATAGCTGATTAGATGGCAGCTTGGACATTGCTTGGCTCGATCCTGTCGATGTTCCTCCATGCCGGTACCACATCGTCCACAGAATTGGTGCGATTCGTGCCATTCGATGACTTGCTGGGCACGCCCTGCCAAGTAGAAGAGTGATTGATTGGTGCGCCCTAGAAGCCCTCGCAAACCTAAGGTCACATAACCTTCGGCCATGGTTCCTTTGGCCGCCACTGCAAAACAAGGACGATTCAGATAATGACCTAGGAAGTGTTTACTGTGGATTTCCATATCAAACCAGCGAAACTCATCAGCCGTGATGGGTTCAGGAGCCCCTTGGCTGGTATTACAGACAAGCTCGCCACGACAAAAGACAAAATACCAAGCATCACCGCTGTCCGCATCAGCTGGCGCTTTATGATTTGCCTCAAATTGGTCGGGTCTATTGGGCCACATGTTATTCTCTCTGCTGTAGACGACACCGGCAAAATAGCACAATTCATCTTCTGATCAATGGCGCCATACCGGAGTTTGACCGCTGCTTTCGGTTAGGAAATCTAAGTAGGATTCGTGCGCAGCAATTTCATCAGACGAGGCCACAACTACCTTAAGCCGAATCTCGGGTGAGCGCTTCTCGTATTCATGCTCTTGCAACGCCGATGCAGCCAACGCATCTGCACCTCGGTTAGCTTGCCCAAACAGTTGCGTTTGCCCCCCTGTCATCAGCAAATAAACATCGGCAAGTATTTCAGCATCTAAAAGCGCACCATGCTGCTGGCGTTGTGAATTGTCCACTAGATAACGGCGACACAAGGCGTCAAGATTGTTTTTCTGGCCTGGATGCTTATGTCGAGCCAGCGCAAGACTGTCAGTTATTTTGCAAATTTGTTCAACCCGACGCACAGAAGACTTCAGCTTCTTGAATTCATAGTTTAGAAATGAAACGTCAAACGAGGCATTGTGAATGATTAGGTCAGCACCATCGATAAACTGTATAAGTTCATCAGCAATGGCTGCAAATTCCGGCTTGTCTTCTAGAAACGCTTGGGTAATACCGTGTACTTCTAAAGCGCCATCATCAATGTCGCGTTGTGGATTGACATATTTGTGAAAGTGGCGGCCGGTAAGTTTGCGATTGATCATCTCTACCGCACCAATTTCTATGATTCGGTGCCCCATGTCGGCTTCGAGGCCTGTGGTCTCAGTGTCTAAAACGATTTGTCTCATGATGTGTTTAGCATTGCATCGATAGCGTCATTTGCTGCCTGATCTACTTTCTCATTATCCGGGTGGCCACTATGGCCTTTGACCCACTCCCAGGCCACATCATGCTGCTGTAGTGCACTGTCTAATTTTTCCCAAAGATCCTGGTTTTTAACCGGCTTCTTTTGGGCGGTTTTCCAGCCATTGCGTTTCCACCCGCTAATCCATTGCGTGATACCTTTGCGAACATATTGAGAATCCGTCGTCAGCACCACTTCACTAGGGCTTTTCAAAGCACTCAGCGCCTGTATCGCCGCCATAAGTTCCATGCGATTGTTAGTGGTGTCTGGTTCGCTGCCTTTAATCACTTTTTCATGGCCTTGTGTACGCAACAAAGCCGCCCAGCCTCCTGGCCCAGGATTTCCACGACAAGCTCCATCGGTAAAAATCTCTATGCTTGGCATCAACGGTCTTGGACTTTTTGCCAGCTGGCAACTCGCGGATAAGCGACCGTTGCGAGCCGTTTCGTTTGTCGCTGTAGGGTGTTTCGAAGGCTCACTGAATAGGATTGTTTGATCGCAGAGACAATCAAGATGCCACCAAAAGGTAATTGTCCAGAGAATCGGCCGAGCATCTTACGAGGCCTCTGTTCTTCGAGATTTTCACTACTAGCTCGATTGAGGAATAGCCCATATCCAGCATAGAAAGGCTGTCGATCTAGCTCTAGGCCAAGCAAGGTCAACCAATCAAATAGGCGCAAAGGATTGAGCAGTCGTCGAGACCCGAGTATATCCGGCGCGACAACCTGAGCAACTTTGGCATAGGCACGACGTAGTCCAACCAAACTCCATGGATTATAACCGGCAAGAATGACTCGGCCACCAGGTTCAACCACCCGCGTGACCTCCCGAAGAGCCACCCGAGGGTCTGCGACGCCTTCTAAGGCATGGTGCAGTACCACACCCTGTAACGTATTAGATTTGAATGGGAGCGATTCTAAGCTGGCTTGAATCGTGTTAATCGAGTCTTGGTAGGGTGTGCTGGTGCTGCTTAGATGAATCGGGTTGCGCACCATGCAGTTTTGTAACAATTGGGCACTACCGCTGTGATCCCCCACCCACAACACTGAATCGCCGTGTAAGCGGCGCAATATTTGATGAAATACCTTATGTTCGATAGCTAAGGTTTGCTGTCCAAACGCAGTCTGCCACAGCAACGCCCCGGCTTTGGTACTTGAGTCACACGCAAGAGAGTGTTTGATTGCCAATTTGCCTTGATTGAGCCAAAGTAAGTGTAAATTCTAGTGTGGTTGGCGCCAAGAGCAACAAAAAATTGCCACATTATTCGCTCTTTTAAAGATGCGATTCGCACATCGGACACGCAACTAGATAGACATTTTAATCACAATGGGTAGCTACTCGATGCACTGGACTGCCGGTAGAATGATGGATGAGTTGAAAAAAACCACGTATAAACGTCACGGATATGTTTGCCGGGCGATCCTTGCAGCTGTGATATTGGTACTTTCGAGCTGCCAAACTCAGGAGGCAAACCAAGACGTCAGTGCGCAAATACAAGCCAATAGCATTGATAGCCACTACCCCGGATGGTTAACAACTCCCATCGAAACCCAACAGATTGTAGCGCAAACAACCCCGCCATCCGCCCTGACACCTTCAGTACCGAAACTTCTGCCACCGCCAGACCTGTGGCAGCTGATGCGCAAAGGTATGCGCATGCACAAACACCTAGATCAAGTACGTGTGCAACAGGAAATACGCTGGCTGAAACGTCACCCGAAATATTTCTTACGCTTGCAATCGCGCATCCAACGTTACATGCCTTACATTCTCAAAGAGGTCCAACTTAGAGGCATTCCGACCGAGGTAGCCCTACTGCCTATCGTTGAAAGTGCACTTGACCCTTTTGCATTTTCACATGGTGGCGCGGCAGGACCTTGGCAATTTATCCGCGGCACGGCCAGGCAATATGGTCTGTCGATCAACGATTGGTATGACGGGCGTAGAGATATCATCGCATCAACTAACGCGGCACTGAATTATCTAACCTATCTGGAAAAACGTTTTGGAGACTGGAACCTTGCATTGGCTGGATACAATGCTGGCCAAGGCAACGTGTCGAGAGCACTGCGTCGCAAGCCGGATGCTGGTTTTTTTGATCTGAACCTACCCAGAGAAACCAAAGCCTATGTGCCTCGGCTGCTCGCCTTGGCCGCTGTCATTGATAATCCAAAAGACTATGGGATTGAACTACCTGTCATTCAACCCAGACAATCTTTCACTACCATTAATGTGCACAGCCAGTTTCAAATATCAAAAGTTGCCCAGGCAAGTGGGCTGAGCGAAAAACAGCTGTATGAGTGGAATCCCGCATTAAACCAATGGGCTACTCCGCCCCTGGGGCCACATCGAATCATTCTACCCGTCGATATCGATCTGCAGGCAACACAAGTTGCAATCGATGCCACCCCTGCCAAACAAAGAGTAGATTGGACGGAAATTGTAGTTCAACAAGGCGATACACTCAGTCAGATTGCCAAGCGCCATAACACTGACATTACTGCTCTGCAAATTGCTAACAAGTTACATGGCAGCCGAATACGTTCCGGGAAGAAGCTCCTGATACCCACTTCTGCGCAACCTATGAATCATACGCCACATCGCAACAGTGTGATGGAAACCTATGTGGTGAAACCCGGAGATTCGCTCTGGACCATTGCACGGTTGCATAAAGTTAAGCTAAACAATTTGATGCGACATAACCACCTTGGCCCAAAGGACACTTTGAGCGTGGGTAAGAAACTGTCTATTCCAGGCACAGGGACATTTAGAAAGGTGGTGCGTAAGGTTCGCTACAAAGTTCGCAGTGGTGATTCCCTCGCTCGCATTGCCAACAAATTTAATGTCACCGTCAGCCAGATTAGCAGTTGGAACCGTTTGGATCGCAAGCGATTCATTCAGCCTGGCCAAGGGCTGTTATTGTATGTCAATGTAGTTGGAGGTTAACCGCTGATGGGTGGTGCCAAGGTTGGCTTAGAAACCCCCACTCTGTCTTCCGCACTCTGATACAAACTTTGGAAATCTAAACGAGATGCGCGATTTGCTGTGGCGCGCCGTATCTCTGCAAGCTCGGCTGCAGTAGTGGTGCTGATATCACCTTGAACCACACGCGTTACTGTCACTAAGGCTGCGCCCTGGGGCAACGTCACGATACCCACAGATTTACTTCCTGGTGTCGGTCGAGGCAGTTCAAACGCAGATGTTAATACCTGCGCCGGAATGCTTGCCTCGGCAGCAGATCGTGGACTTCTACTGGCTAACGTAAAACGTTTCCACTCGCTATCATATGACGATGCGATGTCCGCCACGCTTTCTCCGGCGCTAAGTTGATCAAAGCCAGTTTGCTTAGCAATCTCTATTTCAGCCAGCGCTTTTTCTGAGGTGATAGTTTCGCGTATCTGCTGGGATACCTGCTCAAACGGGATCACTTCCGGTGCATACTGTTTGTTTACGCGAACCACCAAAACCTGCTCGTCTCCGCTTGCTAAAACTTCACTATTGTTACCCGCTAGAACATCTTCAGAAAACAAAGCGTTCAATACCATAGCCTGATTTAGATTGGCATCTTCTCCCGGAGAACTTCGGCTGACTCCATTTACGGAAATCGCTTGTAAGCCCAACGATTCTGCAGTGCTGTCGAGGCTAAAACGTTCTTCGTAAACACTTCGCTCCAGTGCCAGCGCACGATCGGTGAATAGCTCGGCGGCTTTATCCCTGCGCACCCGAAGTTCAAGTTCATCTCTTTGCTCAGCCAGTTCGGGATACCGGGGTTGTATAATGCCATCAAGGCGTATTAAGTGATAACCAAAAGCTGTCAATACCGGTGCAGAAATTGCTCCTTCTTCTGCTAGTGCCCACAAAGCGTTCTCAAAGGCTGGATCGAATATACCCTTACCAACAGCACCCAACGAGCCTGCTTGTGCGGCGGAACCAGGATCTTCCGAGAGTTCTTCAGCCAAGTCTGCGAATGCCTCACCCGCATTGATACGCGTACTCACCTCGGTGATAAGTTGCAATGCTTGGTCTTCGGTACGATCATCATTTATTTGAATTAGAATATGTGAACTGTCTCGTTGTTCATCGCGAAGGGCTGCATTGCGCTCCTCTTCATAAAGCGACGAGATGTCATCCTCGGTGACCTCAATTCCAGAATCGTTAGCGAGGTCCTGCACCTGCATAGACAAATATTGGACATCTAGGGCAAGTTCCGTCATGTACTGAGTCTGATCTTCATGGTAGCGAAGTTCGATTTCTTCATCTGTCACCGTCACTCTATTACTGAAAGTTTCGATGCTCAGAGGTAAGTATGCGAGATCACGTTTTTGATTGAGTACTCTAACAATTTCCTTCAGCTCCCAGTCAGGCATGAACGAAGTATCGATTATACCTCCGCGCAGTTGCTCACTACTCAAAGCGTGGGTAAATTCGACAACAAAATCTACCGGCGTAAAACCTAATAACTGTAGCTGTTGGCGGTAGACGGCTTCATTAAACTGGCCATCAACCTTGTAAACTTCGCTTTCCAAAAGTGTTTTGTTCACAGTGTCTGGTGGTACACCAACCCCCAAATCGTCAGCAGTTTGGTAGAGGACGTGGCGGTTGATCAGTTGCTGCAAAGCGTATTGCTGTAGCTGTAACTTGTCGATGTTACTCGGGTCAAAATCTTCACCCATTTGTGCCAATACGCGTCGGCGTTCACGCTCGGTTTCCACACCCAAAACACTTTGTGTTATCTCAAAGTCACCGACGCTGGCGATTTCAGGATCGGCGCCTAGAAATATGTTGGATGCACCAAAACCGAACAGCACGAGTACCAAAATAATGGCACCTACTAATATTCGAAATCCAATACCTTGGGTTTGGTCTCGCAGTTTTTGCAGCATTTATAGTCTCAAGCTATGATTTTGAGTTTCGCTAATTAAAAAGACGCAAGGTAAAAAGAAAAGGCGCTGTTAGCGCCTTCTCATTGCGTTGCTTCGAGCTAAATCGACAACGTATCGATCAGTTTAATGCATCCTTGAGTGCTTTACCGGCTTTGAATGCTGGCACTTTGGCTGCCTTTATTTGGATGGTTGCGCCAGTTTGTGGATTCCGTCCAGTTCGCGCAGCTCTGTCTCGCACCAAGAAGGTACCGAAGCCCACCAGTGATACAGACTCAGCATTTTTGAGTGAATCTGTAATCGCATCGATCGTGGCGTCCAACGCTCTACCTGCAGCCGCCTTCGAAATATCAGATGATTCGGCGATACGGTCTATTAACTCAGTCTTATTCACATTAAGCCCCTCGAGATGTGTGAAGTTCTATTCGTCCAAATTCCTGATCCCACCTGGGATCCACGCGATTTATACCAACACCATGACAACCGCGCAAGCCAAATAAAGTAAACTTGCTCAATAACCGCTAGTGCGGACTTATTCCCGGCGCAGATGGTGCTTGCTGTGCGTCTATTGGCGTGTCGGAAGGCTTGTCGACTTGGTCTACTTCAACTATCCGTGGTTGTGGCATTCTCTCTAGCGCTATCTCTAAAGCCTCGTCTATCCACTTTACCGGATGAATATTCAAATTCGATTTAACATTGTCCGGTATTTCCTTGAGATCCTTCTCATTTTCCGACGGTATGATGACATTTTTAACACCACCTCGATGTGCTGCAAGAAGCTTTTCTTTGAGCCCACCAATGGGTAAAACCTGCCCTCGTAACGTAATTTCGCCTGTCATAGCCACGTCAGCCTGTACCGGAATGCCGGTGATCACGGATACCAGGGCCGTACACATCCCAATTCCTGCACTTGGTCCGTCTTTTGGCGTGGCTCCTTCAGGAACGTGTACATGAAGATCAAATTTTTCGTGAAAATCTTCAGGTAAGCCCAACGCTACGGAACGGCTGCGTACGAATGTCAAAGCAGCCTGTATAGATTCCAACATAACATCGCCTAAGGACCCAGTCTTAATAAGCTGGCCCTTTCCAGGCACTGCCACGGCTTCTATATTGAGTAATTCACCACCCGCTTGAGTCCAGGCAAGGCCAGTTACGATACCAATCTGATTTTGTTCTTCAGCCAGTCCATAGGAAAACTTACGCACGCCGCTGAAATTCTCCAGATCATCGCCATCAACCAAGACATCGTCAGTAGTCTTGTTTAGCGCTTGTTCTTTAACCACTTTGCGGGCTATTTTTGCAATCTCTCGTTCGAGCCCACGCACGCCTGCTTCCTTTGTGTAGTAGCGCACAATGTTCAACAGTGCAGCATCGGTGAGATCCAATTCGCTCGCCTTAAGGCCGCTTAGCTTGGTTTGTTTCGGCACCAGATAGCGTCGTGCAATGTTGAGTTTTTCATCTTCTGTATAACCCGGCAGACGAATCACTTCCATGCGATCAAGTAGTGCTGGGGGTATGTTCATTGAATTAGAGGTGCAGATGAAAAACACATTCGATAAGTCGTAGTCAACTTCTAAATAGTGATCATTAAATGTGCTGTTTTGCTCCGGGTCTAACACTTCTAGAAGCGCACTGGCCGGATCGCCGCGGACATCCATACCCATCTTGTCGATTTCATCTAACAAAAACAGCGGATTAGTCACACCAGACTTGGACATCTTTTGAATGATTTTACCTGGCATAGAACCGATATAAGTGCGCCTGTGCCCCCGTATTTCGGCTTCATCCCGCACTCCCCCTAAGGCCATGCGAATAAAATTACGATTGGTTGCGCGAGCAATACTCTCACCGAGACTGGTCTTGCCTACACCCGGAGGGCCTACCAAACAAAGTACCGGTCCGGCCATTTTGGAGACTCTATTTTGTACCGCCAAATACTCAATAATTCGATCTTTAACTTCTTCCAAACCATAATGATCTTCATCGAGTATCTTCTGCGCCGCAGCTAGATCCCTTCTTATCCTGCTCTTCTTTTTCCACGGTACGTTTAAAATCCAATCGAGATAGCCTCTCACTACCGTCGCCTCGGAAGACATCGGCGGCATAGATTTAAGCTTGTTTAACTCAGCATCCGCCTTTTGTTTGGCTTCTTTGTGCATGCCGGCATCATCGATACGCTTGCGCATTTCATCGACTTCGCTTTTTTCATCATCAGCCATCTCATGTTGAATGGCTTTCATCTGCTCATTCAAATAGTACTCTCGCTGACTTTGTTCCATTTGTTTTTTAACACGCCCGCGGATCTTCTTTTCCATTTCTAGAACATCAATTTCGCAGTCCATGAAACGCAAAACCAAATCCATACGGACCTCTAGCTCTACTGCTTCGAGTATGGCTTGCTTATCTTCGATGCTGAGTGACATTTGCGCAGTAATGGTGTCAACCAAACGAGTTGGATCGTCAATGGAGGACAAAGAAGACAACACTTCTTGAGGAACCTTCTTACTGGCCTGCACATATTGTTCAAATTGAGATAACAATGTGCGAGACAGGGTATCTGCCTCGCGGCTGTCAAATTTTGGCTCAGCATGAATACCAGCATTACCACTTATGAAACCATCCCTACGAGTGATTTCAGATACGCTTGCTCTTTGCCCGCCCTCAACCAGGACCTTAACTGTGCCGTCAGGCAGCTTAAGTAGTTGAAGAATGGTCGCTACAGTTCCCATACCGTAGAGGTCAGCTTGTTCAGGCTCAGCCACGTCTACATTTTTTTTTGCAACCAGTAGAATTTGTTTGTTGTCGGCCATCGCAGCATCTAGCGCACGGATACTGCTTTGTGTCCCAACAAACAAAGGGTGGACGCCATGGGGATACACCACCATATCGCGCAACGGCAGAATGGGTATATTTTCAATCAATACAGATTCAGTCACAATTTGGCACCTCTGACCGTGAAGGTTCTATTGAGTTAATAGCGATTGGGTCAATAGCGATTTGTTCCAGCCCGCAGTTGCGAATAATAAAGATCTACTCTTCCGGAGCTGCTTTTACCTGATCGACATTTTCGTAGATGAGCATGGGCTGACTTTCGCCTTTGATGACACTTTCATCGATGACCACTTTGCTGACTAAGTCGGTTGACGGCAAATCGTACATGGTCTCAAGCAATACAGCTTCTAAGATTGAGCGTAGTCCACGCGCACCAGTTTTACGCTGCATGGCTTTGTCGGCAATAGCTCTTAACGCGTCTTCACGGAAATCTACTTCGACATCTTCCATTTCAAACAGTTTGGTGTACTGCTTGGTGAGGGAATTTTTGGGTTCCGTGAGGATGCGAATTAACGCATCTGCATCAAGTTCTTCCAGTGTCGCTACGACCGGCAAGCGGCCCACAAACTCTGGGATCAGGCCATAACGAATGAGATCTTCTGGAGCGACATTGCGTAGGGTTTCACCAATGTTCTTCCTATCTGCTTCACCTTTCACTTCTGCACCAAAACCAATGCCAGATTTGTCTGAACGATCACGTATGACCTTTTCCAAACCCGCAAATGCGCCACCGCAGATGAATAAGATATTAGAGGTATCTACTTGTAAGAACTCTTGCTGTGGGTGTTTACGTCCACCCTGAGGGGGGACCGAAGCGACAGTGCCTTCGATGAGTTTGAGCAGCGCTTGTTGAACACCTTCACCTGAAACATCTCGGGTGATAGATGGGTTATCTGATTTACGAGAAATTTTGTCAATTTCGTCAATGTAAACGATCCCAACTTGAGCTCGGTCCACATCGTAGTCACACTTTTGCAGCAGCTTTTGAATAATATTCTCTACATCTTCTCCCACATACCCCGCTTCGGTAAGCGTCGTAGCGTCAGCTATGGTGAAGGGTACATCCAACAATCTTGCTAAGGTTTCAGCCAACAGTGTTTTACCACTTCCAGTAGGACCTATGAGTAAAATATTCGACTTTGAAAGCTCAACCTCGTCTTTCTTGCCGTTGTAATTCAATCGTTTGTAGTGATTGTATACCGCGACTGACAACACTTTTTTTGCATGTTCTTGGCCAATCACGTACTCATCAAGAATGGCATTGATCTCTTGAGGAACCGGAAGTTTACTAGACTCACCAGACTGAGTAGCCTCAGAGACTTCTTCGCGAATGATGTCATTGCACAGCTCAACACATTCATCACAAATAAATACAGACGGTCCGGCAATCAGTTTTCGAACTTCATGCTGGCTTTTGCCGCAGAACGAACAGTACAAGAGTTTTCCTGAATCGTCGCCTTTGCCACTTTCGTCGGACATAGTTTCCTCGGTCTAAGTTTTATACAGGTTACTTGACTACAAGCACCAATATGCTCACCACGTACCCATATTGAGTACCCAATATATACCTTGAGTGCTGATGCAACCTATTGCAACCCCACAGTGTAACCACTTTGCGCTTTTTGGTACGGGTGCTATTCGTCTTTTGCAGTTATTGTATTGCGGTTTTGCTGAACTTTATCCACCAAGCCATATTCTGCTGCGGCATCAGGACTCATCCAAAAGTCTCGGTCGGTGTCCTTGGCCACGGTTTCAACTTTCTGACCGGTATGATGCGCAATAAGCTTGTTTAGGCGTTCCCGCATCAGCAATATCTCTTGAGCTTGAATCTCAATATCCGCAGCGACACCGCGTGAACCACCACTGGGTTGATGCAACATCATGCGAGAGTTAGGCAATGCAAAGCGCTTTTCAGCTTGCCCTGCTGCCAACAGGAATGCAGCCATGCTCGCGGCTTGACCAATGCACAATGTGCTTACATCAGGACGAATAAATTGCATCGTGTCATATATTGACATTCCCGCCGTCACCGACCCACCTGGAGAGTTAATGTAAAGGTAGATGTCTTTATCAGGATTCTCTGATTCCAAAAACAACATTTGTGCCAC